>CAIXCS010000158.1 GCA_903918025.1 uncultured Actinomycetes bacterium
GCCGCCACCTCACCAGTTGGAACGAGCGATAACGCGCGAGTCTCTGCGATGACCGGTTGACCTTCGCTGAATCGAAGGAGGTCATTGCGGAAGTCTTCAGCTGACTGATAGCGATCCGAGGGGGACTTGGCCATTGCCATGGCAATGATGGCTTCGAGGGCAACGGGAACACTCGGGTTCACCTCACGAGCAAGAGGTGCCGTTTCTCGCACATGCTTTGACGCGACGACGACGGGTGACTCTCCGAGAAATGGGGTGCGGCCCGTCACCATCTCAAACAGCACGACGCCAAGGGAGTAGAGATCGCTCCGAGCGTCGACAGTAAGGCCTTCTGCTTGCTCAGGGCTGAAATAGGCAGCAGTGCCCATGACGGAGCCAGCTTGGGTCAAGTTGTCCTCGGTGTTGACGGCGCGAGCGATGCCGAAGTCAGTGACCTTTACCTCGCCAGAGGCGGTGAGCAGGATGTTCCCTGGCTTCACATCACGGTGCACAACACCTCGACGATGGGCATAGGCAAGTCCAGCGGCGACTTTCGCCGCAATGCCGGCGGCTTCAGTTGGGTGGAGTCGAGTTGACTGTCGGAGCATGGTCGACAGCGATCGACCTTCGACGTACTCCATCACAATGAAGTACGAACCCTGGTCCTCACCCCAGTCAAAGACCTGAACGATATTTGGGTGCGCGAGGTTTGCCGCAGCTTGCGCTTCGCGTCGGAAACGCTCAACAAATGCAAGATCGACACTGAGTTCAGGGAACAGCACCTTGAGGGCAACTGGGCGATCAAGCAGTCGGTCGTGAGCCAGGTACACCTGAGCCATGCCACCTCGCGCGATTAGGTGGGTGAGCTCGTAGCGCTCAGAGAAAACTCGAGGTTGTGCGACTGGTTCCATCAGAGAATGAGCCTACGACACGCCATCGCGTCAGGAGCACACGGGTACGCCACCGGGATCACGATGGGCACGTGGCTGACGTGTTGGTCACTGGTTGGTGCTGTTGATAGGCGATTGCTCCGAGCATCATGCAGCGAATCACCGGGCCGGCGACTGCCGCTCCAGTTGCGGAAATTGGTTGAAAGGGCAGCACAACGGCAATGGCAACCGTCGGGTTGGGATTCGGTCCGAAGGCGATGAGCCAGTCATGGGTATTGGTGATCACCGGATACCCAACTTGAGCAGTACCGGTCTTTGCCGCGACATTGAGGTAACCCGGGAACACCCCTGCAGCGGTGCCGTAACTCGCCACGTTCTCCATGATCCCTGTCAGGGTGAGTGAGTTTGCCTTGGTCATTGCGGTTGACCATGGCTTCGGCTTCCAGTGGTAGACCGAATTTCCATTCTGATCGCGAATTTGGCTGACGAGATGTGGCCCCATGACGACGCCACCGTTGGCTACACCAGCCGCAATGAGGGCATTTTGAAGAGCCGTTGCACTCACGTTTTGCTGTCCAATTGCTGAGTAGGCCTGTGAGGGAGGGTTATTGGTGAGTTCCGCTTCGGTAGGAAATGCTGAAGTTGCAACTCCAGGTAGGTCCAACGGGGAGGGCTGGTTGTAGCCAAAGGCTTGCGCTTCAGTCGCAAGGTTGTGCGCCCCAAGGTCGAGGCCCATGTTGGCGAACCCGGTGTCGCAAGATGGCGGGAGCATTGAGGCAAGGGTTCCACCACATCCACCGAAGCCAAAGTTATGGAGTTGCTTGGTTGTCTGCGGAATGTAGAGCGCTGTCGTGTAGGGGTAAACCTTGTTGACCAATGACGGGTCGAGTTCGAACGCAGCGGCAGACGTCAAGACCTTCGAGGTCGATCCCGGCGCAAACGTGTACTGATACGCGAGCGAAGCAAGGGCTGAAAAGTGGTGAACGTTGCAGGTGCGACACGTTGCAGCCTTCCAAGCTGCTGCCTCAATTGCCCGGTCCTGCGAGACGAGCGGTGACGGGTTGTAGGTGGGGTTGGAGTACATCGACAACACCGCACCATTTCGAGGGTCAAGAACGACCACTGCACCATCTCTGCCGGCAAGTTGTTTGGCAGCCAGACGCTGGAGATCAGTCGAAAGTGTCGTCGTGATGGTGTCCGTGCCACGAACGGGCATGAGGAGTTGTCCGAGGCTCTGCGGTTCCAGCGCGTGCGCTTTGAGGTGGCTGTTATACGAACCTTCGAGTCCGTAGCGGCCATAGACGGGCGAATCAATGCCGACGATCTGAGATGCCAAGTACCCAAAGGGGTAGATCCGCTGGTAGACGCCGCTCGGCAACTTGGTTGAGGTGGCGAGTACTCCACCGGTACTTGAAAGGATTTCTCCTCTTGGGTTCATCAGTTCATTGGTTACGGCACGTGGGTTATACGACGAAGCATTGAGTTCTGGAGCTCGAACCACCTGGATGTTGACCAATTGAATGATCACCAAAAGAAACAGCAGCGACATAACGATTGCAAGAGCTTGGATTCGGCGCCCCATGGCTATCCCACAGGGACGGTTGTTGGCACCGTCGTGGTTGGGACCGTCGTTGCGATCGTGGTTGGGATCGTCGTTGTTGTGGCAACGGTCGAGATGGTCGAGGTCGGTACCGTTGTTGTTGCAAATGTTTGAGGAACCCAGGCATAGGTGGTCGTGGTTGTCGGCAAACTTGCCCCTGGGTTGATGGCGGCCTGGTATTCCTCCTTGAGATTTGCAATGAAGGAGTGGGCGGCTTTGAGTGAAGGCTCTGGCACGCCACTTTGGATGTCCCGAAGGCGTGACTGAAGAATTTGTTTCGTTGTGGTTGAGGTTGTTTCGACGAGAACCGGCGAGACCCAAAGGGTTCCTCCGGGTTGGCCTTGAAGAATGGTGAGGTGAGTCCCGTCGGTTGAGACGAAGTACTGGGTTGTTGCGAACCAGCCAACGAAGCGGTAGCCCCCATAGGCGAGACCCACGACCAAGAGTAGGAATGCAAGCGTACGTAGGGTGATGAGGCGAGGGCGCCGGATTGACGCCTCAACGGCACTGCCGCTCGCAGTCGCCGCAGCGACCGCGGCTCGGTGCTTCGCTTCTCGTTCCGCGCCTGCTGGCGTCGGGACTTGCGAGTTTGCATCGTTGCCTACCGCATCAACAATTGTCGTTGCGAGTGCGCCTCCGGCAGCCATTGCCCCGAAAGCGGGCACGGATCCCGTGAGGTCGTTGACGTCCTCAACCAGAGGCACGTCAGTCGCAATGGGTGCAAGCGCGTCAAGGTCGCGAGTCTCTGCTCCTTCGTCACCGACGAGTACATCGACCAAGAGGACGGTGACATTGTCACGGGCACCGTGCTCATTTGCTTCGCTGACGAGCGCGTTGGCCGCGAGCGTTGGGTCAGGTTCAATTCCGAGAATTGCTGAAATTCGTTCTGCGGTCACCTCATTCGAGAGACCGTCGCTGCAGAGCAGGAGTCGGTCACCCGCTGCGAGGGGCAGGAGAAGGATCTCAACGTCAACGTTTGGATCCACGCCCAGAGCTCTCGTCAGCATGTGGCGCTGGGGGTGTCGAGCAGCAGCTGCTGGGGTGAGTTCGCCATGTCGAACCAACTCGCTCGCGACCGAGTGGTCATTGGTCAACTGGCGGAGTTGCCCATTGGCAAAGAGGTAGCAGCGGGAGTCTCCGACATGAGCAATGGCAACACGATCACCTTCTGGTCCAGCGACCGGAGCCATAGCCGTCAAGGTCGTTCCCATTCCCGCGTAGGAAATGTCGTTGAGGCTGGCGAGGTAGACCGCACTGTTTGCCGTTTCAATTCCCCGTTGGAGTGCCTCGACCGTCGGGCTGCCGGTTGAAAAATCCTTCACCAGCGTTTCGATGGCGATTCTGCTGGCAACATCGCCAGCTGCCGCTCCGCCCATGCCATCGGCAACTGCACAAAGCACCATGGATTCAAAGGCGGTGTCCTGATTGACTGACCGGACCATGCCGGAGTGGCTAACCGAAGCCGAACGAAACAAGATCATCTGCTGACCTCGAAGATCGTCTCACCGACCTGTATCCGGTCGCCCCTCTTCACCTTGGTGGATCCTTCAATCCGCTCGTCATTAACCCAGACGCCGTTGGTTGATCCAAGATCGTCGATCACTACGGCGTCACCGCTTCGAGAGAGCTGCGCATGTTTCACACTCGCGAATTGGTCGTAGGCAAGATTCACATCACACTCAGCAGAGCGGCCGATCGTAAGTGGGCCATTGAGGGGAAACCGCTCTCCAGCAGCGTCTTCCGGCTCTTTGACGGTGAGATACAGCCACTGTTTTTTGGTGCCACTCGTGGCCGCTACGCGTCCTTGCTTCTTCTCTCTAATTGGAGGTTTTGCTTCAACGAGAATTGCGCGGATCACCCGAAGGAAGAAAATGAACACGAACAGGAGAATGAAGACCTGAATAGGGCGGATCCAACCGGTGTAATTCGTAGCGACGAGTGTGCTGACTTGAAGACTGCTCACGCGATCTCAATAGTCAACTTGGTCGAACCAACCGTAAGTTCGTCGTTATTCGAGAGCGCAATCTCGGTGATCTTCTTCCCATTGACCAAGGTTCCATTGGTTGATTGAAGGTCCGTTGCAACATATCGATCACCAATCTTCGTAATCGTTACGTGGCGTCGAGAAACGTTGGTATCACCCAGGACGAGATCACATCCTTGAAGTCGACCAATGACGAAAGGGTCCTCCCCAATGCTGTGGCGCCCACCTGAGGCATCGAGAAGTGACGCGTGGACCGTGATCTCTGCGAAAGTGCCTTCGACATCACAATTGCCCGCTTTGAGATCGAGGTCTTCAAAGAACTCAACGGCGACGTTGCCCATGAAGGAGTAACTCTCGGTTGCCGCATGCTCTTTGGCTGTCGTGACGAGTTCTCGTGCGAGCGCATCCACAAAACTCGAAAACCGAGCGCCGTCGGCTGGAGAAACATGGATTGCAAAGTGATTCGGCGCGAGGAGACCACGTGCTGCCACGCGCCGATTGAGGTCCATCTCACGGGTGAGCTTTCGTGCAATATCAACCGGCTGCAAACTCTTCCGGAACGGTCTCGCCAAGGTGCCCTCCATGAGACGCCCGAGGCGTTCCTCGAACTGCTGGAGTCCCATGTGCACACTCTACGTTCTTCAGTGATGACGGACAGTTCATTCCCTAACAGGTGGACCACCTTGCTCGTCTTAGTGCGATGGGTGGGGCGTTGTAGACTCGATTCTCTACTCGGGCGAGTGGCGGAATAGGCAGACGCGCTGGATTCAGGTTCCAGTGTTCGAAAGGACGTGGGGGTTCAAGTCCCCCCTCGCCCACGAGGTGCAAGTGTCGGATCGAGAGGGGCAGACGAGCTCTCACGTGACGACCTACCTGGTGACGCGGGGAGCCTGCAAGCCTGGGCACCATCTCTTGCAGGGGTATTCTGACCGTGAATGGGCTCGAGTCGTAGATTGCACAGTTGTTCAATGGAGACTTCCAGCTCCTCATCGGATCTCAGATTGCGATGACGGACGCCCAGAAAGTCCCAAACGAAGAATCTGCAACTGATCGAAGCCGAAAACAACGGCTCGGTGTGCTCATTCGAAAGATGGTTGCCGCCATCAATTCTGGCGATGATCAAATGGTTGAAGAGACAATCTTGGCGCTCAGCCAGCGAAGCCGTTACCTCGCTCCATTAGCGCTCGTTGTCGGTGCATTCGTGATGCTCTTCCAGGGAGTGAAGTTGCTGTTCACGAACTGGAGACTCACTCTGGTGCAGGTCTTGCCTGCGATGTGGATCTGGGCAGCGATGATTGATTTGAGAGCTCACGCGCTCTACGGCAAGGAATTCCATGTGCTGCGGGGGCCACTTCTCGCACCATTGCTCTTGGCCATAGCGACAATCACCGCTGCCACGTTTTACTTGAACGCCGTGTTTGCGTTCGCAATTGCCACTCGAGGACAACCCGAGATTCGACCAGCTTTTGGTAAGGCGAGGCAACATCTCCGCACAATTCTCTCCTGGGGCTACGCGATTGGCTTCGCCCTCGGCTTTGCCACTGTTGTCGTCGACCGATGGGGGACGTTGTGGTTCACCCTCGCGTTGAGCGTCGTTGTCGGCATCATGATGGTTTCTTACGTTTCTGTCCCAGCTCGCCTTGTTGGGGTGAAGTCGGATTACTCGATTCGCGACAAGATCACGGCGTCTGCCATTGGCGGAGCGGTCGGGGCGACCATTTGTTCTCCGCCCTATCTTCTCGGTCGCTTTGCCATTTTGATGCTCGGGTCGCACAAACTTCGCGTGCTCGCCGTTCTCATGCTCATCGTGGCGTTTGTTCTTCAGGCTGGAGCCACGAGCGCCGTCAAGGCAGTGAAGATGAGTGCAAAGCTCTCCATGAGTTCGCGTCCGCCTGATTGAGGTTGAGACGTCGGCGTGAGTCATCCGCTCTGGGCGTCTGCAGAAGAGCGTCTCGTGACGCGGCGGTTGGATTATCCCCTCGGCGGATCAGCGAGAAATTCCAAAATATGCGCTCGTCGCTTTGTGGCGATGGTGAAAGCGAACCGGTACCCAATTGCGCTGCAAGCGATCGCACAGATGCAGGCAAGCGCGACGGAGAAACCGAGATTTCGATAGGGAAACTTTTGGTAGTTCTCATCGGTTGACAGCACTCGCCAAAGGACAAGCGATGGCGCCATGATGGCGGACCCAACGAGGGGAACCACTCCATAGGGGAGTGTGATGAGTGTTAACCACCGCCATACCATTGTTCGACGTGACTTTCGGTGCTTCCATCGGTAGCGGAGCGTCATGGGCGAATAGGGATAGGCAATGCCAAGCCACGCAGCAATTGGCAAAACTCCCCAAGGAACAATGGCTATCAACAAGATCGTGTACAAGGTGGAAACAACACCCTCCATCAGAACTCCGTTGATGAGTGCGACGGCAACACATGCCGGCGTCACGAGGCACCACAACACAATGGTCTTCGCCAACAGCAATCGGCGAAGAACCTTTGCATCGTCAAGTGCCGACGTCGCCCTGAGTGGATCGGGTCCAAGGACGTTGGTTGCGGGGACATCGGAGTACATCCACACGGCGAGGACGAGTACGAACGCCATTGAGCTGTGGAGATTGAAGAGAACGTTGTTCACCTTGGTTGGAAGAAGGAACCAGGCCATGGTCACGAGCACGCCGTTGACGGCAACGGTTGTTGGTTCCTCAAGTCGACCGTGCAAGATTCGGCGAAATTCGTCTCGCACCGCCTGAGAGAGCGTTGGAGCAACCTGAACGCTCGTCACGAGACTTCTTCTCGATTGGTTGGAAAGAGCCACGTCGACAGTGGAAATTCGGTTGAAGAGCAGAGCGAATCGCCAATGCGTTGTATCCAGTGTTCTCTACGCCGGTGGGAACCGCCCTCGATGCTCACGCTGGCCATTCTTTCAGTTGTCCTGAGGGTCGCGACGGTTGCTTCAGGGTCGCTCGCGGTATCGTCGTTCAGTGCGGTTCTTCTTCGGACCGTGGGTAGGACATCGCTCGAGAAGCCCGCTCGAACCTTTGATTGGCAAAGCAATGAATGACCAAGCACAACGAAGGGGGAAGGCGCTAGCGGCCAACGCGCCGAAAGGCGGTTTTGTCGCGGCAGTTGTTCCTGGGTTCAGTCGATCTCTACTGCGAGCTCCTTTCGCAGTTCTTGCCATCATGCTCTCCTTCACCCTCGGGATTTCCACGACTTCAGCAGGAGGTGTGGTTCTGGCGCCTCGGGCTGCGACGGTTCCAACAGCGCCAAATAGTCTTCTTGCTTCAGGAGGAAATGGTTCGGCAACACTGACCTGGACCGCACCAACGAGTGATGGCGGTGCAGCCGTAACCTCCTATACGGCAACTGCTCTTCCCGGGTCCATTTCCTGCACGACGACCAACTTGTCCTGCACCATTTCGGGCCTGACCAATGGGACCATCTACACCTTCAGCGTTGTCGCGAAGAATTCGGTCGGGTCGAGTCCGGGCTCGAGTCCAATGGTCGGGTCGGGAGTGAAGTCGGCCTACCTGACCACCCTCCTCTCTACGGGGTTGAATTTCCCCCAATGTGCGGACGTTGATTCCGTTGGGAACCTTGACGTGGCGGACTTCTACAACTCGAGAATTCTCTCGTTTTCGGGAGTGGGTGCTCCAACACAGATCGCCACTCCCTATGGGCCTGGCTGCGTTGCGGTCGACAACTCCGGCAATCTCTTTGTCGATGACTATTCAGGGCTGTTGAAGCGCTTCGGTGCCAAAGGTGGAGAGACGACGCTGCTTTCCGGGGTAGTCCCGGGATCTTCTGGGTTGACGATCGACGCACTGGGTGACATCTACGTCGCAGGAGTTGGCCCAACGCACAGCACGGTCGTCAAGTTCACGCCCAGCGGTGCGACCTATACCCAGTCGAGTATTGGTTCTGGGTTCAATGATCCAAATGGGCTTGCGCTCGATGCTCAAGGGAACCTCTACGTCGGTGATGGGGGCGTCGTCGATCCAACGGGAACTGCTGCCGCGGACTCGTTCATCTACAAGATCACCCCAGGTGGAGTGCAGACGAAAATCTACGATCTGGGACCCAGTGGGGGAGCTGGACAACTAGCGATCGATCCTTCGAACAATCTCTGGATCACCGATCCA
>CAIXCS010000159.1 GCA_903918025.1 uncultured Actinomycetes bacterium
CCGCTCGGCGATCTTCGATTACGTCGAAGGCTTCTACAACCCTGAGCGAATCCAAAAGCGTCTCGGGTATCGTTCACCAGCCGACTTTGAATCAGCATCAGTGGCTTAGAAAAATGTGCGCGGGAGAGTGGGTCAACTCCATGTTGTCATCTCGGTGCCCAGGTTCTTAGAGATTCAAATGACTCTGTCTCACATCGCGCGCGTAGAAAAGCGAGGCTCCGCAACTAGGTCACCTCCGGAGATTGGCTGAGACGTCAGTGAGTAACGCACTTGTAATTGGGACTAACGAAGGTATCGTTGCGCTTGTTCACTTTACGGAAGGCTTGGAGATGAGACCCGCCAAACGTCTCTTCACATACGCTGCCCTCGGCGCTACTGCCATCGTTCCGTTAGGGACCTCTATCGCCCCTGTAAACCATTCGTGGGGAAACAGTGGAGTTCCGAACCGTTTCGAAACGCGGAGTCTCGTATCGGCTTCAGCTCCTGTTCCCGTTACCTTCTTCGGACAACACCTCGCTCACCCGAGCGACATGGTTCTTTGCGGTGGCTCACTCTGGGTGACCGATCCGGTCGCGAACTCCGTCGTAGTTCTCGACCCATCAAGCGGCCGTACCAATCGGCACCTTTCCGGAGCAACGATCGGCATCAACAAACCGAGGAGAATTGCCTGCACCGGAGGAACGGTCTGGGTAGCCGGACGAGGTCCGAACGTGACACAACTTGCAGCGTCAACAGGATTGCAACTTCTCCGTGTCGTCGTTCCTACGGTGGCAATTTCCGATTGGATTGGCGACCTTCACGCATCCGGTTCGACGGTTTGGGTCGATAACTCGAACTCGAACAAAATCTTCCGAATTGACGCGACATCTGGAGCAGTTTCTGCAGTCCAGGATGCTCAGTCAAAGGTCTCGACCCCATCGATCATGACATCAGACGGCACATCACTCTTCGTGGCTGGGGACATGGGAAACAGCCTGCGGAGTTCTCTGGCAACCGTCTCGATGTCTACTTCGACCGTTACTTCGGTGCTTCAGAACCCGCACATTGGCTTCGGAACCCTCTCCTCGGATCCCTTGGCGGGGCCTTCCGCCATATCGACATCTGGTAGCGGAGTTTGGGTGGCGAATTTCAGTGGGAATTCGATTTCTGCTTTCGCGAATTCTGATCAATCACTTCTCATGAACATCGCAGGAAGTTCCCGTTCGTTCGATGAACCTTCCGCGCTCGTGGCGTCTTCCAACGCCATTTGGGTGGCGAGCGCTACCAACAATCGAATTGTGTCACTTGATCCGCGAACTGGTGCAGTGCTCCAGACGATCACGCTACAAAACACCTCCCCACTCCTCATAACTTGCCTTCTCCAATCTTCAAATCAACTGTTCGCGATGAGCAACGCAACCGGCGCAATCTTCGCGATCAACCTATCTTCCGGCCTACCAAGTCGTATCGGCCCACACGAAGCTGCGAGTGATCCAGTTGCCCTTGCAACAGATCCTTCGGGTACGTGGATTGTGAATGGCAATGTCGACAAGGTTGTCGAAGTTGGATCGGCGTCTGGAACAATTCTCCACACGCTCGACCTCAGCAGTCGCGCAACGTCTCCGCTCACCTCAATTGCCGATGATGGTCAGCATCTCTGGGTCCTCGCGGCTGGATCTGGACAACTCTTCGAACTCTCTATGACTGCCAAGTTGATCAGAGTGCTTTCAGGAACTCAGTTGCACAACCCTTCGGGCGTCTATTCGGACGGGACGCGCGTCTGGGTAACGAACACGTCATCCAACTCAGTGACTGTTTTCAGTGCGACAAGGGGCTCGGTCCTCTGGAATGTGTCTGGACCAACTTGTGCCTTCTCGCTCCCGACTGCGGTTCTTGGAGACGGTCACCACATTTGGATTGCCAATTCCGGTGGGTCATCCATCACGGAACTTGATAGCGGAACTGGCCGATGTCTTCGAATTCTCATGGGCGGAAAGTGGAAGTTCGACCATCCAAGCGCTCTCGCAACAAGTGGTGGGAATCTTTGGGTTGCTTCAAGTGGCGGCAGCTACCTCGGAGCAAACCAGATCTACAGCCAACCAGCCCTCGTTGACCTCTCGACAACAACACTTGCGGTGAAATGGCAGGTCACTCCCTCCGTGACGGGATTCCTCCATCCGACGGCACTTGCCTTCGTGAAGAATCACCTCTGGTTGGCTGGTATTGGCGACCCGGCTGTTCGGGAATTTTCTGCACAATCTGGAAAGTTCATGACCACAACACGTGGATTGTCCAGTCCCTACTCATTGGCAACCGACAATCAACGTATCTGGATTGGTGACCCGGGCACCTCTCAAGTCAAGGTTCTTGGCGGATGAAGGTAACCGCGTGGCGCTCCATCCGCTCTCGGCCTCGGCGTCGAACCAAGGTCATGTTGCTGACTGCGGCGCTCTTGGTGGCAACGCCCGTGGCAACGTCTGGACAAGCCCAACACCTGCCCCAACTTGGAACTTGGAGCATTGCCGCAGAAAACCAGCTTCCTGGAACGCCAAATTGGCAAATTGATCCTCTTTGTCGGAACCCTGTCCAAATTGTTGGTTGGGCTGACGCCTTCAGCGTCAGGGCTGGGGACTCGGTTGGCCTCCATGTCTCAACCGTTGCGAGCTACTACCTCGTTGCTGCAGTGCGTCTGGGTTGGTATGGAGGTGTCGGCGGTCGGATTGTTTGGCAATCAGGCCAGGAACCGGGGGTTGATCAGAATCCACCAAGCGTGGAGCTTCCTTCGAGTATGGTGTCAACCGATTGGCCAACGTCGTTGACGATCTCAACGTCCGATTGGCCACCAGGCGTCTACCTCCTTCGTCTGTGGGGATCGAACAAGACCAATAGCTACGTCCCACTTGTGGTGTCACAGGCTTCAAGCGTTGGCAAGGACGTCATCGTCACGAGTGATCTAAATGATGCTGCTTACAACACGTGGGGTGGTTACAGCCTCTACAACGGGCCAACCGCAGATCCCGTTGCCGCCACCAAAGTGTCATTCGATCGACCTCAGGGGCTTGGATGTGGGGCTGCTCAACTGTTGACCAACGAGTACCCACTGATTCAGTTGGCCGAGCAACAGGGCCGAGACGTCAACTACATCAGTGACATCGACCTAGAGACGAATCCACAATTGGTAGCAGGAGCATCGTCGATTTTCATTACGGGACACGACGAATACTGGACATCGCAGATGCGGGCCACCCTGTTCTCCGCACGCGATAGCGGTGTCAACCTCGCATTTCTCGGTGCAAATCTTCTCTACCGACATGTTCGACTACAGCCGAACGGAGCGAGTGCACCAGCAAGAACGATGGTGTCATATAACACTGCTGCATCGTCGGATCCGCTCTATGGCATCAACAATCCTGATGTCGCCACCCTGTGGGAGGCCGATCCCGTGCCTCGTCCTTCAAGCGAACTTCAAGGCGTCCAGTACAACTCACACCCAGAACTTGCGAGTTTGGTAGTGACTGATCCGAAGCACTTCCTCTTCGCCGGAACTGGGGCAACTGAGGGAACGTCAATTCCCTTTGCCGTTGGCTATGAGTTTGATTCCGTCAATCTCAGTGTTCCAACGCCGCGCCCATTGGAAATTGTGGCGCATTCACCAGTCTTCGTTGACGGCAATTGGACCTATTCCGACGCGGCCTACTACGTCGCCCAATCGGGCGCCGGAGTGTTCTCGGCTGGGACCATTGGTTGGATTCAAGCCATCCACCCAGGGGTGTCGGATGTGATCACTCAAGCGACGGCAAATTTGCTCAATGCATTCTCAACACCGAAGGCCGGACTGGTGAATCCAGCAATCGACAATGTCGCCACCTATTACCCAACAGGCTGATCGGGTTCGACACCCTGATTTGCTCGTTGGTCGATTTCGGTGTCTGCGAGCGTTTCTTGTAAACAACTGAGTGCTTGGACCCATGAGGCCGCTCTCTCGTGGCAGGGTTCTACGATGCCTTCGACGTTCTCCAGCCACCTTGAGCGCGACCAAGCGAATTCGTCCCAAGCCCCTGCCCGTTGTGTCGCCCTCTTGCGTGGCATCAATGTTGGTGGCCATGGGTCCATCAAGATGAGCGATCTTCGATCTTGGCTCTTGAACGCAGGCTTCGAAGGTGTGGAAACCTACCTCCAGAGCGGCAACGTGCTCTTTGTTCCCAACGGCATGGATGCTCCCGCTCAAACAATCTCACAGGTGCTTTCGAACAAGGCGGGCTTGAACGTTCACGTCTTCATTCGGACGAGCTCCGCACTCGATGAAGTCGTCAAAGGCAACCCATTTCCTGAATCGGAACCAACGCAACTTCATGTTGCTTTTCTGAGTGATGCTCAACGGGAGTTCCTCAAGGACGTTCCTGATGTTGCGAGTTTCAGCCCGGAGTCCTTTCACGCAGACGAGCACGAGATCTATCTCTTCCTCCCAAGTGGCATGGGGCGGGCGGTTCTTCCGCGAAAGCTTTCGGTCTTGAAGCTTGCAACGATCAGAAATTGGAAGACGGTTTGCAACCTTGCGGATCTTGCGCGAGCACGATGACGAACCTGCACGTCAACGTTCCGCCACAGGTACGAGCAGGGAATAGTTCCAACCCGGAGGGATGCGTCACTCCTCGAAAATCTCTAGATGGCGGCAGTAGGATCGGCGTAGAGAACAGATTGAGCACCGTCTTCGTTGTCGCCCTAGCGGAGAATCCTGTTTTTCGCGCTCGGCGTGCCGTCAATTCCGGCAAGGTCAACCGAGCGCTCCCTCACTCATTCAATTTCGGAGTTACGTCGTGAAAAGGTTCTTCGCCACCACAGTGGTTGCGGTCGTTGGAATAGCGATGACCGTGGGCGTGGGCACCGCTGTTTCGGCTCAGGTGTTTACTCCAGCTCAGGTGTTTGCCACCCCAGTGGTGCTTCCTGCTCCCTCGGCAATGGCCAAGACGTCAACAGAATCAACGAGCGTCTTGTCATGTTCAAGTGCGGGCAACTGCCTCGCCCCCGTCAAGGTGACCACCAAGTCAGGTCTCGAGCAGGCATACGTCACCGAGGAGCGCAGTGGCACCTGGAGTCCAGCACACCTTTTGTTATTGCCGCTCGGCCTCACCTCTCAAAAGTCGTCTGTCTACGCAGTTGATTGCCTTGGCCCCGGAAATTGTGTCGTCGTCGGCACCGACAGAACCGGTGGATTCAGCGCGACGGAGACCAATTTTGTCTGGGCTCGAGGCATCCAGCTTCCTGGACTTCTTGGTTTCGCTTCAGTGTTGTTGACCTCGATATCCTGTCCCTCACTCTCCAACTGCGTAGCAACCGGCATGGGCCTCAGTTCCGCCTTCTCAACGTCACCAGTGATCGCCACCGAGACCGATGGCGTTTGGGAGATCCATGAGCTCCTTCTGCCTACCGATGCTGTGACCGGGTTCCTCGTCTTCAACGGCATCTTTGGTGTCTCGTGCACTGCTGTAGGCGAGTGCACCGCAGTTGGCACCTATTCAAGTGTGGGAGGACTCGTGGACTTTTCCGTGAGCCAACAGGCGGGACTTTGGGGTCCGGTGACACCACTAGCGCTCCCGAGTGATGCAGATCTGAGCGCTGGGACGAGTACGACGCTTCTCACCGCGGTCCACTGCACCGCACCTGGGGAATGTAGTGCTGCGGGTGCCTACCCCCTGCAGAAACAGCCCCTTTGGCAGACCAACAGCACCGTGCCCTTTGTCATCAGCGAAACAGGCGGGATCTGGGGCATGGCGCAGCGAGTGAGGCTTCCTGCTGGAGCATTTGTTGCGACGCGGAACGTTCCTCAGGCGAGTGAGGCCGGGGGTATTTCTTGCACTGACCCCGATTCTTGTCTTCTCGTTGGCACATACTCCATCGATGCGAAGGGGCGCACTGCTCCCTTCACTGCCCAAGTGACGAACGGCGTCTCGCAACGAGCAACGCAACTACCCGTGCCCGCCGATGCCAAAAGAGCGTCGAGCGCCTCAGTTGGCGCTGTTTCCTGCATTGACGCCCTCGGTTGCGTGGTTACCGGGAACTACACCGCGACTACTGGCATCAGGCCCTTCGCTGCCGAGCCGGCAACGATGTCCGGAGCGCCAACAATCCTCAAGACCACTTCGAAGGGGACGGTTCTCGCGGTGGTCTTCAAAGCACCAATGGCTACTGGCGGGCTCCCCGTACTCACCTACGACTTCTCGGTTGACGGCGGCACCACATGGATCCCGCGGCCGCAAGGAACAACTTCAAGTCCCCTCCTGATTCCTGGTGTAGTCAAGAACACCAAGTATTCGGTCTCAATCCGGGCGGTGACTGCTTACGGTCCTTCGCAGGCCTCACTCGTGGTGATGGCGTCGATTCCGTAGGGCTCCAACTCATCTCTCGCAGTTGGCACCGGAACGAGCCCGCCACGGTCCGTACCGTTGAACGATGGTGTGTCCAAGACCACGATGGCCTGGAAGTCAGCGGGTTGAGAACTCCGAGCGTTCTCGACTTCACCCATCTTCAGAGCGTTAACCCTTCTTCAAAATGGTGAGAAGCCCCCAGATCAGCGCTGAGGCGATGCCGGCAAGTGAAACGACCGTGAGCACCCATCCGGCAACTCTCACCGAAACGCCCGACGAACTCCGTTTTGCCCAGTCATACGAGATGATGCTCAGCGACACAATGAGAATGAGTCCGATTCCGGCTGCAAGCGACACCCCAATGACCTTGCCGAGGGTGTTCCAATCAACAAAGGGAGTTGGCACCGCTTGAGTGGCGGCAACCTTGGCGATCATCACGCTCCTGCCTCCACCTGTTCGAGTCCAAGTTCGGTTGACCAGGGTTCATTGACATTGCTCGAGGTCACCGGACTGCGGCTTGCGAGCCAAAAGAGCGATCCGCTATAAAGCGCAACAACACTTCCAAGAACGATTGCCCCGAATGTGGCTCCCAGCAACGCTTCAACGCCATAGGCAAGGGCACCAACCAGTCCGGCCACGGGGAGCGTGATCAACCAGGCGATGCCCGCTCGGCCTGCAAGCCCCCATCGAACCGCCCGGCCCTTCGTTGCCACTCCCGTACCAATGACCGAGCCCGTAGCGACATAGGTGGTTGAAAGTGAGAGACCAAAGTGTGACGAGGTCAAAATCGTGACCGATGAACTCAGCTGGGCCGACAGGCCTGCAACTGGGTCGAGCTCGGTGAAACCGTGGCCCATGGTGCGGATGATGCGCCATCCCCCGATAAAGGTTCCGAGACCCATGGCCACTGCACACGTGATGACCACCCAACTTGGTGTCGTGGAATCCGTCGCAATGGTGCCATTGGCAATGAGTGCAAGCGTCAACACTCCCATCGTCTTCTGCGCGTCATTGGTGCCATGCGCAATGGATTGCAAGGAAGAAGCGCCAATTTGGGCGATCCGCAGCCCAATTCCTCGTTCTTGGACACCTGTCCCGGCAAGAAGGCCCCGACAAATTCTGGTCGCAATGCCGGCCAGCACCAGGGCGATGAGAGGAGCTAAGACCCCAGGAACAACAACTTTCGAAACAACTCCGTGCCACAAGACGCCAGCTGATCCCGCACTGGCAATCGTTGCCCCGATTACTCCACCAATGAGCGCGTGACTGGAACTTGAAGGGAGGGTGAAGTACCAAGTGGTGAGATTCCAACAGATCGCCCCTGCAAGACCCGCAAACACCACTGCCAATGTGACGTGGGTTTGGTCCACGATTCCTGAGGCAATCGTTGCGGCGATTTTCAGGGAGAGAAACGCTCCAACCAGATTGAGAATGGCCGAAAGCCCAACGGCGATTCGAGGTGGAAGCGCTTTCGTCGCAATTGTTGGAGCAACAGAGTTCGCGGTGTCGTGAAAACCGTTGGTGAAGTCAAAGGCGATTGCCAAAAGAATGACCAGGCCGAGTACTACGGAATTATGCACGTACCTGTTTCTAGGACACAGGTGGCCTTCCGTGACGACTTTCCGTCAATGTTTCGCACAAAGTTTGCCCTACGTTTACCTTACGTCCATCTCGTCGTTCGAAGGCCCGCCTACTGACGAATTCCCAGGTCCCAAGGGGGAGACTTCTCTCCCCAGAATGACCCGCCGCTTCCTACTTGACGACCCCACTTCACCTTGCTTCAGGTGGTTTGACTCCGGTGCAACCATGGCCGTCGAGGCAGGCGAGTTGAGGCGTCCCCACGGTTAGCGTGCCCCGGAGAATTCTCTCGCTGAGAGCGATCTCAGGATTCATACAGAAATCAAGGAGAACAGGACGTTCTCTCTTGACGAAACCCCCTTTCGTCATTACGCTTTAAATGTTCGTAGCTGTGCGAACTCAAAGGAGAACTCGTGAACCACCGCTCAATCGGTAAGCCCGGTCGCTACACCGCCCCGAAGCGCAACTTCCGTCGTCAGGCGGCGAGTGCTGCACTCGCCGTTGGTACGAGCGTCGGTATCGCAACCTTGGCGGCTCCAGTCGTTGCCGGTGCGTCGACTTCCCCAATGGTTTCGGGCAACGCCCACTTGTGGACCGGTCACCCACTGTCACCTCCGAGTGGCCCATCTTCGGGTACCGGCGGCAAGGGTGGCGACAACGACAAGCCAAAGCCAACGACGACGATCGACCCAAACACCACGACGACCGTGAAGAGCGACGATGACGGTGGCCAAGTCTGCGGAAACGACCCTGACGGCGCGACCGAGACGCACAGCGATGCCGATGACTGCACGACCGGTGGCGGAACTGGCGCACAAGGACCTCAGGGTGCAGACGGTGCTCAGGGCGCCACCGGCGCTCAGGGCGCGGATGGTGCGCAGGGCGCGACCGGCGCTCAAGGACCCCAAGGCATGGCTGGCGCGCAGGGTGCCACCGGTGCACAGGGAGCCAACGGTGCTCCTGGTACCAATGGTGAGAACGGCGCTCCTGGCGCACAGGGAGCTAACGGCCAGAACGGTGCTCAGGGTGCCAACGGTGCTCCTGGTACCAATGGTGAGAACGGCCAGAACGGTGCTCAGGGTGCTGCTGGACCGCAGGGTCTTCAAGGTGCTCCTGGTACCAATGGTGAGAACGGTGCTCCTGGTGCGCACGGTGCCAACGGTGCTCCTGGTGCTCCAGGTGCTCC
>CAIXCS010000160.1 GCA_903918025.1 uncultured Actinomycetes bacterium
CGACATCGAGCTCGAAATACCGGTGACTGCCTCTCCCACCTTCGTTTGCGCCTCGGCAGCGGTGTACGTCGCCTTGAGTGTCTCTTTCTTGGTCCGAAATGCCTCGACTTGGGTCTCGAGCGTGTGCATGGTCGAAATCAACTTGGCCTCTTGCTCAGCAATGCCCGTGTGTTGCGTCTCGAGCTCGGCCAGTTGCGTCGCAAGTGCCCCACGCCTCGAGAGCGCCTCCCGGGCAAGGGGTTCATTGCCCTGCTCAAGTGCTGCCTTGGCTTGTGCCTGTAGTTTGTCGGCCTGTCCCTGGAGGCCTTCTGCCTGGAGTTCGATTCGCTTTCTCGCCGTGGCGACATCGGTCACGGAGCGTCGAACCTTGGTCAGACTCTCCAATTGCTGTTCGTAGGAGAGGTCGAGGGTCTCGCGGGGATCTTCAACTCGGTCGAGCGCCTTATTGGTCTTCGCTTGGAAGACCGACTTCACTCGTTGCCACGTACCTGCCATGTCCCGTCCTCCTCGTCGAGCGATTCGCTCTCCCAACACTGTATGGCCTCAAGGTAAGAAAGGGGCAGAGGTGAGCGAGGCACGCGCAGTTCCCGTTAGCGTGCCGGTCGTGACCGAGCGCCGCTGCATTGTGACCGTCCATGCCCACCCTGATGACGAATCATCAAAGGGTCCGGGAACCATTGCCCGATATCGGGCTGAGGGAGTCCGGACGGTCCTCGTCTGCTGCACCGACGGAGCCGAGGGCGACGTGCACAATCCTGCACTCGATGCTGAAGCGGTCAAAGCTGACCTCAAGAACGTTCGACGACAAGAGTTGGAAGCCGCAACGGCCATCATTGGCTACGACCGAGTGGTCCACCTCGACTACCGCGACTCAGGGATGGCCGATTCTGAGGCCAATGCCCATCCGGAGAGTTTCCATCAAGCGCCACTTGAGGAGGCCACCGAGAAGTTGGTCGCCATCCTTCGAGAAGAGCGACCACAGGTGCTCATTACCTATCCGGACGTCCAAGACCAGTATCCGCATCCAGATCACTTGAAGGTCCACGACATTTCCATGGCGGCGTTCTTGGCGTCGGGGGATCCGGGAGCCTTCCCCTCAGCCGGACCAGCACACCAAGTGGACCGACTCTTCTACGTCACCTGGCCGGCTGAGCGAGTGCGCAAGATGCACGAGATGTTTGTAGAGCTCGGTCTTGAGTCGCCGTATGACGCTGAATTCTTGGCTCGAATTGATGCCCACGTCGACGATGCAACGCACAAGGTCGATATCACCGGATTTGGACACATTCGTGAGTTGGCCCTGAAAGCCCATGCAACGCAAGTTGACCCCACCTCAAAGTGGTGGTTTGGTCTGCCGAGTGACGTCCAAGCGGAGATTTATCCGTTTGAGCACTACCGACTTGCCCTGCCGGTTCCTGAAGGCGAGCCGCAGGATGCAAGTGACCTCTTCGAAGGTCTCGCTTAGTCCCGAGCTGCTCGCTGCCCAGTTCGCAGATCGCGATACGAGACGATGGTCAAACCTTGCAGCGACGCAAGGTGGGTCAGTCGGTCGGAGTCCGCAATGCGGGCACCGGCATCATCAGCGAGTGCACGAAGTTCGCCGGTGTCTTCCGCCGGGCGAAGGATCAGTTCGGTCAACCCAAACTCAAGACTGGCAATGAGGTCGGCGAGATCATCATCTTGAGTGCAACGAACAATTCGGTCTGGTGAGCAGATGCCCTCTTCGGCGGCGAGTGTCGTTGCGGGGAAGCCAAGGTCATGATCCGAACGTTCTGACAGCCGAAGCGGAAGGTCGAATTCAACCGCAAGGTCAAGGACCACGTCGAAGTACTCCGGACGAAGGAGTGCGGCATCTTGGTGCACCACCAGAGCGCACACATCAAAACCCCACACGACCGCCCGCTCAATCTGCGCCCGAAACTCTCGGCGCACATCGTCGGTGTCGGCGTGGTCAAGCAGGTCAGCAACCGTCGAGGCGAATCCGCCGTCTCCACCATGAAGACTTGGAGCCGAGGTAATCGGTCCCCAGCGGTAGAGGAGGTGCTCGGCCGTTGCCGAAAGCTCTACCGCTATTGGCTCACCGTGATAGCGAACAATGGCCTCTCGAGCCCAAGGGGCGGGGACGAGGAGCGATGCGCTTGAGAGCGCACCGAGCTGGAGTCCACTGAAGATTGCGGTATTCGCTGCATGGCAGAGTCCGAGGTCATCACCGGTGACAAGGAGAGCAATGGCGTCATCGCCAAGGCCAAGCGCCTCGGTTGCTTGGCTCATGACGAGAAGAGTTCCGCGTCTTGCGCTGATGCGGCCGCCGCGAGCTCACCCTTCATCTCTTCGAGTTTTCCTGCCAGCCGGGTATCGGACAGGGACAGAATTGAGAGTGCGAGCAAACCTGCATTTCTTGCTCCGTCAATGGCGACCGTCGCCACGGGGACGCCTTTTGGCATCTGGACGATTGAGAGCAAGGCATCAACGCCCTCCATTTTGGTTGCAGAAATGGGCACGCCAATGACCGGAAGGGTCGTCACTGACGCCAGCATTCCCGGCAAGTGTGCAGCTCCACCGGCTCCGGCGATGATCACCTGGAAGCCCATCTCCCTCGCTTCAGAACCGAACGCGATCATGGCCTTTGGCTGACGGTGGGCCGACAGCACATGTGCCTCATACGCCACGTCGAATTCGGACAGGACGTCAAGTGCCGCCTGCATCACCTTGTGGTCCGAGGATGAACCCATGACAACGGCAACGATGGGGTTGGATTTCACGTGCACCTCCATCACGAGAGGCTATCGGAGGGCGGCAGCGCTCCGTGGAGACGTCGAGCGAGCTCCCAGGCTTGATCTCGGACGGTAGCGACGTCACTCCCAAGCAACGTGACGTGGCCAAGTTTCCGTCCAGGTCGAGCGGTCTTTCCGTAGAGGTGGATCCCTGTGCTGGCGGGTTCTTCGCTCAGAAACTCCGCTGGGTCATCGCCGTCTTCATTGCCAACGAGATTCACCATGACGACCGCAGGGGCGACGACGTCAATGTCCCCAAGGGGGAGGCCAGTTACCGCCCGAAGGTGATTCTCGAACTGGCTTGCTGAGGTTCCTTCAATCGTCCAGTGACCCGAATTGTGTGGTCGGGCGGCAACTTCACAGATCGCCAACAGGTCATCAACAACAAAGAGTTCAACCGCCAAGACCCCAACAACCTGGAGGATCTCTGCGACGTCCAGTGCGAGGAGTTGTGCATCACTGAGGAGTTCCTCGTCCATTGGAGCGGGGACGACTACTTCTCGACACATGCCATCAACTTGGGTGGTCACGACCGGCGGATAGACGACGGAGGAGCCGTCTGCACTGCGAGCGACGATGACGGCAAGTTCAGCTTCGAGATCAAGCGCAACTTCAATGAGGACTCGCCCAAGCGCTGAAAGCGCGACCACCCGGTCAATTGCCTCTTCCTCAGTGGCCTCAACGAACACACCTCTGCCGTCATACCCACCTTGGGCTGGCTTGATGATCAAGGGAAGGCCGACTGATCCGGCGAAGGAGCGCACCGTCGACCGAATATCTTCCATCGAGGCACCTCGGTCAACAACGACAAAGGAAGGCAGCGGGAAGCCAGCGTCTTGGAAGGTCTCTCGCATTGTCGCCTTATCCGTTGACGCTTCGAGCGTTTGGAGCCCAGGGGAGAGCGTGACGCCACGTGCCACAAGATTTCGAAGTTGCTCTAAGTCCACCTGCTCATGGTCAAAGGTCACCACGTCGACCAGTGAACTGAGGTGCTGAAGTGCAACGAGATCAGTGGCCGCGCCGATGAGGCACGAGTCGGCCACCGCACACGCAGGGTCATCACGGCGATCGGCCAACACGATCGTCGTGATTCCTAGATCTTTGGCTGCTTCGCAAAGCATGAGCGCCAATTGCCCACCACCGACGATTCCGACGGTCGGATGAGTCTTCGAAGTAACCTGAGCATCCACGGCGCCCACGCTACTGGTCGCTCACGTCTACTCAGGAGGCTGCATTATGCGTATTGGCGCTGGAATCAATGTTGGAACAACCGTCGAAGGCATCACCGCACAGATTGCAAAGCTCGCAGAAGCCGGGTTCCACGCTGCCTGGGCCAGTCAAATCTTTGGTCACGATGCACTCACAGCGCTGGCAGTTGCGGGCGCTGCCGTTCCTGGAATTGAACTCGGGACTGCGGTCGTTCCTGTCTACCCTCGACACCCTCAAGTGATGGCAGCTCAGGCCTTGACGGTCCAGTCAGCCGCGAACAACCGCCTTTTGCTTGGCATTGGCCTGAGCCACCAAGTCGTCGTTGAGAACTGTTGGGGGATGTCGTTCGATCGTCCTGCTCGCTACATGAAGGAATACCTCGCTGCACTCATGCCGATGCTCCATGGCGAGACAGCAAATGTCGACGGCGAAGTCCTGAAGGCAGTCACGTGGGCACCGCTTGACATCCCAGAAGTGAAGGCACCACCAGTCCTCGTTGCCGCACTGGCGCCGGCGATGTTGAAGCTGGCGGGCACCGTGGCAGATGGAACGGCAACATGGATGACCGGAACGGGGACCATTCGCTCCCACATTGCACCCACCATTCGGGCGGCGGCAGATGCAGCCGGCCGACCCACGCCGCGCATCGCCGTTGCCTTACCGGTCTGCGTCACCAGTGACCCCGCAGCCGCAGCTGCAGCGATCAATGAGGACTATTCGATCTACCCGAATCTTCCGAGCTACCGGGCAATGCTCGACTTGGAAGGCGCAGACACCGCAGCCGATATTTCCTTCATTGGCTCCGCCGAGCAAATCCGCCAGCAGTTGGCTGACCTCGAAGCTGCAGGGGCAACTGAGTTGAGTGCCGCCATTTCTGGAACGCCTGACGAGCGGGCAGCAACCTTCGAACTGCTCTCATCAATCGCACGTTCTGCGTGAAGAACCCTTAACGGGGAAGGGTCGTGTGTTTGAACTCGTTGATTGGGCTCTGGTTGACCATGAGATCGACCAATCGCATAATGAGGTCAATTGATTCCTGTGGGTTGTCAGTCGGTCGTTCCATATACCGAACGAACACTGCTTGATCGTTGACGAAGAAGGTGGGGACGCCGAAGACTTGGTCGGCTCCAGCACGGCGGGTCCACGTTTGAGCGATCTCCGCTCGTGGAGTGCCCCTATCGACGTAGGCGAAGATTGAGTCTGCGTCGACGCCAAACCGCTCCAGGACTGCGGTTACTTGTGCACGGGTGCGAAGCGTCACGCCTTCATCGTGGCGAGCGGTGAACAACGCGAGATGAACGTCCAGAAACTGGTCGGGAGCGAGGTCACGAACCGCAAGGCCAACTTCGAGAGCGAGGAGGTCTGCGTCATACGCTGGGTCTTCCCAAGCTGGAGGATTCCCCGGGGCAACATGTCCCTGGCTCAGCGTAAAAGGCTCGAAGGTGATGTCGAAGCCTGCGCCAGCCCTCTGAGCGACCACGACGTGTTCGTGGATGATGCGGGCAAAGGGGCACCGGTAGTCAAAGTTGAGTCCAAATGGAGGTGTAGTCACGCAAGAGTGAACTCCAATGCCTGCGCAGTATTCCGCGCAGTGCCACGGGAGCGCCCTGCGGGCGCCCCAGTGGACCTGTCACTAGTGATTCGAGTGTCCGCGAACCGTGAGTGCGGTCACAATGATTCCGGAGTCAGGGGCATTGGACGTGATCTCGACTTCGTCGCCGACTGCCAGCGTTCCTTTGCCACTGTGTTGGATCGTTGCGGTCGCGATGTTGAAGACGACTGACGTCAAGTCGCCATTCGCATGGAGCCAAGTAGATGACGTGTCATTGGACTCCGTCAAGGTCACCGTCATCGTCGTCGCATCAAGTGCGGTGACGTTGCCCTGCCATTCCATGGTCGCCTTGTGCACATTCCCACTCTGACAATTCGAGTTCTCATGGTCTCCACTGTCAGAGACAACGGTCACTGGGCTTGCGCTCGTCCCACAGTCGATGTTGTCGCTGCCAGCCCCACCATTGAGGTGGTTGGAGCCTCCTGAACCGGCGCGGAGGTGATCATTGCCGTTGCCGCCATTGAGCGTGTCGTTTCCGCTTCCAGCGACCAACGTGTCATTGCCGTCATCACCATTGAGGGTGTCATCGCCTGTTCCCGCGTTGAGGGTGTCATCGCCTGTTCCTCCATTGAGGATGTCATTCCCAGGACCACCGTTCAACGTGTCATTCTGCGCATCGCCATTGAGGGTATCGGTACCGGCTCCGCCGTCAAGGAGGTCATTGCCGTTGCCGCCGTTGATGGTGTCGTTGCCGTCGCCTCCCGAGAGCGCGTCATTGCCTGTTCCACCAGTCAGCGTGTCATCGCCGGTTCCGCCATTCAGGGTGTCATTGCCCGAGGATCCGATCAACACATCATTGCCATCGTCGCCGAGGAGGGTATCGCCAGCGGCAGGTGCGGCTGCCCGCTGGAGATGTCCAGTTCGAGCGCCTGCGGTCAATCGGTCATCGCCGGTTCCGCCAATGAGTACCACCTTGCTAAAACCTCCAGCACTCAGTGTGTCGTTGCCGGCAAGACCACAGAGAACGTCGCCGGCGTGTTTTGCCGTCAGCGTGTCATTCCCTGGCGTTCCAACGATCGTGCACTTGTAGCCGTCAGCGGTCGGAGCCTTGCCAGACGCCGCGCCCGCAACAGCCGCGTGGGACATCCCAATGGCTGACAACACGGCAAAACTCGAAGCCCCCGCGAGGAGGCGCCAACTGCGTGAATGAGATGAACGAGGCATCATTTGCTCCTTGTTTGAGAACGTCCTCACCGTAGAGTAAGGCTGAACAGGCCTCAGAGATCAAGTCTGTGTGTTGACTGAAAGCCTATGAGGTGACCCCGGAAGCCGTCTCGTGCTCCGCTAGCTCCTGCGGTTCCTCGTATGGAGCAATTCGATTGGCGCGTCTCCTGGGCAAAACGGCTGGAAAGCACACCAACCGCAGAGCGGTCCAGGTTTGGTTTGAAAGCGCTCCTGCTCACAACTGTTCGCAATGGTCGACCACAATGCTTCGGTCCGCCGAAGAGCCGCATCGACCACGCGGTCATCACAAGGCTGGGTTAGGCGAAGGCCATCACGCAGGTAGTACAGATTGAGACTCACGGGCGTTTTGCCGAGGTGCTCGCGTAGGAGCAGTGCATAGGTTCGCATGGCTTTGAATTCTTTGTCTTCGTAACCAGCTCTCGGTGGCTTTCCCGTCTTGTAGTCAATGATCGAAAGAGACCC
>CAIXCS010000161.1 GCA_903918025.1 uncultured Actinomycetes bacterium
ATCACGCCGCTTGCCGCAAAGACAACCATTGCAGCCTTCAACGCGGGTTTCAGAATGGGCGATGCCAATGGTGGGTACTTCACTGACGGGAAGGTGATTGTCCCACTAAGGAATGGTGCTGCTTCCTACGTGATCTACAAAGACGGCAGTTCGACCATTGGTGCATGGGGCCGAGACCTCAAGATGACCAATCAAGTCGAAGCCGTGCGTCAGAATCTTGATCTCATTGTGGATGGGGGCAAGCCTGTGCCCGGTCTTTCGGCAGCCAATAGTGCGGCGTGGGGTAAGACCCTTGGTGGCGGTGTCTATGTCTGGCGTTCGGGCTATGGCGTCACTGCCGATGGTGCACTTGTCTACGTCGGCGGACCCAATTTGTCCATTGTCTCGTTGGCTGACCTTCTCGTTCGGGCAGGAGCTATTCGAGCAATGGAACTCGATATCAATACCGACTGGGTCCAGTACTCGAGCTATAGCTACCCGTTGTCAGGAGCCGCCAATGGCGCCGACGGGACAAAACTGCTCTCAACGATGGTGTCGAGCCCGGCGCGCTACTTCACGACGTGGTTCAATCGGGACTTCATCGTGATGCAGGCACGGTCCTTCGTGCCGGTGACACCGACGACAACCACCCCTCAGGGCTAAGCAGGCATTTTCCGCCAGAGCATCGGTGGGACGATCCGGAAGATGGCGAAGACCACTCGGAGAATTCCCGGGCTCCAAAGCACCGTTGCCTCCCCAGAAAGTCCAGCCACGATCTTCTCCGCTGCGACGTCGGGAGTTGTTGAGAAGGGGATTGGCTTCAGATGAGCCGTCATTCGTGACGTCACGAAACCGGGCCGAGCGATCTGCACCGACACGCCAGTTCCTCGAACCGAGTCGGCTAATCCAAGGGCAAAACCATCAAGGCCCATTTTCCCGGCGCCATAGGTGTAGTTGGCCTTTCGGGTCCTGATCGCCGCCACAGAGGACAAGACCAAAATCTTTCCCATCCCCTGAGTGACCATTCGGCCTCTGACTTGAGCGAGCACTGCTGCAGGCCAGGTGAGGTTGACCGTCATCATGGTGGCGGTCCGCTCGGCACTGTCGTCATCAAGGGTCTGGTCGCCGAGCATCCCCACGGCCATGAGGATGAGGTCGACTGGTTGATTGGTGGCTGCGAAGGCCTGCTTGACTGCTGGACCTGCACTTGCTGGGTCCGACGCATCGGCCGTAATGATGGCGGTGCGCGTCACGCCGGCGGTGCGAAGCAGGTCCGCAGTGGCCTCAAGTCCAACTGCGTCGCGGCCGACCAGCACTACATCAGTCAGTCGTTCATTCGCAAGACGCATCAGGATCGCCGTTGCGATCTCCGACGTTCCACCGAAGCAGATTGCTGTTTGCGGTTGGCCAAACGCATCGCGCATTAGTTGTTCCCTCTCAAGTTGAGTCGACGTGCAAGGTCTGAGGTCATCAGGCCACCGGGATCCACCCTGTCGAGCACTGCTCGGAATTCACCAATTCGTGGGTACATGGTTTCAACGTGAATTGGATTGAGCCGAGCGTCCTTCGCCAGGTAGATCCTTCCGCCAGCTTCAGCCACGAGTTGGTCGAGTTCATTCAGTACCTTTGGAAGTGCCGGTGGGCCGATTGGTAGATCGAGGGCCAAGGTCCAACCTGGCGTTGGAAACGACAATGGACCCGGAGTGCCTTTCCCAAAGCGCTTGAGGACCGCCAGAAAACTCGGAACCTTTGACGCGCTCAACCGTTCAATCGCAATTCGAACCGTTTCTCCAGCGGTGTCTGGGACGGCGAACTGGTACTGAACAAATCCGCGGCTGCCATAGAGCCGATTCCAATTCGACACACCATCGAGCGGGTGGAAGAACGTCGAGATCGATTCAATTCCGCCGATCTTGTTCTTTGGCGCCGCTCTGAACCACGCCTCATTGAACGCAGTGATGGAGAGGCGGTTGAGCAGCCCAGAAGGTGCTTCAAAGGGAACTCCGAGTCGAGGAGCACTTGGGATTGCTTGATCGGGACCAGGTCGTCCTCCAACAAGATCCTCGGCAGCATGGTCGCCTCGAGTGAGCACTGCTCTGCCCATTCGTTCACCGCTCGTCATGCAATCGACCCAAGCAACGGAATACCGGTAGCGATCGTCCCCGGTCACCATTTCGTTCATGACCTCATCGAGATTTCGGTGACGAGTCGTATCGACGGCGACGTAGGCCGATGGGATTTTGAGCATGGTCAATGTGGCCCGAAGAATGACGCCAGTCAGCCCCATTCCGCCAGCTGTGGCCCAAAAGAGTTCTGGATCGTTCGTTGGAGAGACCTGTTTGAGGCCCGTAGGCGTCATGAGATCCATCGACGTGACGTGAGCCATAAAACTTCCGTCGACATGGTGGTTCTTGCCATGGATGTCGGCGGCAATCGCTCCGCCGATGGTGACTTGTCGAGTTCCTGGCGTCACCGGAACAAAGAACCCTTGAGGGATGGATGATGCCAGCAGGGTGTCAATCGACACTCCAGAACCAACCGTGACCTCTCCGGTTATTGGATGGATTTCTGAACACTCGTTCAGGGCATCGTTGATGAGCACCAGCCCACCCGAAACTTGTGCCGGATCTCCGTAACTCCGTCCAAGCCCTCTCGGGATAACGCCACCTCGTTTGGCCTCAGGGCTCGAGAATGCCTCCTCGAGGTCACTCGCCGACGACGGGTGGAGGACCATCGCTGAGGTTGGTGCGGTCCGTCCCCATCCTGCGAGTCGTTCTCGCGTTGGCTCAGACATAGAGACCTAGAGCGAAGAGGACGACGAAGACAAGTCCGAGCGCCTGCAACAGGCGGTCGTCATAGACAAGATCTTCTGGGCTGCCGCCCTTCCCGGCGTCCATGAGGCGCAAGACGTGAAGGACGCCGAGAACCACGGGGACCGTTGTCAGCTCAAGGAGGCCAAAACGAGGATTCACTGATCCATGAGGTTGTGCCTGGTCAAAGGTCCAGAGACAGTAGGTCGTAATGGAGATACCGGCTGAGAGCGTGAGCACCGCTTCTAGAAACGATGCCGTGTAGTCGCTCAGGACTTTTCTCGTGGAACCGCGCTTGACGCCGAGAGCTTGGAACTCACTCATCCGCTTGCCGGTGACGATGAACAGCGCACCGAAACTCACCACCACGACGAACCACTTCGACAGCGGCAGGTTTGTCGCAGCACCGCCAGCCGCCGCACGAAGAATAAATCCCGAAGCAACGCATCCGAGTTCTATGACCGGAACCCGTTTGAGCCCAAGGCAATAGCCAATGTTGATCACGACGTATGCGGTGAGGACAATGCCCAATTTGGGTGTGCACGTCAGCCAACCGAGGAGTATCCCGGCCAGGGCAAGGACCACGCTCAGGGTGAGCGCTACTGGAATGGCAACGTCCCCTCTGGCGATCGGGCGATTGCGCTTGGTTGGATGGAGCCTGTCTGCAGGAGCATCAAGAGAGTCATTGAGGAGATAGGTCGCTGACGCGACAAAACAGAACGCCACAAAGGTCAGCGCCGTCTTTTCGAAGATATTGCGATGAAAGGCGACACCAGCGGCAGCTGGAGCAGCGCCAACGAGGACGTTCTTCACCCACTGTCGGGGGCGCAAAGCCTCGAAGAGCCCGAGAAGCGGGCCGGTGTGATGGGTGGGAGGAACAACTTCAACCGAACCGTCACCTTGGGGGACGTCGAGGTGCTCCACGGATCTGAGGCTAGCAGTGGCCGCTGTGGCGTTTTCTCGTTGGCCCGACGAGGAGGCGCCAGAGAACGCGTATCATGTCCTGCGTGCAGCGAACCTATCGAGTGATCGTCGCGAAACCTGGCCTTGATGGTCATGATCGCGGGGCCAAGGTGATCGCGCGGGCATTGCGTGATGATGGATTCGAAGTGGTCTACACAGGTCTCCACCAGACACCTGAGCAGGTTGTTGTTGCGACCGTGCAAGAAGATGCCGACGCCGTTGGTTTGTCAATACTCTCTGGTTCTCACATGACGCTCGTCCCTCGGATTATGGATCTTCTCCGCGAGGCAGGACGAGGCGATGTTGTCGTCATGGTTGGGGGAATTATTCCGGAGGCTGATATTCCCATTCTCAAGGCCGCTGGCGTCGCCGAAGTGTTCACCCCGGGCGCTCCGCTTCCTTCAATTGGGACGTGGCTCGAGGCGGCACTGGACGCCCGAGAGGCGGAGCTCGCGGGCTGAGAAGTTCATCATCAGTAGTTCTGTTCCACCAACCTCGAGGTTCAGCGCGTCGCGCAAAGCCCGAGCAACTAGGCAAGTGAAGGAGCGCAGTTCATGGATCTCTTCGAATATCAGGGTAAGCAGTACTTTGCCCGGTTCGGTATTTCGGTCTCAGCCGGTGGTGTTGCCGACACGGTTGAAGAAGCAGTCGTCCAGGCAGACGCCGCGGTCTACCCCGTGGTCATCAAGGCACAGGTCAAAGTCGGCGGTCGCGGCAAGGCTGGTGGCATCAAGCTGGCAAACAACGCCGAGGAAGTTCGCCTCCACGCAGGAAACATTCTTGGTATGGACATCAAGGGCCATGTTGTGCATCGTCTTTGGGTCGAGCACTCCTCCGACATTGAAAAGGAGTACTACGCAAGCTTCACGCTTGACCGCCCCAACAAGTGCCACCTCGGCATGCTCTCCAAAGAGGGCGGTGTTGAGATCGAAGTCGTCGCCGAAGAAAACCCCGACGCGATTGCCAAGTTGTCCATTGATCCAATTATTGGACTGACTCCAGAGATGGCGACCGCTTGGGTCGCCGCCGCTGACCTTGACGAGCCTGCTCGTGCACAGGCGGCCGAACTTCTCGTCAAGCTGTACACCTGTTATGTCGAAGGCGACTGCGACCTCGCGGAGATCAACCCCCTCATCCTGACGACCGACGGCAAGGTGCACGCCCTCGACGCCAAGGTCACGCTTGACGACAATGCTTCGTACCGTCACCCTGAATGGGCGGACTTCGCCTGGGGAGAAACCGAAGACGTTCGTGAGCAAATGGCCAAAGAAAAGGGCCTCAACTACATCGGTCTTGATGGCACTGTCGGCATCATTGCCAATGGCGCAGGCCTTGCGATGTCAACACTTGATGTCGTGAACCAAGTTGGGGGCTCGGCCGCCAACTTCCTCGACATCGGCGGCGGCGCAAGCCCCGACGTTATGGCTGCGGCGCTTGAAGTCATCAACTCGGACCCCAAGGTGAAGGCAATCTTCGTCAACATCTTCGGTGGAATCACCAAGGTTGATGACGTGGCAAACGGCATCTTGGAAGCCCTCAACCGGGTCTCGATCAATGCTCCAATCGTGCTTCGTCTCGATGGAACCAATGCTGCCGAGGGCCGTGCGCTCTTGCAGCCACATCTCAGTGACCGCCTCATCGCCGAGCCAACCATGCTCGACGCCGCTCGTCGAGCCGTTGAGCTCGCAGGAAAGTAGGAGAAGCAATGAGTATTTTCGTCGACGAGAACACCAAGGTCATCGTTCAGGGATTGACGGGTGGCCAGGGGCGCTTCCACGGTCTTCGGAACCGTGACTACGGCACCAAGGTTGTTGCAGGTACCTCACCGTCAAAGGCCGGAACGGACGTGGACGGCATTCCGATCTACGCCAACATGGCAGAAGCAGTTGCTGAGACCGGAGCAACTGCTTCGTTTGTGGTCGTTCCTCCAGCCGGAGCA
>CAIXCS010000162.1 GCA_903918025.1 uncultured Actinomycetes bacterium
AGAGCTTCGGCTCGTAGAACGGTGCAACGTCTTCTGAGACTCGCATCGCGTCGACAATGCCAACGACGGAGAGCAGTGGCCCGCCACAGCCAAGCAGATAGGCATCTTCGCCAATTCCCTGTCGAAGTGCTTGAAGGCCCTTTTGAAGTGCCATCGCCCGAGTGAAGAGTCCGTCTCCGGCTCGAACTCCAGGAATTCCTGCTGCGAAGAGGAAGTCCACCTTGTGGTACTCGAAACCTTGTTGCGAAAGCTGTCGGTAGGTCTCGACGAGGTGGGCAAGTACGTCGTCCTGCGTGGTGTCGAGGGCGAACACCTTTCCGCCCCAGACCTCATGGAACAGCGCAGTTGCTGGAAGTCCACGATCGTTTTGGACCAGCCACTCTGGATGTTCTGTTGCGAGCCTTCCACCCTCAATTGCGAGAAATGGAGCACTCCAGAGCCCGGCAACGCCGCCGTCGTCGACGATGCGCTTCGCCAGTTCTCCAATCGGGGTTCCGAACCTGGGGGACGTTGATGACCAATCACCAATTTCTGCCTGCCACCCATCGTCAATTTGCACAAGGCCTAGCCCGTGTGCCGCAGCACGTTCCCCGTTTTCCTCGATGTCTCGTGACGTGACGTTCGTAAAGTACTGGTACCAACTGCACCAACCCGTTGGGGCACCGCGGTCAATACGCCCGCCGCTCGCGACTCCAGCCTTCTCGGCATACGTGGAGAAGTTGGGTCCCGCTGGCCCATCTCGGTACCAGAGCGTGTCGAGTTCAAGTTCGGTTCCTGGCTCAAGGATGAGATCGTCAAGAAGGTAATGGACATCAATGGCCTCTTCGTTGACAACAAAGGTGAGCAAACAGGTTGCGGCGGTTAGCGCTCCGATCACATAGGTGTCCGTGAGGCAAAAGGTGTCAACGGTAACTACCTCACCGGCGCTGTCCCGGTCGGCGAGCATCTCGCCACGGAACCAACGTGGCGCCTCGCTTCGCTCAGGGCGAACATCACTAGGCCTTGCGCTCCGAACGGTTGACCATGATTGCCATCCATGCTCAAGCACGGTCTGCATCGCTCCCGCAAAGGTGGCAGTAACTCGATTCAGTCGAATAGGAAAGTCGACGAGGCTCCGAAGGACAATTTTGAAGGTCCGACCTGGTGTGTCTAGGTAGTCATGGACGACGATTCCGACAGACTGGACGGCCACCTCCTCGAGCCAATCCTCGGCCACCGGGCCCTCGCCTTGGTCGGTGGAAAGTCGGACAACGGTGGTCTCAAAGTTGAGCATCCTTCCATCGTGCCACCTCGGACAACAGGTGCGTGTTCGGTGGTGTCAACTGAAGGGTCCCAAATGGTCTGAGAGACTGGGGACGTGAACTTCCTTCTGATCACGCTCGATCAGTTTCGAGCGGACTGCCTCTCAATCGCGGGACATCCTGTCGTCAAGACACCGAATCTTGATCGACTCGCTGCTCGCGGCGTTCGGTTTGAAAATCACTACAGCCAGGCGGCACCGTGCGCTCCGGGACGAGCATCGCTCTACACGGGGATGTACCAAATGAATCACCGTGTGGTCGCCAATGGCACACCGTTGGAGGATCGGTTCGACAATGTTGCGAGGGCTGCGATCCGGGCTGGGTATGACCCGGTGTTGTTCGGTTACACCGACCAAGGAATTGATCCCGCGACGGCAATGTCGGTCGACGACCAGCGACTTTCGACCTATGAAGGTGTGCTTCCCGGCTTCACGGCGCTCCTGCCTCTCGATGGCCGGCAGGAAGGTTGGGTCGACTACCTGCATGCTCTTGGATATGAGGTCACCTCGGGCTATCAAGGGCTCGAAACCGAATCCTTGCGGCCGGCTGAGCACTCGGTATCCGCCTATCTCACCACTGGTCTCTTGGAGTGGATTACCGCATCGGAACAGCCCTGGTTTGCTCACGCCAGCTACATCCGACCGCATCCTCCCTATGCAGCAGCAGGGGAGTATTCGACGAGGTACGAGAAGTGCTCGATCGACCAGCCCATTCCTGTCGGGACTGATCTCCATGGACTCCACCAAATAGCCCTGACCATCCCGGGCATTGCTGCGCCTACTGACCCAGCCGCAATGGAAGCGCTCATCCGCCAGTACTTCGGCATGGTGAGCGAGGTCGATGCGCAAATCGGACGAATTCTCGATCGTCTTCAAGAACTTGAGATTCTTGACGACACGGTGATTATCTTGTCGTCAGATCATGGGGAGCAGTTGGGCGACCATGGACTGCTCGAGAAGTTGGGCTTCTTCGAGCAGAGTTACCGAATTCCTTGCATCATCAGTGACCCGAATCGAATGGACCTCCATGGCAAGACGGTGGATGCATTCACGGAGAACGTGGACATTTTCCCGACAATCCTCGACCTTCTCCATTTGGATCCGTCGGTGCAGTGTGATGGAAGTTCCCTCCTCCCCTTTCTCGAAGGAGTGGTCCCTCGATCGTGGAGGACGGCGGCCCACTACGAGTGGGACTGGCGGTATCTCCTCCTTGGAGCTCACCGCGTCGGAGGTCCGATTGACGTCAGGATGGAATGGTGCAACCTCGTCGTGCACCGGACGTCGACTCACGCCTACGTGGTCTTTGGAGATGGCGAGACGCTGCTCTTTGATCTGAATACTGATCCAACCTGGCGGACAACGGTCAAAGACCCCATGATTGAGTTGCAACTCGCGCGGGAGTTGCTGCAGTGGCGGTCAAACCACCTCGGCGGCATCTATACCCACATGCTCCTCGGTCCAGAGCGTGAAGGTCGTTGGCCCGAGTTATTCCAACAGAGCTGATCTTGGAATGAGACCCAGGCCCAGTTGGTCGATGTAGCGCTCAAATCCTTCATCGCCTTGGTCGGCGCCGACAAGCCCCCAACCATTGCGTTCAAGCAGCACATAGCCATGGATCGTTGCCCAAATCTGCTGTGCTCGCTCGACCGAATCGCCTCGGTCCAAGAAGCCATCTTCCATACATCGCTTGACCACATGGACAAGGCTGTCAAAGGTTTTTGTCGCAGCCGCCATCGTCGGTTCTGTCGGCGTGAAGCCGACGATGACTTCTTGGAACATGATGGAAAACTCAGCGACATGAGCGAGGGCAAATGCACGGTAGGCACGACCTGTGGCTCGCAGGTCTTCCCAAGAATTCTCGAGGCCTATGGCTAACGCAAACTCCCCAGCCAGTTTGATGAAGCCACGTTGATAGAGATGATCAATCACTCCTGCCTTGTCGCCAAAGTGGTTGTAGACGCTCATTGGCGCAACCGATGCCGCCTCTGCAATCCGTCGAACCGTGAGTGCGGCCGGACCGTCAATGGCAAGAAGATTGGCGGCTGCATCAAGGATGGCTGAGGCAACATCAGTGCTTGGAGTTCTGTGGCGTGCCGCATGCATGGGACAAGCCTAATAGAACAACGTACTAATGAATAGAACATAGTGCTATAGTGGCTCCATCAACTTCTTGGAGGACTCACGATGACGATGACGTCACTTGTTCACACGGCGAAACGACGTTGGCAGATTCTGGGAGTTCTCTGCCTCTCGGTCTTCATGGTGGTGGTCGATAACACCATTGTGAATGTCGCTCTCCCTTCGTTTGCAAGAGATCTTGGGAGTTCGAACTCAGGTCTCCAATGGATTGTCGATGGCTACAGCCTTCCGTTCGCAGGGCTCTTGCTCGTGGGCGGTGGGCTAGCCGATCGTCTCGGCCGAAAGCCCGTGATGCAATTTGGGTTGGTTGCGTTCATTTCAACGTCAGTCTGGGCTGCATTTGCGACCTCGACTGGAGAGTTGATTGCAGCTCGCGCGGCGATGGGCGTGTCTGCAGCGTTCATCTTCCCTGCGACGCTTGCCATTCTCACCAATGTCTTCACCGACCCTTCCGAGCGCGCAAAGGCGATTGGGGTCTGGAGCGCCACCTCAGGAGCTTCGGTTGCCTTCGGTCCAATCGTTGGCGGGCTGCTCCTCCAGCACTACTGGTATGGCTCGGTGTTCCTGGTGAATTTGCCGATTGGACTCGTGACGCTGCTGCTCGGGATGCGTCTCCTCCCCAACTCCTCGGCCCACACTGGGAAGCGGTTTGACCTCTCGGGCCTCCTTGTTTCGGCTGTTGGGTTGACAGCGCTCGTCTTTTCAATCATTGAGGGTCCGTCTTGGGGATGGAGCTCATGGAAGACCATTTCTGGCCTTGCTCTGTCCTTGGTCTTGCTGATTGGGTTTGCGTTCCTTGAGCTTCGAACGGAGGCACCGCTGCTCGATGTGCGGGTCTTTCGCATCAGGAGGTTCAGTGCCGGCGCCATCTCAGTCTCAGTCGGCTTTTTCTGCCTCTTTGGCTTCATCTTCCTCGTGACGGAATACTTCCAACTCATCCGTGGCTACTCGGCGCTCTCGGCGGGCGTCCACACGCTTCCCTTCGCCATCACGACCGCCATTGTGACGCCAATTGGGGCCATCGTTGCCTTGAAGCTCGGCGCTCGTTGGGTGGTCAGCGGCGGGTTGGTGCTCTTTGCGCTTGGACTGACCGTGATGGCCGTCTCGCCAATTGATGTGCCCTACTGGTGGACCATTGTTGGATCGATGGCATTGATGGCTGCTGGACTTGGCCTGGTGACTGCTCCATCAACAGAAGGGGTGATGAGCTCGCTTGCGCCGGAACAAGTTGGCGCAGGGGCTGCGGTTTCCAACACCACGAGAGAGGTCGGGGGAACACTTGGGGTCGCCGTCCTTGGCTCAGTCTTCGCCTCATCGTTCTCGACGAAGGCCGCGAGTGCGCTTACTGCTGGCGGTTTGCCCCCGAAAGCAGCCGCATCAGCTTCAGATTCCGTTGCCGTGGCACTTGGGGTGGCGAAGCATCTCGGCAGCTCCACCGTGGCATCGGTTTCGAATGCCTTCATGGATGGATTGCACGTTGCTTGCTTCACCGCCGCCGGCGTCGCACTTGTCGGTGCAGTAGTCCTCGCGGGGCTTCTCAAGGGTCAGCACATCGAGTAACGCAACGCAGCGAATCTCTCAGCGCAGTGCTGGCGACTCCTCTGGTAGTTGTGGGAGACTTTGCCATCCACAACCCAAGGGAGTAGCCAATGCGTCGGTCCGTTGCCAAGGTATTCGCTGCAACAGCAGCGTCAGTCCTTCCCATCACGCTGGTCGCAAGTGCACCCGCCGGTGCTACGCCGAATCATGCAACGTGGGGCACCATTGTGAAGCAGGCGGCGATCGCCAAGGAACTTCCGTCCCATCTCAAGACTTCCGGTGTTCTTCGAGTCGCTTCGGACGCGACCTATGCGCCGATGGAGTACTTGGCAGCAAACAACACCACGGTTGTTGGCGTCGATGCTGACCTCATGAAGGCGGTTGCCCAGGTGCTCGGCCTGAAGCTTCGGATTTCCAACGAGACCTTCGACGGCATTATCACCAAGGTTCAGTCGAACACCTACGACATCGGCGCTTCCTCGTTCACCGACACCAAAGCACGCGAGAAGACCGTCAACTTCGTCGACTACTTCTTGGCGGGCGAGAGTTTCTACATGAAGAAGGGCCACAAGGCCATGACGGGAAGCGGTCTCACGCAGATGTGTGGACTCAAGGTCGCGGTCGAGTCAGGTACGACTGAAGAGGCCGATGCCACGTCAGCTAGTTCGGCATGTTCCAAGGCACACAAAGCCAAGGTTACCGTGCGCTCCTACAACGACCAATCAGCTGCCAACTTGGCGGTCTCTTCTGGTCAGGCCGACGTTGGATTCCTCGACCAGCCGATCGCTGGCTACGTCGTCTCGACGTCGAAGGGTGTTTTTGTCAATACCGGCAAGGCCTTCGCTGCAGCACCGTATGGATTCGCTATTGGAAGGACCTACAAAGGACTCGACAAAGCAATTCTTGATGCGACCAAATACCTCTACACCCACGGTCAGTACGCAGCGATCCTGAAGTTCTGGGGCCAGACCAGTGGCTCCACTGCAATTACAGAGAACAAGGCAATCTCCTAGTTCTCGGTAGCGTGGACGACGACCGTAAAGAGACGTCCAGCATCATGAAGCCCGCAGAGGAGACGACCGACCCCCAAGGGTCGGTCATCTCTTCATCTGAACCACTTGAAACGGTTCCGCTGCGCCACTACGGCCGCTGGTTTTCCGCTGCGGTGCTCACGGTGCTCGTTGCCATGCTCATCCACACGCTGTTGTCTCATGTGAGTCGAAACGGTGTGGCCAATGATCAACGATTCCAATGGTCGACGGTTGGGAGGTACCTCTTCACCTCGAGCGTCATGCATGGAGCGCTCGTGACGCTCGAATTGACTGCAGCAGCGATGGCTATTGGTGTGGTGTTTGGTGTGGTGCTCGCAACCATGCGCCTGTCGGGTAATCGACAACTTCGTTATGTGTCCTGGGTGTATCTGTGGTTCTTCCGAGGCACGCCGGTGTATGTGCAGTTGATCTTCTGGGCAAATCTCGCCTGGCTCTATCCAACACTGTCGATTGGGGTGCCATTTGGCCCGAGTTTTGTGACGTTCACGACGAATGACTATGTCACCAACTTGTTTCTTGTCGCCGTCGTCGGATTGGCGCTCAATGAAGCCGCCTACATGGCCGAAATCGTTCGCGCCGGGATCATTGCGGTCGATGCTGGACAGCTTGAGGCAGCTCAGGCACTTGGCATGCGGAGGGCGCAGTCACTTCGTCGAATCGTTCTGCCGCAAGCCATGAGGGTCATCGTCCCACCGACGGGTAACGAGACCATCTCCATGCTGAAGACGACCTCGCTCGTTGGAGCTGCTCTTGGGGGAGGGGGCGAGCTCTACCGCTCAATTCAGGACATCTATAACCTCAACTACCTCGTTCCTCCACTGCTCATTACTGGCTGCCTCTGGTATCTCACGATGACGTCGGTGCTCTCGGTGGGCCAGTTCTACATTGAGCGCCACTACGGCCGGGGTGTTGACGCATCGAGAACAACGAACAACACGTTTTCCGCGACCCTCAAGCGGAGTTTTGGTCGATCACCGCATGTTGAGGCCCAACCACTGGAGCGACCATGACGAGTCGTCTCATGGTTGAAGCGAGTGGTGTCGAGAAGTCCTTTGGACACTTGAAGGTGTTGAAGGGCATTGATCTCGAGGTGAAGCCCGGGGAAGTCGCCTGCCTGCTTGGCCCCTCGGGTTCAGGGAAGTCAACGTTTCTTCGTTGCATCAATCACTTGGAGAAGGTCAGCGCAGGACGGCTTCTCGTCGATGGCGAAT
>CAIXCS010000163.1 GCA_903918025.1 uncultured Actinomycetes bacterium
GACCCTTGGGCAGAGCAACTCCACGGAGCGGCAGGTTCGACTGCTCCATTGTTCAGTGTCGGAACCTTCCTCGGTCTGAGCGACGGATCCAATCCGCATCGCTGGTACTCCCCAAGTGACCTTCGTCGGGTTGTTCATGGTCTGGTGGCCATTCTCGGGAACGGGCGCTCTCAAGCATTTCGCTCGGCACTCGTCCGCGGTGGTGACCACTTTCTTCAGGTGAGTCTTCGGACCTACAACCTGCGGATCGCACAGATTCAACGGGAGTTCGGTGGAACCCCTGTTGCCGCCTCGGAGTCCATCGTGATCCCCATGACGACAGCTCTTCACCTTCACCTCATCACGCCACGTCGACTGCTCCGTTCGGTGAGCGAAGGTGGAGAGCCAACTGCCGTTGACGTCACCATGAGCACCGAGCAACTCACCCAGCACAAAGCCGCCGTGTACCTCTACAACCCACAGAACACCACGCCGCTCGTCAAGGCACAGTTGAACCTCGCGCGGGCCTCACAGATTCCAGTTGTGCAATGGACGGAGACGCCGCCGCGCAACGAGTCATTCGCCATGTGGCAAACACGGCAACTCTCTAGCCTTCTTGCTGCGCTGAAGGGAACCTTGTCATGACGCCAGATCACCCTGCGCTCCACTGGAGCGATGCCTCGGTCACCCTTGGTCAAAGGACGCTGTTCCGCCACGTCAATCTCACCATTCCGACCGGCTCATTTGTTGCCATCCTCGGCCCGAACGGTGTCGGAAAGTCAACGCTCATGAAGACCATCCTTGGCCTTCAGCACCTGTCTGAAGGAAGTGTGTCGGTCTTCGGTGGTAGCCCGGAGGAAGCTCGACCCCTGATTGGGTATCTTCCGCAGCGCCATCACTTCGAATCGAGCGTCTCAATTAGCGGCAGAGACCTGGTTCGACTTGGCCTCGACGGTGACCGGTGGGGAATGCCGCTTCCATTCGCCAACAAATTCTCTGCCTCCGCCCGGGCGAAGAGTGCCCAAGTTGCTGAAGTGCTTGAGCAGGTTGGTGCGACGTCATATGCGGATCGATCAGTCGGAGCATGCTCAGGTGGCGAGCAACAACGCCTGCTCATTGCGCAAGCCCTCGTTCGCAGACCGCAGTTACTCGTCCTTGACGAACCGCTTGACTCGCTCGACCTGCCGAACCAAGTAGCGGTGGCCGAATTGATCGCAACGATTTCCAACGTTCATGGCGTCACCGTTCTGCTGGTCGCACATGACGTGAATCCAATCCTGTCCCACTTGGACCAAGTCGTCTACCTCGCCCACGGTGGCGTCTTGACGGGTTCACCGAAGGAGGTCATCACGAGCGAGAACCTCTCCGCTCTCTACGACACTCCAGTTGACGTCCTGACAACGTCAACTGGGCGGCTTGTCGTTGTTGGTCAACCAGATGCGCATGGTGGCCATCATCCTCACCTCGGCCACGGCAACCATCATGGACACGCGGGATGAGCAGTCCCGTCGTTTCGCTCAACCCGTGGACGGACCTCTCGACCATGTGGTCCTATCCCTACCTCCGCAATGCCCTCATTGCTGGCTCAATCGTTGCCATCATCGCCGCCTCGGTTGGCTGGATGATGGTCCAGAGGCGACAAAGCTTTCTTGGCCACACGCTTGCCGTCGTCTCGTTTCCCGGAGCGAGCCTGGCATTGCTCTTCGCGCTTCCTGCGAGTGTTGGCTACTACGGCGCAACGGTGATTGCCGCGCTCATCGCGAGACAGTCATCCGATGCACAGACTGCTGATGACCGGCAATCGAACGCCACGATCGGCACGGTGCAGGCTGTCGCGCTCGCCACTGGACTGCTCGTCATCTCGCGCTCGTCTTCCTTCCTCACCTCAACGACGTCGCTGTTGTTCGGTTCGTTTCTCGGCATTACGTCGAACGAGGTCCTGCTCATCGCAGTTGTTGGCGTCGTGACTGGAGTGGTGTTCATCGCAATAGCTCGGCCCCTTCTCCTCGCCACCTTCGACGCAACCGAAGCGACCGCAATGGGAATTCCAGTTGCCGCGCTCAACGTGGTCTTTGCCGTTCTCCTCGCCTGCGTGGTTGCAGCCACCAGCCAGATCACTGGAGCGCTGCTCGTCTTTGCGCTCTTGGTCATGCCCGGAGCGACAGCGCAGATCCTCACACCAAAGGTCTGGAAGGGATGTGCGATCTCCGTCGGCCTCGGCCTCGGCATTCTCTGGCTCGGCATTGGCCTTTCGTTCTACCTTCCTCGGCTTCCTCTCGGCTTTTGTGTCACCTCGGTCGGGTTCTTCGCCTATCTCGTTTCGCATGTTCTCGTCGCCCTACGCTCCCGTCCGCACCTTCAAGGAAACGTCGCATGACCGCCTCGTTGAGCACAACCCTGCTTGCGCCATTCATGGTCAATGCCTTCATTGCGGGAACCGCCATTGCGCTGTTGACTGGGGCAGTCGGCTCGATGTTGGTTCTCCGAGTGGAACTCTTCACCGCTGACGCGCTCAGCCATGTCGCATTCACCGGCGCCATGGCGGCTCTCCTGCTCGGACTAGTAACGGGAGTTGGCCTCCTCATCGCCTGCATCAGCGCCGCAGTCGTCCTCGCCTTGCTTGGTCGTCGGATTGGGAGGAGTGACGCCGCCATTGGCACGTTCTTTGCCTGGATTCTTGGACTCGGAACGCTGCTGCTGTCGCTTGCGTCCACGTCGTCTTCGGGATCGACAGGGACATCCTCAATCACGGTGCTGTTCGGTTCACTCTTCTCGCTCTCCTCAACCGGCACGTGGCTCGCGGTCATTGGATCGACACTTGGCCTCATCGCCCTCGGCATTGTTCTCCGCCCCCTCATCTACTCGTCAATTGACGCCTCCATTGCGCAAGCGCGCGGTGTGCCGGTGGTCGGCGTCTCGATTGCCTTTGCGGTGATCGTTGGCTGCGCCACGGCCCTGTCAGTTCAAGCAGTCGGAGCCCTGTTATTTGTTGGCCTTGTTGCCGCACCAGCGGGTGCAGCGATGCGTGCGACGACCAACCCCTTTGCCACCACGGCCCTCTCCATGGGATTGTCCGTGGCGGCGGTCTGGACCGGACTGTTCCTTTCCGGCATGATCCCGTCGGTCCCGCCAAGTGCAGCCATCATTCTCGTTGCCGCAGCATTCTTCGGTACGGCAAAACTCAGTGAAAGTTTGGTAGCCCGACGTGCGCGTTGAAGCGACCCATGAGCAAGCGGCCCAGCGCCTTCAAGACGCCGGCTTTCGCTACACGACTGCTCGACGAAACGTCGTCCAGGCACTCTTCGGTGCAGGTCGTCCCGTGACGGTTCCTCAGTTGTTGTCCGCCGTTGATGGCGTGCCACAGTCCTCGGCCTATCGAACGCTGACCATTCTCGTTGACGTCGGTCTCGCGGTAAAGGTTTCAGGCAGTGATGACTACGACCGGTTCGAGCTGGCAGAAGGTGTCACGGGACATCACCATCACCTCTTCTGTGCGACGTGTGGAACCGTCACCGACCTCGAACCGTCAACTCGACTTGAACTTGCCTTGGATGAGGCAGCGCTTGCGGTGACGGCCATGGGCTACTCGGTCAGCGGGCACCGTTTCGATCTGGTCGGAACGTGTCCAACGTGCACGGCGTTAACCGAAGAGTAAGCCGTAGTTCGCTCCACGTCGCGTCTGATGTCCCCCATCGACCGCCAGGTGCTCCCCGGTGATCCACGTTGACTCATCTGAGAGAAGGAATCGAACGGCGCGCGCAACGTCGTCGACCGTGCCAACTCGTGCCAAGGGCGTTTGCTCGAGGTAGTCATTGAGGAGTGCCCCGCCGGCAGTGATGAACTCCATGAGTTCATCATCAATGATCCCAGGACGAACGGAGTTCACCCGAATGCCTCGATCACCAAGCTCTTCAGCTGCATACGCTGTGAGTTGATCAATAGCTGCCTTGGAGATGCCGTATGCCGAGAGGTAGCGATGCGGGAAGTGCCCAGCGCCCGACGACATCAAGACAATGGAGCCGCCGCCGGTGCCTGCCATTGCCCGACCCCCGTGCTTCACACAGAGGAAGGACCCAAGAACATTCAAGTCAATCGTGGCTCGATAGGCCTCAAGATCGGATTCAAGCATCGGCCCCATGTGGAGTGAGCCACCTGCACAGGCAAACAATCCGTCGAGTCGGCCGGTTGGTGCCGCTGCTTGAGCAACCGCTCGCTCGACCTCTGCTTCGACCGTGACGTCAGCGACCAGATACGTAACCGTTCCGCCACCTTGTGCTCGCGAGTTGAGCTGGTCAACCGCGTCGATGAGCTTTGACTCCGTCCGACCACAAATGGTCACGTGGGCGCCTTCGGCAATCAGGAGTGCGGCGGTGCCGAATCCAATGCCAGAGCCGCCGCCGGTAATGAGTACGGTCTTTCCGCTCAGGGTGTGGTGTTGTTCGCTCATACGGGTCCAGCTCCAATTGAGGTCGTGGGTGTGAAGGTAACCGGCATGGACATGAGTCCCGAGACAAAACTCGCCGGTCGTTGTGCAAGTTCTGCATCCGTCTCGAGGGCAAGATCAGGAAGCCGCGTGAGCAGGGTCGAGACCATGCACCGAAGTTCAAGTCGGGCAAGTTGATTCCCGAGGCAGTGATGCGCTCCAAAGCCGAACGCCATGTGGTCATTCGGGCTTCGAGACGTGTCGAAGGCATTCGGCTGCGAGAACACGAGTTCATCGCGATTCGCCGATGGGTAGAAGAGCAACACCTTGTCGCCGGCCTTCAACTGCGAGCCATGAAACTCCATGTCGTCAACGACCGTTCGGTTCATGTTCTTGATCGGTGTCACCCACCGGAGCATCTCTTCAACCGCCAGTGGAATGTCTTGCGGAGAGGCTTCAAGTCGGGCCAACTGGTCAGGGTGTCGAAGGAGCGCTTCCATCCCGCCACTAATGACATGTCGGGTCGTCTCATCACCACCAATCAGTAAGAGCAAGGTCTCGTAGATCAACGTGTCGAGATCGAGCGCCTCACCATCAATGTCGGTGTTGGACAAGATCCCAATGAGGTCATCATCTCGACCAGTTGATCGGCGGTTTTCGACAACCTTGGTGATGTAGGCCTGATACTCAACAAAGGCTTGGAGCATCTTCTCGATGAGCCCTGGATCAGTCGAACCTTGAGCGACCAACATGTCGTCAGACCAGCGCAAGAGATCGCCTCGATCCTCAGGGGCAATTCCCAAGAGGTCACCAATCGCGATCATCGGCAGCGGCGCCGCAATCTCTTCGACAAGGTCACACGTTCCCCTCGAGGCAACGTCGTCGACAATTGCATCGCACACCTGTTGGATTCGGGCTTCCATCGCTCTGACTCTGACGGGAGTGAACCCCGCGGAGACGCGGCGACGGCGAGCCACATGTTCAGGGGCATCAAAGTCAATCATCATGGGCAGCGGGCCGGTCTCAGGTCGCGAGCCACCCGCACTCGAGAACAACTCAGGATGCCGTGACGCCTCACGAATGTGGTCGTAGCGAAGCAGCCCCCAGAGATTCGACGCCTCGTCGAAGTACACCGGGTCGTTTGCACGAAGCCATGCGAATGCCCCATAGGGATCGTCGGCATAGAAGTTTCCATCAAGGAAGTTGATGTACGGCTTGGTCATGAAGGTGCATCTCCCCCTGCTGCGGAGACCCGCAGCGAGCAAAACAGTATCGGAGAGAACCACCCTGCTCCGTTGGCGTTGACCTGAAACTGGACACCACGGCGAACCGAAGACGACGGAATGCTCCGACCACCGACGAGTCGCCTACCCGAAGGTCATAGGCTCTTGCTATGGCCGATCAGGCAACGTTCGCCGACGACGCAATGCAGTATCTCAACCAGTTGTTCTCGGTCGCCCAACGTCTGACTGGTAATCGGGCAGAAGCAGAGGATCTCGTCCAAGAGACCTACCTGAATGGGTTCCGGGCATACGGATCGTTCCAAGAAGGAACCAACCTCCGGGCGTGGCTCTTCAAAATCTTGCAGAACAACTATAAAAATGCCCTCCGCACCAAGAGCCGTCGGCCTGTGAAGTTCGAACCTCGCGATGACGAGGAAATCGAAGAGCACTACTTCATGAACCGAACGACACCAGAAGATGTTGCGCTCGATCGAATGACCGACACCATGGTGAAGAAGGCAGTCGATGAACTCCCCGAGGCGTTCCGCGAAGCCGTGCTTCTCGCCGATGTCGAGGGATTCAGCTACGCAGAAATTGCCGAGATCACCGAGGTTCCCATTGGAACGGTCATGTCGAGGATCCATCGGGGAAGAAAGTCGCTCCAAAAGACGTTGTATGAGTACGCGGTCGAGCAAGGACTGATCGCGACACCCGCAAATCTGGGAGGGGGAACGCTATGACGCAACCAATCGACTGTGGAACTGCCCTGCATGAGCTCTACGAGTTCCTCGATGGTGAGCTCACTGAAGAGAAGCGGTCCGCCATTGAAGAGCACCTCGACCACTGCGCTCCGTGTGACGGAGCTCGAAAGTTCGAGGGAGAACTCCGCATCGTCATCGCCGATCGATGTCAAGAAGAAGTCCCTGATGAACTTGTCGATCGAATTAAGGCAGCAATTCTCCTCGCAAAAGAGCAGGCATAACTCTGTCGGGACTCAAAGATCGAGCGGAGCAGTTCGCTCGTCCTCTCCTTGAGCGCACCAACTTCGGAAGCGGCACGCTCCATCTTTCGGTATCGGGCGGACCTGATTCAACGGCCATGGCCGTTGTTGCACGCTTCCTCGACCAACCGCTTGTCCTTCATCACGTCGATCACGGCTTGAGAGAAGGGAGCGACCGCGAAGCTCAACTCGTTGCGGACCTCGCCGCTCAACTCGACGCAGAGTTTGTCGCACACGCCATCAGCCTCGACGCTGGACCAAATCTTGAGGCTCGCGCTCGAGAAGCCCGCTTCTCTGTGCTGCCACGTGGCGTCGCCACCGGTCACACTGCAGACGATCGGGCAGCAACCATCATCATCAACCTCTTACGGGGCGCGGGTTCGCGTGGACTCTCAGCGCTCCGTGCAGGTCCGAACCACCCAATCTTGGATCTCCGGCGGGCAGAGACCGTAGGACTGTGCAAGCAACTCGACCTCACCTGTGTTGTCGATCCCACCAATAGCTCGACTGACGTTCTCCGCAATCAAGTACGAATGCAGCTCTTGCCGCGCATGGAAGATCTTGCAAACAGAGACGTTGTTCAACTCTTGAACCGGTCCGCGACCCTCCTCGGCGAAGAAGATGCCTACCTCGACGAACTCGCCCTCACAGCAATTCCTGATGCGACGGACCTTCGTGTTTTGAGGAGCGCTCCGCCCGTGCTCGCTTCCCGTCGGCTCCGCCAATTGCTCGCAGTCAATGGCTATGCACCATCGGTGGCTGAACTTGACCGCGTGCTCCAAGTGGTGCAGGGCGAAGTCCTGGCCTGCGAAGTCGCGGGTGGGCGACGAGTGACCCGAGCCGCTCAACACCTCGTCGTTACCTGAGACTGGCACGGTAGAGTCGATTCGTGGACGACACTTCTTCCAATATCCCTCCTGCATGGGCTGCTGACGTCCTTGGCGATGTCGTGATCTCCGCCGAGGTACTGAACGCACGAGTCCGGGAACTCGGCGCCGCAATTGCCGCGGACTACGCCGACGATCCGCCGCTCCTCGTTGGAGTGCTGAAGGGCGCCATGATGTTCATGACCGACTTGGCAAGAGCGACTGAACTGGCTGTTGATATGGACTTCATGGCCGTGTCCTCGTATGGATCGGCAACCCAGTCTTCCGGGATTGTCCGAATCGTGAAGGACTTGGAGGCCGATCTCACTGGACGCCATGTCCTTGTCGTTGAAGACATTGTCGACTCTGGACTGACGCTCAACTATCTCCGCAAGTACCTGCTTGCTCGGAGCCCAAAGAGTGTTGAAGTTTGCGCCCTCCTCTTGAAGGAAGGCGAACAGCGCGTCTCACTTGACCTCCGCTATGTCGGGTTCACCATTCCGCCGACCTTTGTCGTTGGCTATGGGCTCGATGTGGCCGAGAAGTATCGAAATCTCTCTGGAATCTTCACCTACGTCGGACCGGGATCGCACTAATGGCCTTCGATTTGGAACGAGCAAAAGCGGCAGTCACCGAACTTCTGGCTGCAATTGGTGAAGACCCTGAACGTGAAGGGTTGCTCGAGACACCTCGACGTGTCGCCACGATGTACGAGGAGCTCCTCGCGGGGCTTACTCAAGATCCCTCGCTCCATCTTGGGGTGACCTTCGCCGAAGGCCATGACGAAATGGTGATGGTTCGAGATATTCCCTTCTCCTCCCTCTGTGAGCATCACCTCGTTCCCTTCATGGGGCGTGCACATGTCGCTTATATCCCTGGCGACGACGGACGGATCACTGGCTTGTCGAAACTCGCTCGTGTCGTTGATGGGTACGCGCATCGCTTGCAAGTTCAAGAACGAATGACCGCCCAAATTGCTGACGATCTGGACCGGGTCCTCAACCCTCGTGGAGCGTTGGTCGTCATTGAAGCGGAGCACTTCTGCATGACCATGCGTGGTGTGAAGAAGCCTGGCGCTGTAACGGTGACCTCAGCGGTTCGGGGACTGTTCCGCACTGACCAGTCAGCCCGCGCCGAAGCACTCGCGTTCATTCACGGTCGCTGACGGGCGAGAGGCCTCTTCTTCGTGGCAAGACTTCCCTTTCACCGAGCCGGATCAGCACTCGTTATGGGGGTTTGCAATGTCTCCCCCGACTCATTCGCCGGTGATGGCCACGGCGCAGATCATCTTGAGGCAATTGCTCATGGCAACGAGCTCTTCGCAAGCGGCTGCTCCATTGTTGATGTCGGGGGAGTCTCGACCAGACCGGGTGCTTCGCCCGTTGAGGAAGAGGTTGAACTCGATCGAGTGCTCAAGGTTGTTCAAGCGCTCAGCACATCTGGACGAGTGTCAATCGACACCACGTCACGCGAAGTTGCTCGCAGAGCTGTTCAAGCAGGAGCCACCATGCTCAACGATGTCAGCGGGAAACTCGGTGACCTCGCTGGAGAGCTCGGCATTGGCTACATCGGGATGCACTCTCGGGGAACTCCCGAGACCATGCAAGACCTGACGGACTACGACGATGTGGTTGCGGAGGTCACGGCATCGATCCTGAGCTCATGTCGACGTGCGGCGGAATCTGGCGCAACCGACATCTACGGCGACCCCGGAATTGGCTTTGCCAAGACGTTTTCTCAGAATCGAGTCCTGCTCCGCGCCACGTCAGTACTTGCTGCTGATCTCGCCCGTGAAGGGTTCGGACTCCTGATTGGCGTATCGAAGAAAGGCTTCCTCGGCGAGGGCCTCCAAGGTCGGCGGTACCCTATTGGGGAACGTAGCGAGCAAAGTCTCGCTGCAGCGGTCTGGGCAATGGCCAACGGGGCAGCAATACTCCGCGTCCATGACGGCATCGATACGGTCCGAGCAGCGGTGCTGGTCGGCGAGATTGGAACGGTGTAATGCGAGGAAAATGGGCAGCGGGGATCGCTCCAAAGCACTTCACGTGGATCTTCAAGGACAGCCTCGCCGTCAGCGAGCGTCCTGGAGGCTTCACCGCAAACCATCGTCGAGTTCGACGCCAAGAGGAAATTATTTGGCTCGAAAGTCAGCACTTCACCAAGATTGTCAGTCTTCTCGGAACTCCTCACAACCTCGCCGCCTACGACGAACACAAGTTGGCTTCCTCGAGTTTTGACATTCCGCTCATTGGCGACCCCCACGAGGCACTCCTCGCGTGCTTTCTGGAGCTCAATCGATCACTCGGAGCTGGAGCAAAGATCCTGCTCCACCATGATGAACTCTCCGATGTAACCCTTGGCGTCGTTGCGGGCTACCTCGTGTGGTCGCACAAAGCAAGTTCAGGACCTCAAGCAATCGCGATCACTGAACGGCTCACCACGCGTCCCCTTGGTCCGGTCGCTCGGACGCTCGTTGCCGCCTCCCTTGAACTCGAGCCCGCTCCTTCAGCGTGACGGATCAAGTCCACGTCACTGGGCTCAAAGTCCTTGGCATCTGCGGATGCCTTCCTCACGAACGAGTTGAGGCTCAACCGTTTCGAGTGGATCTCTCTGTCAGTTTGGACCTCGATCGAGCCGCCCAGACGGACGACCTCAACGAAACCGTGAATTACGCACTGCTTGCTGACGCCGCAGCAGCGTTGGTTGCAACCGGTGCCTGCTACCTGGTTGAAGCCTTGGCAGATCGAATTGGTCTGGCCTGTCTCGCCATTGATGCCCGAATCACCGAAGCAACCGTCACCGTGACGAAACTCCAGCCTCCAATCCCCTATGACGTAGAGGGTGTCGGCGTGACGAGAACCTGCACCCGGTGAACGAAGCGGTCAGAGCGTTCCTGTCCTTTGGGTCAAATCTTGGTGACCGCAAGGCCTATCTCTCGAGAGGCATTGAGACACTCGGTGAGGCCATAGCCGTCATCGCAATTTCCCCGCTCTATGAGACTGCCCCTGTTGGTGGGGTCCCACAAGACAATTTCCTGAATGTGGTGGTCGAAGTCGACACGACCTTGGAACCCGACGCGCTGCTCGATCGATGCCAGGACCTTGAACGCGACGCTGCACGCATCCGGGGGGTTCGCTTTGGTCCTCGAACCCTTGATGTTGATGTGCTCCTCTATGGCGGATCAGTCATTGCTACCGAGCGGCTCACGGTGCCACATCCGCGCATGTGGGAACGACGTTTTGTCCTTGCTCCACTCCGCGATCTCGCTCCAGAACTCGTACCAGCGGAGATCTTTCTTGCTGCCGAGGGTGAGGTCGTCAAAATCGGTATGCTCTAGCCACTGGAGATTCCGGGGACCGGCACCGAATGGGCTGGATCACCACGAGGAGCACAGATGACCCGAGTACGAATTGTTGGCGCAGGCCGTGCTGGCACCTCATTTGCCGCAGCCTTCACTGCTGTTGGGTTCGATGTCGAACCACTGCTCCAGCGCGGCGATGACCTCACACGTGCAGCGGAAGGCGTCGACGTCGTGCTGATTGCGACTCCAGACGCTGCTATTGGTGTCGTGGCTGCTGCGATAGATCCGCAGCCGAACACCGTGATGCTGCACCTGTCTGGAGCCCAGACGCTCGCCTCATTGGCCAAGCATCCGCGCAGAGGTTCCATTCACCCCCTCCTCCCCCTGCCAAACGCCGAAATCGGTGCGGAGCGACTCCTCGGTGGAGCGACCTTTGCCGTTGCGGGCGACCCGGTAGCCCGAGAACTCGCCGAAGCCTTGGGTGGCCGTGTCGTCGATGTTGCCGATGATGATCGTGCGACGTACCACGCTGCAGCTTGTGTGGCGGCCAATCACGTTGTTGGCTTACTTGGTCAAGTTGAGCGCCTTGCCCGGGGAATCGGCCTCGATCTCGAGTGCTTCCTCGGGCTGACCCGAGCTGCTCTCGCAGACGTTTCGACGCTCGGACCACAACGAGCCTTGACCGGGCCGGCCGTTCGCGGTGACTGGGCAACGCTCGAGCGCCATCTCCTCGCCATCCCTGAAGAAGAGCGCCCTGCCTACGATGCTGGCGTCTCACTCGCCCTCCAACTCGCAACTGGGCTCCCAGGCCTCGGTTCAACCGTGGTCGTCGAGCCAGCGAGCGCTGTCGTGGCGGTCGACGCTGCTTCGTGAAGACCCTCCTCACGTCGCTCAGTGAAGCGGCTGCTTGGTCAGCCGTTGCTCGTCGAGAAGGAAAACGAATTGGCCTCGTGCCGACAATGGGAGCGCTCCACGAGGGACACTGCTCGCTGATTGAACGGGCAGCGTTAGAGAACGACGTCGTCGTAGTCTCCATCTTCGTCAACCCACTGCAATTTGGGGACCCGAATGACCTTGATCGCTATCCCCGCTCGCTCGAAGCTGATTGCCTTCTTGCAGAGCGGAGCGGAGCGACCGTCATCGTGGCTCCAGAGGTTGCTGAGCTCTATCCAACGTGGCCGAATCCGCCAGAGACGTCGGTCACCGTTGGCCGACTCGGCACGCTCTTTGAAGGCGCCTCTCGCCCGGGACACTTCACCGGTGTTGCGACCATTGTCACCATGCTCCATCAGGCACTCCGCCCGATGAACGCGTACTACGGCGAGAAGGACTTCCAGCAACTCACGATCCTGCGCCAAGTAGGTGCCGATCTTTGGTCGGGAGTTGCCGTGCGCGGCTGTCCCATTGTTCGCGAAGACGATGGACTCGCGATGTCGAGCCGCAATGTTCGACTCTCGAGTGAAGCCAGAATCGCTGCGCGGGTCCTGTCGAAGAGTCTCGCCGTTGCAGCCAATGCGGTTGAGCAGCATCCCGAAATCGCCGTTGCCGATCTCGAGGCTGTCGTCGTTGATGCGCTCGGTTTCGGAGGAGAACTGGTCGAGCCTGACTACGCTGTCGTCGTCGACGCGTCGACGCTCGAGCGGTGGAGTGGTCGAATCATTCTCGGCCAGGTTCGCCTTCTGGTGGCGGCCGTTGTCGGCGGAGTTCGGCTCCTCGACAATTCCGATCTCACGCCACTGCCGTCCTGACAGAAGTGAGCGCATCTATGCCAGCCGAAAAGAAGCACTTCGATGTCATCGTGCTCGGCAGCGGCGTGGCCGGTCTCTCCGCAGCAGTTCGTCTCGCGGGACCTACTGGCGGTGGCCTTTCCGTCTGCATTGTGACGAAGGGCGATCTTTCCCAATCAGCGACCGCATGGGCACAAGGTGGCGTCGCAGCGGTCCTTGGAGGCGATGAGGACTCAACTGACCTCCACCTCGCCGACACACTCGCCGCTGGTGCGGGGCTCTGTGATGTCGATGCGGTTCGAGTTCTCGTCGATGAGGGCCCCCTGTGCGTCCAAGAGCTCATCGCACTTGGCGCTGAGTTTGATCGTGAGATTTCGGGGAACTTGAGCCTCGCCAGAGAAGGAGGCCACTCTCGGGCACGCGTCGTGCACGCGGGTGGTGCTGCGACGGGTCACGAGGTTGAACGCGCACTCGTCGATGCGATTCGCGCCTCGGCATCTGCAATCTACGAGCACGTCTTCGCCCTTGACCTGCTCGTTGAACATAACTCCTGCATTGGGGTCCGCGTGCTCGACCAAGGGGAAGTCCTTGAGTTGCGAGCCGACCAAACGATCCTCGCGACCGGAGGTGCCGGGCAGGTGTTTGCGGTGACAACCAATCCAAGCGAAGCAACAGGCGACGGGCTCGCCATGGCAATGAGAGCCAACGTTGCCGTCGCCGATGTGGAGTTCATGCAGTTCCACCCGACCGCCCTCCACCACCCAGCCATGCCTCGTCCACTGTTGTCCGAGGCGCTCCGCGGCCACGGAGCGATTCTCCGAGACCAAAAGGGCGAGCAATTCGTTGACGAATTAGCACCGCGTGATGTGGTGTCTCGAGCAATGGCCGCAAGGATGGCAGAAGAAGGAAGCGACCATTTGTGGCTTGATGCAACAGGTCTCGAGCAGTTCTCTCGACGATTCCCAACGCTTGCTGCGTCGCTCAAGGCAATTGAACTCGACCCTTCGGTCTCTTGGATCCCCATCGCTCCGGCAGCGCATCATCTCGCTGGTGGCGTCATGACCGACCTCGACGGGGCGACCTCACTCGACGGCCTCTCGGCTGCTGGCGAGGTGGCCTGTTCAGGAGTGCACGGAGCAAACCGCCTAGCTTCGAATTCTCTCCTCGAGGGAATGGTGTTCGGCGCACGAGTTGCTGATCGGATCCTCCACGGAGGACGGCATGCCGAGGCAACCGGCGTCATGGTGAGCCTTCTCGAACCCGAGGCGGCGGAGATTCCGGCGACAATCCTCCACCTCCCCGCCTCTACCCGTCCAGACACCCTCCAGGGAGACGGCGGGTTAGATGTTGCTGCCCTCCGAGAACGCTTGCAGCGAGCCATGACCCATGGTGCCGGGGTCGTTCGAACTGAAGCGTCACTTCGAGGGGCGCAGGCAACGGTTGATCAGATCGACGCGGAACTTCGAGAGCATGGACGGCTTGAAGCCGCAACGGTGGAGTTGTGCAATCTCTTGACCGTTGCCCGAGGGCTCCTGATGGCGGCAATTTCTCGCACGGAGAGCAGGGGAAATCATGCTCGAGCTGAATTCTTCTCGTCCGATCCCTCGTGGCGGAGACGGCAGATTCTCCTTGAAGAGGATGAAGCGTGATCGGTCCAGTGAGCCCCGAGGCGTTTCAGCAAGTGGTCGATGACGCAGTGCTCCGTGCACTTCGTGAAGACCTCGACGAGCGCGGCGACGTCACTGCCGCTCTCGTGAGCGAGGAAGCCATCGGGACCCTGCGGATTGTTGGCCGAGAAGACGGAGTCGTCGCCGGAGCGGCATGCGCCATCGCTGCATTCCAACTGGTCGATCCCACCCTGGCCATTGACTGGAACTGTCCAGACGGGACGGTCATTCAACCGGGGTCAGTGATCGCTGAGATTCACGGCTCGTTTCGTTCAATCCTGACGGCGGAGCGAACGGCGCTCAATTTTCTTGGCCACCTCTCGGGAGTAGCAACAACAACCGCACGGTTCGTTGGAGTCGTCACCTCGGCAAATCCACACTGCGTGGTGCTTGACACGAGGAAGACGACGCCGCTCTTACGCGTTCTTGAGAAAGCAGCAGTTGTGGCAGGGGGAGGCGCCAATCACCGGTTCGGTCTCTCTGATGCCATTCTGATCAAGGACAACCATCTAGGTGCCATGACCATCACTGAAGGCGTTGAACGGTCAAGAGTGCTCCACCCTTCGCTTCCGATTGAGGTCGAGTGCGACACGACCGACCAAGCACTTGAGGCAGTTGCGGCCGGGGCCGAAGCAGTACTGCTCGACAACATGGATGCAGAGGCCGTCGCACGCTCCGTCGCTGCGATTCGAGCAGCAGGCGGGATCTCGACTCGAATTGAAGTTTCAGGGGGCGTGAACCTCGTCACCGCCGCCGGACTTGCCGCAGCAGGTGCTGACTGCATTTCAATCGGTGCCTTGACCCATTCATCGGTGGTCATTGACTTTGGTCTTGATCTCGTCCGTGGGACCCCTACCAACTGAGGGAGAATGTCGCATGCTCGTAAGCATTGATGTCGGCAATACCGAAACGGTCATCGGCCTCTACCGAGAGGACGGTGATGCAACGCTCCGTCCCGAGGGCGCCGTTGGCTACGGGCTCGCCTCGTCCAAAGAGGCCGAGCGAGGCCTCACCCACCACTGGCGCCTCTCAACCGTGCCGACGCGTACCCCAGATGAACATGCAGTCCTACTCGCCCAGCTGCTTGATCTTGAAGGGATGGAGCTTGATTCAACCGCAACGGGCATTGCAATCTGCTCATCGGTTCCCTCCGTCACGACCTCGCTTCGCCGGATGGCTGACCGTTGGTTTCGAGAACTCCCGTGCCTTGTTGTTGGCCCAGGCGTAAAGACCGGGATGGCCGTCCGCTACGACAATCCGAAAGAAGTTGGCGCGGACAGGATCACTGATGCCGTTGGTGCCTTTGATCTCTACGGCGGGCCAACGATCGTGGTTGACCTTGGAACGGCAACAACCATTGAAGTCATCAGTGCTGAGGGCGAGTACTTGGGTGGGGCAATCTCTCCCGGCGTTGCCATCAGCTTGGAAGCGCTCTACAGCCACGCTGCGGCACTTCGTTCAGTGGAGCTCGTGCAACCTCGGACCGTCATTGGCAGGTCAACCGCCGAATCCATTCAATCCGGAGTCCTCTTTGGCTCTGCGGCGATGATCGACGGCATGTGTGCCCGGGTCGTCGAAGAGATTGGCGAGGCCACCGTTGTCGCAACTGGTGGTCTCTCGACGCTCATTGCTCCATTCTCCTCAGCCATTGACCATGTCGAACCATGGCTGACGCTTCATGGACTTCGCTGCATCTACGAGTACAACGAGCAGGGAGCCTGAAGTGTCCATTCCGTATCGGTTTGACAAAGACACGAACGCCGGAGCGCTCGCTCAATCCTTCAACGACCTTGAGCCCGGTGCAGCTTCAGGGGTCATCGTCACCGTCGCAGGAAGAATCATGCTCAACCGGCCCCAGGGAAAGTTGAGTTTTGCCACGCTTCGCGACGAGACCGGCGAAGTCCAACTCTTTGGTCTGGCGTCTCGAACGACTGACTTTGAGGGACTCACCAAGGTCAACCTCGGCGACTGGGTAGGCGCCAAAGGAGAAGTAGTCCGGACGCGTCGAGGAGAACTCTCTGTTCAAGTCGACGACTGGACGTTGCTCGCGGAAGCCCGTCGGAGTTTCGGCGACAAGTGGCGAGGAGTGTCTGATCACGATCTCAGGTATCGCCAACGCGAGGTGGACTTGTGGGCGAATCCACAGGTTCGGTCAACTCTGCAGGCTCGATCAAAGATCGTGCAGTCGATGCGCCAACGACTCTGGGCCGATGGGTACACCGAGGTCGAGACCCCAATCCTCCATCCAATTCCGGGCGGCGCAATTGCAAAGCCCTTTACGACGCACCACAACGCGCTCGACACCGAGTTCTACCTTCGAATTGCGCCAGAGCTCTACTTGAAGCGCCTCGTCATTGGTGGATTTGAAAAGGTCTTTGAGATTGGTCGACTCTTTAGAAACGAAGGCATCAGCACCCGTCACAATCCGGAATTCACCACGATCGAGCTCTACCGGGCCTACGCCGATTACGAGCAGATGATGGAACTCATTGAAGAGCTCGTCGCAGGTATCGCGATGGATGTGCTTGGAACGACCACGCTGACCTACCAAGACCGAGAGCTCGATCTCTCGACACCATGGCGGCGCGCAACAATCACGGAACTCATTGAGGAGGCGACCGGCAAGACCTTCACCGTCCACAGCGACCGGGCAGAACTCGTTGCCGCCCTTAACGAAGCAGGCGTAACGGCACAAGCGTCATGGGGAGAAGGTCGACTCCTCACCGAACTCTTCGAGGCAACTGCCGAGGCAGATCTCTGGCAGCCAACCTTCGTTCTTCACCATCCAAAAGAAGTTTCGCCACTCTCACGCAGCCACCGCGACGACCCGGCCATTACCGAACGTTTCGAAGCCTTCGTCGCTGGACGAGAACTCGTCAATGGGTTCTCTGAACTGGTTGATCCTGACGATCAGCGGTTGAGGTTTGAAGACCAGGCTGCCGCGCATGCTTCTGGCGATGACGAAGCAATGCTCGTTGACGAGGAGTATCTGCGGGCAATGGAGCACGGTCTTCCACCCACAGGTGGTCTCGGACTTGGCATTGATCGCCTCGTCATGCTGCTCACCAATACCGCCAATATTCGAGAGGTCATCGCCTTCCCGACGCTCAAGCCTGGACCGAATCAGCGCGCTGAGGTTGAAGCGCCCGAAAGCCCGTCCGAGTAGCAGCTGCGAAAAGTCGCAGAGAAGCGCGAAGTCGCTTCAGTCCGAGAGTCGCTCGAGCGACGCGACCTGCATCTCGCGTCGATCAACGAATCCCATCCGTTCATAGAGCGAGTGGGCACCCGGATTGGTTTCGGCGACATGCAAAAACGACACCTCGCCCGCCTCACGCTCGAGAGCAACGAGATGACGAACGAGCGCCTCGGCCAGACCTTGTCCCCGAAAGGCCGGCAGCGTGCAGACCGCCGAAATTTCTCTTGCGAAACCAACAGCAAATCTTTGGCCCGCCATGGCAACGAGGGTGCCCTCACGTCGAATCCCGAGGTAGGTGCCGAGTTCTACCGCTTTCGGAGCAAACGGACCTGGCTCGGTTTCAGAAACCAGCGCAAACATCTCCGGCGCATCATCTGAAGTAAGAACTACCGCTTCGTCACAAAAGCGCCCTTCAACGCCGGTTCCGAGCATCTGGTAGATCGAGCCACTGAAGGTCGTGACGAAACCCGGAGTCTCGGTCCCAAGATCAACGACTACCGCTACCGAGTCTCCAGGCTGGACGAGCGAAGCGAGGGAAAGAAATGCTGCAGGGTCACTTCGCTCACTGACCGCTGCAAACGGCGCGATCTCAGGTTGGAACCTGCAGATTTCATCATTTCCGAGTCGAAAGCGTCGGTGAGCTCCACGAAGCGAGAAGAGTGCTGGGTCATCAAGTGCCTGGACCTCAGTTGCCGTTAAGTCCACGGACAGTGCTCAGCCGTGCTGCTCAGACGAGCGCTGGGAGATCGGAGAGCAAGAGTGCACCGAGGTTCACCATTCCTCTGGCCAGATCACTACTGGGAAGTGAAAGGGCGGCGACACGAGCCTCATCGAGATAGCGATGTGCCTCTGCAACGGTTGCCGCAATGCCGGTCGACTGCTCGACCAATGAACGTGCCGCTTCACGCTCAACGTCACTGAGTGGTGCACCGAGAATTGCGGCAAGCTCCGAACCAAGAACTGGATCCTGAAGAGCCACCAGCACGGGAAGGGTGTAGATCCCCTCAGCGAGATCCTGTCCTGCTGGCTTGCCGAGTTGGCCACTCGTTGCAGTGACGTCGAGCACATCGTCGCGCAGTTGGTACATCATCCCGAAGCTGTAGCCAAAAGTGGTGAGTGCTTCGGTCTGCTCGACCGAACGGCCAGCCGTGATCGCACCGACTCGACACGCAGTAGCCATAAGGGCTGCGGTCTTGCCACCAATCGCAACTCGGTAGTCCGCATCGGTGCGTTCTACCGAAAAGGCGGTTCGAACCTCGGACACTTGACCTTGGGTCAACAGCGCGAGCGTGTTGGCGATAACACTCGCCACCTCGGTGCCGAGATCGGCGGCGATGGCGGCTGATCTGGCGAGCAGGTAATCGCCGGCAACGATGGCGACCAGGTTTCCGTAGCGGGAGTTGACCGATTCAACGTTGCGGCGCATGACCGCTTCATCCATAACGTCATCGTGGTAGAGCGACGCAAGGTGAACGAGTTCGACCGATACCGCTCCCATGAGGTCGTCATCTGAAGCAGGCCATTCTCCAGAGGTCGCGGATGCGAGACCCAGCAGAGGTCGGAGGCGCTTGCCTCCTGCCTTAATGAGGTGTGTCGTGACCTCGTCAAGGAAGGCTTCGCCTGTTTCGACGCTGGTCGATAACAGCGGCTCAAGGCGCGCGAGATCGGCTTCAACCGAAGCAAGACCAAGTGCGTCAATCGGATTCACACCACCACGATAGGCGAGGTCGTCATGACCTCATCCGCTGAAGGGTGACTGAGGTGTCACCTTCGCGCGAGGGTTGCTTTCCACTACCCCCCGGTATGCTGAAGCAACGCAAGAGAAAGAGGGGCAGGCGTGTTCGAACGATTCACCGACCGTGCTCGAAGAGTTCTGGTTCTCGCACAAGAAGAAGCTCGTCTCCTGAATCACAGTTTCATCGGGACGGAGCACATCCTGTTGGGCCTGATTCACGAAGGAGAAGGGGTCGCGGCCAAGGCGCTCGAATCGCTTGGCATCACCCTCGAAGCAGTGCGTGAAAAGGTCGAGGAGACCATTGGCATGTCGGGGAATCCCCCGAGTGGCTCGCCTCCGTTCACACCTCGAGCCAAAAAGGTTCTCGAACTCTCTCTCCGAGAAGCCTTGCAACTCGGTCACAGTTACATTGGCACCGAGCACATGCTGCTCGGCCTCGTTCGCGAAGGCGAAGGGGTAGCGGCACAGGTTCTCGTCTCGCTTGGTGGAGATTTGGCTGCCGTTCGCAAGCAGGTCATCGACATGATGTCCGGCTACCAGGGCAAGGACTCCGGTTCTTCAAGTACCCCAACCGCTCCAAGCGATGCGTCGAGTGGCTCTGCGGTGCTCGACCAGTTTGGGCGCAACCTGACCCAACTTGCTCGCGACAAGAAGATCGATCCCCTCGTTGGTCGGGATAAGGAAATTGAGCGGGTCATGCAGGTCCTCTCACGCCGGACGAAGAACAACCCCGTACTCATTGGTGAGCCTGGAGTTGGCAAGACCGCCATTGTTGAGGGTCTCGCACTCAAGATCGTTGCTGGCGAAGTTCCAGAGACGCTTGCCGGCAAGCAGCTGTACACGCTCGACCTTGGTTCGCTGGTGGCCGGTTCGCGTTACCGCGGCGATTTCGAAGAGCGACTCAAGAAGGTGCTGAAGGAGATCCGCACACGCGGCGACATCATCTTGTTCATCGACGAGATTCACACCTTGGTTGGCGCAGGTGCTGCCGAAGGTGCCATCGATGCTGCGTCAATCCTGAAGCCGATGCTCGCTCGTGGCGAACTGCAGACCATCGGTGCGACGACCATCGACGAGTATCGCAAGTACGTCGAGAAGGACGCCGCGCTCGAGCGTCGATTCCAACCAGTCAAGGTTGACCAGCCGTCTGTTGCGCTGACGATCGACATCTTGAAGGGTCTTCGTGACCGCTACGAGGCACATCACTCCGTCACCATCACGGACCAAGCGCTCGTTGCCGCAGCCAACATGGCGGACCGGTACATCTCCGATCGTTTTCTTCCTGACAAGGCAATCGATCTGATTGATGAAGCGGGAGCGCGTCTGAGAATTCGTCGGATGGCGACGCCACCGGCCTACAAGAAGCTTGAAGAGGAGATCTCCCGTCTGCGTGCAGACAAAGAGACTGCTCTCGAGAAGAGCGCCTTTGAACAGGCCAAGAAGTTGGCCGACCAAGAGCAAGAGAAGCTCACACAGAAAGAAGCGCTCGAAGCCGACTGGAAAGCTGAAGGCGTCGAGTTGTTCGACGTTGTCGACGAAGAGACCATTGCTGAAGTGCTCGCCACCTGGACCGGCATCCCCGTCTACCGCCTCACTGAGGAAGAGACGTCGAAGTTGCTCCGCATGGAGGACGAACTCCACAAGCGAATCGTTGGACAAGAAGACGCCCTGAAAGCGCTCTCACGGGCAATTCGCAGGACTCGTGCTGGCCTCAAGGACCCGAAACGACCTTCAGGTTCGTTCATCTTCCTTGGTCCAACCGGAGTTGGAAAGACGGAACTGGCAAAGGCTTTGGCCGAATTCCTGTTCGATGACGAAGGTGCACTTATCCAACTCGACATGTCCGAGTACATGGAGAAGCACACCGTGAGCCGACTCGTTGGTTCTCCTCCTGGATACGTTGGCTACGAAGAGGGTGGACAACTGACCGAGGCTGTTCGGCGCAAGCCGTTCTCGGTGGTGCTCTTCGACGAAGTGGAGAAGGCGCACCCTGATGTCTTCAACACCCTCCTCCAAATTCTTGAGGATGGTCGGTTGACCGACAGCCAAGGCCGAGTGGTCGACTTCAAGAACACGGTGCTCATCATGACGTCAAACCTCGGCACCGCGGATCTCCGCAAGGCCAATCTTGGTTTCGCAACGTCGACGGCTGCCGTCTCCTATGAGCGGATGAAGGTCAAGGTGAACGAAGCGCTGAAGGCTCACTTCCGACCAGAGTTTCTCAACCGAATTGACGATGTCATCGTGTTCCACGAGTTGACCAAGGAACAGGTTGTGACCATTGCCGACCTGCTCCTTGCTCGGACTGCAGAGCAACTTTCGCTGCAGGGACTCGGTCTTGAGTTGACGCTCGAAGCCAAGGCACTCATTGCCGACAAGGGATACGACCCTGAACTTGGTGCTCGGCCACTCCGTCGTGCCATTCAGCAAATGGTTGAAGACCCACTCAGCGAGAAGTTGCTGTGGAAGGAATTCCGTGTGGGTCAGACGATTGTCGTTGACGTCGAGCCAGACCCAGATGGACTCGAGGGCGAGATGCGTCTCACCTTCGCAGCCATTGACGGGTTTGAGCCACCAGAGATGGAACTTGCTGGAACGAGCACGCTTTCCGAAGAGTAGGACTCGAGCAGTACCACTAATTCAAACTGAGGCCAGCCCCTACGGGCTGGCCTCAGTTCTTCACCGCAACCCATTCGTTCGTTGCGCGACTGCGACAACCCGTCTCTAGGCTCGATCTATGGCCCGAACTGTTCCCTACACCTGCACGAGTTGCGCCGGAGTAGCTCCAAAGTGGTCTGGGCAGTGTCCGACGTGTGGTTCATGGAACACGCTCGTCGAGGCAATCGCCGGCAAGGCGAGCAGTCCCGTCCAGAGTCTCGCTTCGGTCTCTTTGGTTCATGGCTCACCGAGGCCAACCGGAGTCGAAGAGTTCGATCGCCTCTTTGGCGGTGGCCTCCTTCCGGGATCGGTCACACTGCTCTACGGAGAGCCCGGTGCAGGAAAGTCAACGCTGCTCTCACAGGTAGCGATCGCTGCTTCTGCCCGCGGAACAATTGTCTTGCTCGTCTGTGCTGAAGAGTCAGCAGCGCAAGTCCGTCTTCGAACCGAGCGACTGGGCTTGCTTCCAAAGGAACTGCTCGTCATCGCCACCACGTCACTCGATGAAGCATTGACCGCTGCGGAGCAGTCCAATGCCGAACTCGTGGTGGTTGACTCCATCCAGGCACTGCGGGCTGACGATGTTGCTGGGCCGTCGGGCGCGATCAACCAATTGCGCACCTGCGCCGAGCGGTTAGTCGCGTTGGCAAAGCACCGAGGGCCAGCGATCATCATTGTTGGTCATGTCACCAAAGACGGTGAGGTTGCTGGACCGAGAAGCCTCGAACACATGGTCGATACTGTCGTGGCATTTGAAGGTGATCGTCACCAGACGCTTCGAATTGCTCGAGCGGTGAAACATCGATTCGGCACGACAGGAGAAGTTGGCCTGTTTGAAATGGGATCGTCAGGCCTCGCAGCGGTCGACGATCCTGGCCGACTCCTGCTTGACGAGCATGTCCACCACGTCGCTGGTTCGGCTCTTGCCATTGTCCTTGAAGGGCACCGCCCACTCATTACCGAGCTCCAAACACTCGTGGTGGATGCTCATGGTGGCGTAGCCCGGCGAACGGCTTCGGGCATAGACCACGCTCGAATTTCTCTTCTCCTCGCAGTCCTTGAGGCGAGATGTGGGCTCTCGCTCGCCGGACTAGACGTCTTTGCCAGTGTGACCGGTGGCCTTCGAGCCACTGAGCCAGCGGTTGATTTGCCCTTGGCCCTTGCCCTCACCGCTGCAGTCTCAGAACGTTCCCTCCCAAAGGGGCTCGCTTCCTTTGGCGAAGTTGGGCTTGCGGGCGAACTTCGGCGGGTCCGTGGCGCCGAGCGGCGAATTGCCGAGGCGAGCAGACTTGGACTGCGCCATGTGATCGTGCCAGCCTCAACTCCTGAGGTTGAAACTTCCGTTCAACTCCACCGCGCAGCAACCGTCGACGAAGCCATCGACCTCGCTCGCAACGTCATCCCAGCGCATTAGGCGTTCAGTCCTGCCAGCGGAACCGTTGATCGGTACACTCGCGCCATCACAAGCCCACACAGAGGAGCATGGTGACCGCGACAGAACTCCGCCCTCAAGGCTTCAGCGGCATGCCAAGAGGACTTCGTGAGCTTGTTGCGTCACCGAAACGACGAGCTCTTTGGTCCATTGGCATCGTCTCCGCCCTCCTCCATCTCGCAACCATGGCAAGGGGAAGTGTCTTCTCCGGATCCGAGATCGTCGGCGACATCCACCTGCTGCCTTTCTCCGTGCTGCGGGACCATCCGCTCGCTGCCCTCACACATCTCCATGCCCAACCACCACTCTTCAACCTTGCCACCGCCCTGTTGTTACCCCTCCCTCGTGGTGTTGCAGCAGTGCTCGTCAACGTGGTCTTTCTCGCTTGCACGGTCAGTGTTGCTCTCGCCGCCGCAGGCATGCTTCTCGATGCGTCGGTGCGAATTTGGCTCACCGTTACCGTTGTGGTGGTTGGAATCGTGCTTGATCCCGCGTTCATCCTCTACCAAACACACTGGAGCTATACCCTTCCAACGGCAGCACTCGCGTCGCTTTCCGGATAGGCAGCACTCAGGTTTGCTCTGCGAGGAACCCTTCGAAGCGGTCTCGCCTTCGGCGTTGTCGCGACCCTGCTCATCCTGACGAATAGCTCGTTCCAGATCTACACAGTCGCTCTGGCGACAATCCCTGTACTCATTCGCCTTCGTGCTCATCGGCGGCTCTTGCTGCAAGTCTTCCTCGGACCACTGCTCGTTCTTGGCTGTTGGTATGGAGCGAACTTCATTTCCTACGGAACCTCCACCACCTCGTCGTGGCTTGGGATGAACCTCGCTCGCCAAACGACCATGTTCGACAATCGTGCCGACCTCCACGCGCTGGTGAACAGCAAGGTCCTCACCTCAGTCGCTCTCATTCTTCCGTTTCACCCCCTCGACGCCTACTCATCTCTGGGACCATTTCCACCAACCGGGATCCCAGGGCTCGACGTTACGTTCGCTGACGGACATCCCAACTTCAATAACTCCGCCTACCTCAAGATTTCGAAGGCCTACCTCCACAACGATCTGGCGTTCATTGTTCATCGTCCGAAGGCCTACCTCATCCATGTTGCGAGAAGTGTCGAGATGTGGAGTCTGCCTGCCGAGCAGTACCTCCCCGGATTTTCACCAAATCGGTTCTCCTTCAGTGGTTGGACGGCGTTCTGACCTTTCCCCCAAGAACCGGACACATTGTTTATGCGGCTTGGATCTGACGCTGAGCGAATCGTAGTTCCCACTCGATCGGCGACATGTTGTTGATCGAACTGTGCAGACGCAACGTGTTGTAGTGGTTGATCCACGCGATTATGGCTCGCCGAGCTTCGGCTCGCGTCTCGAATCGAAAGCGACTGACCATCTCGCGCTTGAGGGTCGACCAGAAACTCTCGGCAACGGCATTGTCGTGGCACGAGCCGGTGCGTCCAACGGACTGGACGATGCCGAATGACTCACAGAGCTCGCGGTAGTCGTGCGACATGTATTGCGCCCCACGGTCACCGTGAAAGACCATTCCCTTGACTTCACCACCGCGAGCGTTCACCGCCATGGTGAGAGCGTTCGACACGAGCTCGGTCGGCATTCGTTCGCCCATGTCGTAACCAACGCAGCGACGTGAGCCAATGTCGAGCACGCCGGCGAGGAACAGCCAGCCCTCGCCGGTGGGGATGTAGGTGATGTCCCCGCAGGTGCGCAGCCCCGGCTCGCCGACGGAGAAGTCACGATTGATGTGGTCCGGCAACGGCGGCGCCGAGACGTCGGGGATCGTCGTGCGGCACTTCTTGCGACGGGCGTCTTTGGCGTAGAGACCGTTCTCGCGCACGATGCGTTCGACGCGCTTGTGGTTGACGCAGCGCTCGCGACGCAGTTCGCCCGTCAGACGCGGGGATCCGTAGGTGTCATCGAGGGTGTCGTGAATCGCGATGATCTCGTTGACCAGGTAAGCCTCGTCGAGCTCGAACGCTGTTGGTCCGGACCCGTGGGTCTCGCGCCAGTCGTAGTAACTCGATGGCGGCACCTCAGCCACTCGACAACACAGTCGAATGGGGAATCCTTCGGCCTTCCGGGCCCTGATCCAACGGTATTTGGTCACCGATCGGACTCCTTCACCCAGAAGGCCGTTGCTTTTTTCAGCAGATCACGCTCCAGACGCAACTGCTTGTTCTCACGGTTCAGCCGCGCATTCTCGGCCCTCAGATCACTCGAAGTGCCCTCTTTCTCGCCGCGATCGATTCGTTCCTGGCGCACCCAGTTGCCGAGAGTCTGTTCAACGATCCCCAGTTCCCTGGCCACGTCCGCCACACTGCGACGCTGGTCAAGCACCAACGCCGCGGCGTCGCGACGGAACTCCTTCGGATAGCGACCTCGACGCCCAGGTGGACGTCCTGTCTCCATATTCATAACTGCCATGACTACCTCCTATGTGAGGTGTCCGGCAAGTGGGGGGAAGGTCATTCTACGACAAGGTGGTCAACTTGCAGAAGACGCCTGACGTCTACGGAGCCGCCCAGATCATCTCTGACTCACGTCCAGGTCTCGGTTCGGTCTCACTAACGACTGTTGGGGAAACAGGGCTCGCCATCGTGGCGTTTCCTCTGCTCCTGCTCAAACGCAGTCGAAGAGACCCTGCGCTGTCGGCAGGGCTCGCATGGACGGCGATCACGACGATCTCCGGCTTTGTGCTGACCTCGTTGATTGAGGCGGCAGAGAACAATCGTTTTCGCTTTGAACTCGGTTGCCTTCCCCTCGTCGCGGCGACCTTGAGTCTCTGCTGGCTCCTCCAACGGACTCGGATTGGCATACACCTGCTCGAGCCAGAACCCGAGGAAAGCGCCATCACTGCCTAAACCCCGTCCCGATCCTGTTGCCTCATGTCAAACCCTCCGCCAAGGGTGATTCGTTGCCTCACGTAAAACCCTCCGCCTAGGAGTAGTTGTTGAAGGACCGATTGATGGCCCTTGGCGGTGGTCCGGTCTTGGACAATGCCAGGCGCTCGAGCTGCGTGCAGAGCCGGTCGATCTCGCGTTGGATAGTTCCAGGGCTCAAGTTGTTGCGAGCTCGAGTGAGTGCGGCTTGTTGGGCCGGAGTAAGCACGTGTGCTGCGATCAGACGCTGATAGGGGCTCTGAGCCAGGTCGTGGCGTTTCGTGACCTTTGCACCTTGTCGTGAACTCTCAAGCAGCTTTTGCTGCGTCAACAGCAAGTTGGTGTAGCCCTGGTCAATGGTCCATATCCGGTTGAGCAGTGCCAACTCGGCAGCCGTGTCAAAGCGCAAGTAGCCAACGAGCCCTCTGACGTGGGTCCAGTTCTTTTGCTCCACGTGGCATCCATCATTCTTGTTCCCAGGCCGTGACCTCGTGAAGGTGACCTTTCGAGCAATGCACCAGTTGAGAAAGTGCACGTTGATGAACTCAGAGCCATTGTCAGAGTCAATGCCAAGAATGGGAAAGGGAAAGGCGGTGCACGCATGCTCAATGGCTTGGACGACTCGCACTGCCGATTTGTTCGCAACTGAACGGTTGACCGTCCAACCCGTTGCAATATCAGTCATCGTCAAGGTGAAGCAGAACTCACCAAAAGAGTTCCCTCCTTCGTGACCAACGAGATCAATCTCAACAAAGCCGGGTTTGACGTCGTCCCACTCGGACCAGGTTCGGATTGGGATTTGCGTCTTGAGCAGCATTCCAGGCTTCGTGTGGCTCCTTCCCCTGAACCCTGCCAGGACTTTGGCACCTTCTAAGCGCCGGTCAATGGTCGCTGCGCTCATCTTGGTGAGGAGTTCCGCCTCATGATCAGAAAGGTCCAATTCACCGTCTCGACGCAGCAGCGGCACGAGCACGGGAAGCATTGGCGCCAACCTCTTGCCAGCGGGAGTTCGAGTGGCCCGCCAGCACAGTTCCAATGCGGAGATCACTCGAGAGGAGTACTTCGGCGTTCTTGATGCCCTCACTCGCACAATCTGGACGTTGCCAGCGCTTCGAAGCCTCGCTCGACAGTGATCCCGGCTCCACCCAGTGAGCTCAACTAAGTGATCCAAGATGGCTGACTTCTGAGACCGGGTGCCACGCTTGTAACTGATCGCCAACTTCTTCGTGACACTGCGTCGTTCACTCACTGAAAGCTCCATAGATCAGGCGTAGTCGACCCGAGATCGAAGCGGTGATTCTTAGATGAGGCAACGATGCCGTCTACGCGGAGGTTTTAGGTGAGTCAACTCGCTGCTCGATAGCGAGCAACCGCCCCCGGTAGCATGGCCACGTCCAACCAGGGGCGAGAACTGAGAAGGCAGGAGATGTCCAACCAGGAACGTGGAGTGGACGCGATCGCCGAGTTGGCGACACTTGCCCAAATCTCGAAGGTCACCATCGTGGCGTGGCGCGACCTTGACGATCCCGAAGCCGGTGGTTCAGAGCTCCACGCACACCGCATTGCCGCGATCTGGGCCAAGGCGGGGATCGACGTCGTCATGCGAACATCAATGGTGGCTGGGCAGCCGACGAGCATTGTCCGTGATGGGTACACCGTGGTCCGTCGTGGGGGACGGTATGCCGTCTTCCTCCAGGTCTTCATGGAAGGGTTGCGTCATCGCGCAAAGCCCGGAGAGGCCCTGATTGAGACGTGGAATGGGATGCCATTCTTCAGTCCTCTTTGGTATCGGGGTCCACGAATTGTTGTGCTGCATCACGTTCACGGTCCAATGTGGAAGATGTCGCTCTCACGTGGTTTGGCGCGAGTTGGCGAAGCGATCGAAAAGCTTCTTGCACCACCCATCTATCGATCGAGTGAGATCGTCACCCTTTCTGAGTCTTCGAAGATGGAAATCATTGAACAGATGCACCTGTCTGCGTCTCGGATTACCGTCGTCCCTCCAGGGATTGAACCTCGCTTTGTGCCTGGTAGCAGGGTCTCGTCAGACCCTCTCGTGGTCGCGGTTGGTCGACTTGTCCCGGTCAAGCAGTTCGATCTGTTGATCAAGGCACTCGTCGAAGTGAAGAAATCTGTGCCGAAGCTTCAGGCGGTTCTCGTAGGTGAGGGTTACCTTCGTCGAGAGCTCGAGATGTTGATCATCGAATGCGATGCCGACTCTTGGATCACGCTGCCAGGGCGCCTCGAGGACGATGAGGTGGTTTCGCTCTATCAGCGTGCCACTGTCGTTGCTTCCGCATCGCTTCGTGAAGGTTGGGGCATGACCCTGACCGAAGCAGCCGCGTGTGGAACGCCGTCAGTAGCCACCGACATTGCCGGGCACCGTGACGCAGTGGCTGACGGTGTTTCGGGAATCTTGGCGGCCGAAGGTCAACCCTTCATTGCCGCGCTCATTTCGGTCCTCTCAAACAACGAGGAGCGGCAAGAGCTCGCTGCTGGTGCGCTCAGCGTTGCTGCGGGATTCAACTGGGATCGGACGGCTGAACTGGCCTTCGGAGTCCTTGCATCGGAAGCTCTTCGCCGCGTGGCTCGTTGACATCAACGTCCTTGCGGAGAACGAGAAGAAGATTCCACGTGACGAACTCACGCAGGATCGGCACCTTGATGATCCATGCGGCCCAATCGGGGTAATAGCGAGGAAACGCCCAAACAAGACTTACGTCTTCGCGGGCCCGGACGAGCTTGAGGGCATCGGCCACGGTGACCTTGAACAGCGAAGTCCCGAAGAGGTTTCCAGGCGGGCGACCGTTCTTCTTTTCGTAGCGACGAGCTGCGTACTTGCCACCGAACAGGTGCCAGGGGGAAGTTTCATGACCACCCCATGGAGAACTCCAGACAGTGAACGAGCAGTAGATCGTTCCGTTCGGCTTGGTGATCCGCAGAGCCTCATCGAAGAAGGCGCTTGGGTCGGGAACGTGTTCGAGGACATTTGATGAGAAGGCGACATCGATGGAATTGTCGGCGAAGGGGAGACGCATTCCGTCGCCTGCAATGGTGCGTTGTTGGTGGAGTCGTCCCTGCTTGACCGCATAGTCATGCCGCTCTTCAAAACTTGCAAATGGTTGATCGACAGGACGGACTTCGACCGGACGCGCCTCAGGCTCTACAAGAAGAACTCGGGCACCACGAGCTTCAAAGGCTTCGCTGAAGTACCCAGGACCTCCGCCAACGTCAACGATTGTTCGATTGAAGAGCGGCGTGAATACGGCTAATTGATTAGCGGTGTCCTCTGCCAAGGTCCGATAGAAGCGATCAGGGTCGGTTTGTTCAACTCTGAAGGCTTGGAACAACGCAATCGAACGTCGAATACCCGTTGGAATTGTTGTCGGTCGCTCTTCTACTTCGGCGTACTCGACACGCGGACCAGACTCTTCGTCGGGAGGAGTCTCCGATGCCTTTCGAGCTGCAAGGCCAGCAGCGGCCACCATGCCTACTGCGGGAACTGCAGATGAAGTCGCCTCTGGAAGGAATGCGGTCTCTCCAAGGGCGAGAGAACTGTCTCTGGCAAGTTTTGTACTCAATCGTGGCGTCACGCCGGCGGCCTCCTCTGACTTCGTCAGAGGGTCCTCAGTGGACTCCTCTTCGGAGCCAGGAAGAGCGAGCCCATCACCATTGGTTGGCGAATCTGACTCGTCGTCTGAAGTCGACCAGTCATCGTCCGGATTCGAACGTTCTGTTGACCGACTTGCCGAGCGTTCAAGCGTCGCATCGACGAGCAAGATGGCGAGGCTGGCCCAAATGGCTCCATTGGCAAGGCCAAAATGCTGAGGCCAGAGGATATTCCATGGCCATTTGTGGGCTTGAAGAACCATCGATCCACCAGCGAGGAGAAGCCCTGCCGCTGCAGCGATGGCTGCCAGCAGACGGCCAACCTTCAACTTGAGAAGGAGTAGCGCGAGGACGCCAAGCGGAAGAATCGCGAACCACGAAGTGCAGAGCGTCGCGACCAGCACGACGATGACAGTGGTAACGATTGAGGGGCGTCCAATGACCTCGAGCCCAATCGAACGCGAGAACAGCTCGGGTGGGGTAGCAACTTGGTCATCGTCACCGACGGTGAACGTTCGTCGCCGACGTCGAGGAAGGATCGCAAGACCAAGCACCAGCACAAAGCCGAGCATCGAGGCGTACAGGGCCCAGTTCACGACTGATTGAGGGGTCCACGTCAGTTGAACCGAGTACTTCTTCCCAAGGGTGAAGGCAGGCAGATCCCATCCATTGGCAAATCCATCGATCAATCGAGGAGCGTAGGGAACAGCCTTGCCATTGATCGAAAGATGCCAGCCAGGACTCAAGCTCTGCCCGAGCACCAAGGTGCCAGTGGCACCAGTGCCGACAAAGGTTCCCTTCAGTGCTGTCCGCGATTGCGAGGTGATGACCACATGGGTCGCCGGCGTTGAAGCAGGAAGTTGGAACTGCGAATTTGCCTGAGGAAGTGGTCCACCGCCACTCTGAGAGCCGAAGCCGGCGAGGTCCACCGTCACACCAATGGTGGGCGATTGCACGCTCTCGATCTGGTTGAGACCCTTGCCAAAAGACGCCGAAGGAGTGCATCCGGTGAATTTGAGACCCTTGCCGCCAATGAGGTCGGCTACAGATCCCGTCGCGGTCACCGGGACCGGTGTTCCGTTGACGAAGAGCAAGTCAGAGCGACAGGGAACCGTGATGGTCTCTGGAGTTAACGGAGGTACGACCCCTGGAAGTCCAAGTTCTGCGATTCCAATTGGCAGCGATGACGGCCCGAACTCAGAGAAGTCGAAGACCTTTGGTGCGGTCTTCTTCTTGATAGTCAACGTGAAGGTTTTGCCTGTCAATGTTGTTGGAAGGTCGACCGTCACTGCAGAGGTCGATCCGTTCTCATTTGAAGCTGGAGGAGGAAGTCCCGGCATCGGGACCGTGACGGTCTGCAGACCGTTGCTCAGTGAAATGACGGAGGGGAGTCCGTGATGGCCATCATTAATAATGTCCATATTGAGGTGATCGACCGAAATGGACTTCGAAAGGGTGACCGTCATCGACTGGCCGTTCTTTGTCGAAACATCCGGCACCCAAGCCGTCTCTGCCTTCCCGTCTATTGCAGACCATGACCCCGCGTTGACGTTTGAAGCGAGCCTGCTCGTCGAGTCCGTTCCAATAACCGTCGGAGATGAACCGGCTGTACTTCCAGTTCTTCCAAGAAGAGCGTTGATGGTGGGATCCGTTGCATCTCTGCTGGCGCGGATAATGCCAGCAACGGAGAACTCGCGAGCATTCGGGAGGTACACCATCCTCGAGAGTCCATGACGAGGGAGGACTAGTCGGTTCATCACGAGAACCATCGGATGGTCAATCGCAGCGGCTCCGACCTTATTGGTCAAGTCGATTGGCAATCGGAGGCTCTCGTGAATAGGCGTCAGGCCGGTCACGGCTATTTCGGCGAAGCCCACAGCGTTTGCTGTTGAGAAGTCCTTTAGTCCGGGCTCATTCGTGGCATCGATGGTGATCGTGAGGTGGCGAAACGACTTCATCGGGAAGGAAATGGTTTGGCCGACAGATGCCTGACCCCGGACGGCAATTGACGACCGATTGAGCGTGACCTTCTTCGTGAAGCGATCAAGATGAATCGTGATCTTGGTTACATGCCGGTGCCCACTGTCCTCTACCGATGGTTGCAGCAGCGTGAGATGGTCAGCGGAAACTTTGTGGGAGATCGATAAGAGGATCGACTGTTTAGTTGCAGGTTGGTAAGCACCCTCGATCCAAGAGGTGGTCGGATCGCCGTCAAAAGCACTGGAGGGTTGATTCTCAGGAGTGTTGGTGATGGGGTTGCCATAGCTGGTCGCCGTCATCTGGGTGATGCCCGGATAGATCGCGACCGTTTGCAGGTCTGAAGAGCGATTGGTGAAGAGGGGAAGCGACTGTTGGGCAGGGTTCGGGACGAGCGGCACTTCAGTGGCCGTCATTGGATAGCCAAAGGTGCTGTCGAGTGTGCCCCAGGAGTCAAGTGACCGAACATTCGAATCAGTGAGGATCAGTGCTGCACCATTTCGAAGGGCAGATGAGAGCGCTGGAGACTTGGCAAGGACGGAACCCGAGTAGGTGATTGACGTGTCGGTTGGAACGAGGCCGAGAGCGGCCATCTGAACCAAGCCTTGTCCATCTCCAGCAACGAGCATGGGGTTCGAAGAACCCTCAACTCGGACCAATTTACGCGGGTGAGGGACGCCATAGACAAGGAGTGGAGCTGGATAAGGAGACCCTGGCGCAACGGCGAGGTCATCGGGACCGAAGACCTTCCGTTTGATTGCTGCAACATCTGCAGGGTTCCCAAACGACTTTGGATCTTCAAGACCCGTAGGTGTCGGGAGGAACTTGTTCAGGTACAAAATTTGAGGCTGATTGAGCCCGTATCGGTTCGTTGGCAAATTCGACTGCAGGAGCAAATCCCCAGAACCCATCAGTGAGGCGATGGGGGCCATGGACTCCGCCGGAATCGTTCCATTCTGAAGGTCTTCGTCGAGTGCCCGAAGAAGATTGACCGACCCTGGCTCTCCTTGGATAACCGCTTGACGGCCGACATAGGGGCGCTCGAGCAATGCGGGCCAAATCGGATCTGCCGTGGTTCCGAACGTGTAATAGGCAAAATCTTCTCCAGGAACGCCGAGAACGCTTGAACCACGATGATGCTGGTTGAGGTACGCCGCTGCATTCGTCACATACTTCGGCAGGGTCTGCGAGTGGCGAGCCATGTTGGTCGCGACAATTGAACCGTCAAAGAGGGGCGAGAGGTTGAGGGATGCGGCAATGACGGTCGCTCCGAGAAGAAGGAGCCCAAGTTGGCGATTTCGAACTCGAACGGAGGAAACGAAAGCTCCGAGCAGCAAGGCGAGACCAAGGACCGCAATCGGAAGTACCCGATTCGACGATCGCATCGCCAAGCCAATGGTCGACGACTCGGCCGTCGTCTTCAGCGCCGAACCAAAAGGAGTTGGCTTGTTGAAGGGATACGCCGCGACTGCCAAGACCACACCGAGCACGACGAGCCAAGCGGCGAAGGCGCGGTATCGCCATTTGACGAAGAATCCAGCGAGAAGGCAGGCAGATGGGAGAGCAATGGAGAGCCCAATCGCCCAATAGGAAGAAACATAGGGTGCCGCAGCGGCTGTCCATGGCTCCGACGAATCTCTTCCGTAGAAGAACCAATAGCCAAGCCCTCTGAAGACTTCTGACGAAAGTGACGTCGAGGTGACCGTTGGGATGGTCTCGGTGTACTTCAGGATATTGATCCCGTACGTACCTTCGGCCCAAAGGCCCGCAATCCACCAAAGTGAGACAGCGGTGGTGAGGAGCCCAAGCTTTCCAACGACGCGAAGGGCGGTTCGCGCAGTGGTCTCATTCGTATTGAAGACGGCGTAGAGGAGGTAGAGCGCTGGCGCGAGGCCGACAAAGAGAATGGAGGTCGCGTTGACCCCACCGACGAAGGCAACACAGAGGGCGAAGAGTGCGGGATAGCGCCAACCTCCTCGGCGCACGCTCAGGATCGTGAAGGAGACCATCCATCCAAGTGCCGCCCACGGCATGGTGATGGCAGAGATGCGGGTGATGTAGTCAATGACGAAGGGGGTGAACATGTAGATGAAGGCAGCCGCCAGAGCACCACTTCTTCGAAATTGAAGAAGCCGACACAGAAAATACGCACCGGCCCCTGCGGCGAAGAAGAGGGTTCCCATCCAAATCCGCTGTGCAATCCAGTCGGGAACCCCAAGCTCACTCATGGTCCAGTAGTAAGGCCCCATTGGAAACAAGTAACCAATGTTCTGATGGGTGACCGTCCCGAGACCAACATCAGGGTTCCACATTGACCATGCGCTTGACATGAGTTTTGATGGATTCAGATACAGATAGGCCTTGGTATCTGCCGACACCCAGCCCGGTCTCGCCAGCAGAGACGGGACGTAGGCGAAGAGCGCCAGGACGAGGTAGGGGACCGATGTCCGAGGCAAGCGGCGACGCCGCTTGGCAGAAAGGGACGCTTGTCTATCGGTCTCTTGGGTGGTCATAGGGTCCTAGTCACTTCTGGAGTTTATTCTCCTAGAGGTTGCCACGAATGGGGCGGCACGGGAGGCACGTTTGATGTTTGCAGTTGGACTCAGTGGTGGAATTGGTTCAGGGAAGACAACCGTCGCCGATCTCTTGGTCGAATATGGCGCCGTTCTCATCGATGCAGACCAGGTGGCGCGTGACATCGTGGAGCCCGGAACGCCAGTTCTTGGAGCGTTGGTGGAGCGCTTTGGCGCAGCCATCCTCGATCCCGAGGGCCGTCTAGACCGTGCCTCGCTCGCCGCAGTAACCTTTGGTGATGCCGAAGCGTTGAAGTCGTTGAATGCACTGACCCATCCAGCCATTGGCCTTGCAATGGTTGAGCGCCGAGCCGCACTGGTGGAAGACGACGTTGTGGTGGTCTTTGCCGTGCCACTGCTCAGAGAAGAACACAAGGCGCTATTGCACTTTGACGTTGTTGTTGTCGTCGATTGCCCAACTGATCTGGCCCTTCAGCGTTTGGTTGAGGTACGTGGGATGGATCCAGTTGACGCCGAGCGCAGAATCGCCGCTCAAATTTCTCGCGAGGAGCGGACCAAACTCGCCGATCGAGTGTTGGACAACGGTGGCGATCTCCAAGCATTGATCGATCTGACCGCATCGCTTTGGACATGGATTGGCGAACAGCGCAGTGCGCGTGATCGGGACCTACGTGGCTGAGTTTGAGGTCGTATCGGTATTTGAGCCGGCCGGAGATCAACCAACAGCGATCCAGACCCTCGTCGATGCCATTGGATCAGGTGAGCGATATGTAGCGCTCGAAGGAATCACCGGTTCTGGCAAGACGGCAACGATTGCGTGGACCATTGCAGAACTGCAACGACCGACACTCATCATCGAGCCGAACAAGTCGCTCGCGGCGCAACTCTCTTCTGAATTGCGCGATCTCTTTCCGAACAATCGCGTTGAATTCTTTGTTTCGTATTACGACTACTACCAACCTGAGGCCTACCTACCGACAACCGACACCTACATCGAGAAGGACTCCTCGATTAACGATGAGATCGATCGCCTTCGACACGCAGCGACCTCGTCGCTGTTGACGCGTCGAGACGTGATTGTTGTTGCCTCGGTGTCTTGCATTTACGGACTTGGCTCACCCTCGGAGTACGCCGACCGGATGCTTGGGCTGATTGTTGGGGAGGACTACGACCAAGCAATCTTGCTGCGTCGGTTGGTTGACCTTCAATACGACCGCAATGACGTCAACCTCATCCGCGGCACGTTCAGACGGAAAGGTGACACGGTCGAGATCCATCCTGCATTTGAAGAGCGAGCACTGCGGCTTGAGTTCTTCGGCGACACGCTTGAGCGGATCTCTACCTTTGATGCAATGACCGGCGAAGTTGGACCACCGCTCGACGACGCGGTGCTCTTCGCCGCCACGCACTACGCAACCGGTGAAGAGACCATGCGTCGGGCGATTTTGACTATTGAGAACGAACTTCGAGAGCGACTTCACGTTCTCACGACTGAAGGAAAGCTCCTCGAAGCGCAGCGGCTTCGGTCAAGAACTGAGTACGACCTCGAAATGCTTCAAGAAACCGGATCGTGCTCTGGAGTTGAGAACTACAGCCGTCACCTCGATGGTCGGAGCGCAGGCGAGCCTCCGTATACGTTGCTCGACTACTTTCCGGAAGATTTTCTCATCGTGATCGATGAGAGCCATGTAGCGGTGCCACAAATACATGGGCAATACGCTGGTGACCGATCCCGCAAGATGAACCTGGTCGAGCATGGATTTCGACTTCCGAGTGCGTTGGATAATCGGCCGCTGACCTTCGACGAGTTCATGGCCCGAGCCCCTCAGGTGGTGTTCGTCTCAGCTACTCCAGGGCCGTATGAGACCGAGATCTCGTCAACCAAGGCTCAACAGGTCATTCGACCTACCGGCTTGCTCGATCCTCCGGTGACCGTGTTGCCGACGAAGGGTCAGGTGGACGACCTTATGGAACGTGTTGACGCAACGATCAGCGTGGGAGATCGGGCGCTCGTCACCACGTTGACGAAGAAGATGGCCGAGGATCTCACTGACTACCTCCTTGACCGTGGGATCAAGGTTCGCTACTTGCACTCCGATATTGACACCGTGACCCGAATTGAAGTCCTTCGTCAATTGCGGCTTGGTGACATTGACGTGGTTGTCGGCATCAAC
>CAIXCS010000164.1 GCA_903918025.1 uncultured Actinomycetes bacterium
CGGCGAGGTGGCTGGAAGGTTCGCTGCCGTTCGAATTGCGGAACGAGACGTCACGATGATGCTGGCGAAGAATCCAGCTGGTTGGACTGCGCTGTTGGATTTGGTCGATTCAGGAGTAGGACCACTCGTTCTTTCGATCAATGCTCGGGTGGCAGATGGCTTTGATCCAAGTTGGCTCTGGGATGTGGAATTCGAGCGACTTCGGGGGAGATCGGTGGTGGTGACGGGCGATCGACGATACGACCTTGCGGTTCGACTCCACTATGGGGAAGTAGCCCATGTGGTCAGCGTCGATCCCGTCGAAGCGGTCAGGGTTTCGGAAGACGGCGCAGTGAGTTTCATTGGCAACTACACCGCATTTGCCGAACTTTCGGGTAAGGCGTCGACATGAGCCTCAAGATCTGCACGCTCTATCCGGACCTCCTCGGCACCTATGGCGATGGCGGCAATGCACTCATTCTTGATCGACGGGCCACTTGGCGAGGCTACGAAGTCGAGCGGCTAGCAGTGCGAGCAGGAGAGCCTGTACCTGTTGCTGATCTCTACTGCATTGGCGGCGGTGAGGATGGACCGCAAGTTCGTGCCACTGCGCTCCTCAAGGAGAGCGGAACACTCGACGGAGCAGTCCGAGATGGTGCAGTGCTGCTGGCGGTCTGTGCTGGTTTTCAAATCATTGGACGTCGCTTTGCCGCTGCGGAAGGACGTGACGTCGAAGGCCTGGGGCTGCTCGACGTTGAGACGGTTCGTTCCGATGAACCAAGAGCGGTTGGCGAGGTCACGGCGACACTCACCGCATCATCACTCGGTCACGTCCCTGCGCTGAGTGGCTTCGAGAACCATGGTGGACGTACTCGGCTAGGTGCTGGCGTTGAACCACTGGCGTTCGTGACCAAGGGAGTCGGCAACGGCTTTGGTGGCACCGAGGGTGCAGTGGCGGGAAGAATTCTCGCTACCTATCTCCATGGCCCAGTCTTGGCGCGTAATCCTGCACTTGCTGATCTGTTGCTCACCTGGGCGCTTCATGTTCCAGAACTTGAACCACTTGATGATGCACTGCATGACGCTCTTCGAACCGAACGTGGGCTCTGAGAGGCGCTCAGTCTTCTGTGTGGTGGGTGTGGTCGGGCGGTGTGGCCTTGCCCTCTGAGAGTGCGATCACTGCGGCTTCAATCCGCGGGGCAAACCGGCGAGCGTTCTCACCTTCGGCTGGGTAGAGCGGAGCGCCGAAGGACACGGTGACATCATGACGGCGAATTCGACGCTTCTTCGGTTGTCCTGGTACTGATTTCGCCATGATTTCCCGAGTGCCGTCGAGATAGATCGGGATGACGGGCACCTTGGCCCGGATGGCCAGAAATGCTGCACCCGGTTTGAAGGGCTGCAAGTTGCCGTCAGGCGTTCGACCACCTTCGGGGAAGATGACCAAGTTCCACCCCTTTTCGAGAAGGTCTTGAGCAACTGCGGCGGACCTGCGGTCAATCTTTGTTCGCTCAACTGGAATGGCATTGAGGGTGAGTGCCCAGAAGTCGGCCTTCCGTTTGGTGTCGAAGAAGTAGTCGGCCGCCGCCGCCACCACGGTATGGCGAGCGAATCGAGAGGGGAGCCGAGTGAGAATTGTTGAAGTGTCTGCATGGCTTGAGTGGTTTGCCACGAAGATGACCGGAGCGTCGATGCCTGCGAGGAAGTTGAGTCCTTTCACCGTTGCTGGTGCAAAGGCGCGATTAAGTGGTTTCATCACCAGTTCGAGCAGGACGGAACGAACCCGGATTGCCCAAGGCGTCCTTGCCCATTCATGGTTGTAGTTGATCCCTAGATTTGTCGACTCAGTCATAGCGATTCATGTCTCCAGTTCTGGTTTCGACTTCTCCCAAAGATCGTCAGGACTTCTTTCCCTGTCGAGGTGTCGATTGCACCTTCGGTGTGTACCGCTTGTTGGGCTTTGGGGAATTCGTCGACGCAACCGGACGCTGGCCTCTCGGTTGTGATGACCTCCCCGCTCGCTTCGCCTCTCGATCCTCGCGAAGTCGCTGGGCATGAGCTGCCTTGCCACCGGTTTCCTTTTGGAGACGGCTTGACCGAATAAGGAGCCACGCTCCAAAGGCCATGTACATGAGTGCAAACGCCGTCGACGTTGTGACGAAGAGCAGACCACCAATGAAGATTGCAAAGGTAAGGCGGGACCTGCGGCCATTGCGAGCCGTGAACGCAATCCCAAAGGCAACCAGTTCCATCATGGCGAACTGAAGCCAAAGAGCACCTGCGGTGACGTTGGCCTTGCTGCAGATCGAAAGAGTGGGCTTTTGTGTTCCCTCGGTGACCAGCGAGTAGCCCGAAGGGCACTTTCCGTTGGAGACCGGCACGAGGGCTGGATTGTGGAGCGTCTTGAACCCAATCAAGAGCACGACAATCGAAAGGAGCACCGTCATCACGGCGAAACCGAATCCCCAATTCTGCTCCTTGCGGTCGCAATTAGTGATGAGGTGGATCTTCTCGTCTTCAGTTAATTCAGGCCTGATGGCTTGGGTGCGCTGTTTCTTCGGCTTCAGCCACGAAGAGCTCTTCGCCACGAGTGCTTCAGAGTCCCCAGAGGTCGGCTCATTGGTGGTGTCGTCCATGATGGCTTCAGGCTACCAACCATTGACGAGCCAACTTGATGTCGTGTTTGGAAGAGTGGCGCGTCATGGAGGAGTATCCTCATGAGACCGATACTTGGTAGAGGGCGCCTAGCTCAGCTGGTTAGAGCGCTGCCTTCACACGGCAGAGGTCGTGGGTTCGAGTCCCGCGGCGCCCACCATTGTGAATTTCGTGAAGAAGTGTGTTGCACAGTTGATGGTCTAAAGCAAGTGAAACTTGCTTCTGGTATCCTCAAAATTGGTTCGTAGAGTGACAAAAAAACTCGGCGAATCATTGATTCAAGTTTCGCATTTTGTTCGATTTCTTCAGATCGTTAGGTTGAGAAAATGAACGTTAGGACTTGTCGCAAGCAAGAAGCATCACTGCAACATTGGTCGTTTCCAAGTCGCGTCATTTGAAGTGGACCCCGGAAACTGGACATCGACTTAAGGTCTGAGCACTGATGCATCCTGGAGGTGCTCGTGCAAGGCAAGCGCAACAAGTTCAAGCCGGATTTCAAGGCGAAGGTGGCCCTCGAGGCCCTCAAGGGCGACAAG
>CAIXCS010000165.1 GCA_903918025.1 uncultured Actinomycetes bacterium
AGGGTGGAGCGCCTCGGCTCAATGCCCCGGTCGTGGCCCAATGGGGCATGGCGAAGCTCGACCAAACCAAGCCTGCTGCTGCCGGCGTGGTTCTCTGGGACTATGGAACACCAACGCCACCGACCGTCAACCACGCACCTGACGACGCAAGCTTTGGTAGCGATCCGCACGGATTTGGAAGAGGAAATGCCTTCCTCATGACCCAAGTGTCGACCTTCATGTCAACCGGGATCATCCCGAACCTCTGCGGCGACTCCGCCTGCCAGTCAACAACGCCGTAGAGGCTCACGTCGCGCCTCCCCCACCAAGGTGAAGGCGCGACGTAGCCTCTGTGCATGACTAAGCCATTCGTTGACCCGCCAATGGGGCCTGCACCGTCCGAACTCGTCATCACCGACCTCGTCGTTGGCGAAGGCCCCTCTGCTGAGGCCGGCAACCAAGTTGAGGTGCACTACGTCGGCGTCTCTTGGTCAACCGGAGAACAATTCGACGCGAGTTGGGACCGAGGTGACACGTTTCGATTCCCCCTCGGAGCCGGACATGTCATCCAGGGATGGGACCAAGGTGTCGTTGGCATGAAAGTTGGAGGGCAACGGCGCCTCGAGATTCCTGCGCATCTGGGCTATGGCGATCGAGGAGCTCCACCAGTGATCAAAGGTGGCGAAACCTTGATCTTCATCGTCGACCTTCTCGGAGTCCGCTGAACACGCTTCCCCTGATCGTCGCCACGGACAAATTCCGTGGAACCATCACCGCCGCGAAATTGTCCAGCCACCTTGTGGGGGCGCTTGACGCATCTGGCCACCGAAGTACCGCCTATCCAATGAGCGATGGAGGCGAGGGCTTTCTCGAGTGCTTTACCGGAGAGCAACACTTCGTAGAACTTGAGGGGCCACTTGGACACTCGATTCGCGTCCCCTTCTTGCTGCAAGAGCAGAAGGAGGGGATCGTCGCCATTGCGGAATCTGCTCATGCAATCGGGCGCGCGCTCGTGCCATCACCATCCTCAGAATCTGCCCTCAAAGCAACTTCCGCTCCAATTGGTTGGTTGCTCCTTCACCTCCAACAATTGGGCGTTCAGCGCATTCGACTTGGCATTGGCGGAACCGCAACGAGCGATGGTGGCCGGGGGGCAGCAACCGTTCTCCTCCGAGCAGGAGGGCTGACGGCTGACCTTGACGTCGCGGTTGATATTGGACTTCCCTATGCACGGGCAATTGACTTCGCGATCCAAAAGGGGGTTTCGGAAGATGATCTTCCGCGGCTCGCACTCGACCTCGAGGCAACAAGGAGTTGGCTCGAGGCATCTACCGGCATCGATCCAGGCCCGCTCGCTGGCGGTGGTGCGGGCGGTGGGCTCGGAGGTGCGCTGCTTTCACTTGGGGGCTCGGCAGTGAGTGGTGCAGCCGTAGCCGCAGCGGGGCGACATCTTCATGAGGCGCTCCTCCACGCACGAGGTCTCATCACTGGCGAAGGACTCCTCGATCACACGAGCTTTGAGGGAAAGGTCATCGGCTGGCTGCTCGACCATGTCGGCGACGAGGTTCCTGTTGCAATCGTGTGCGGAGCAGCTACCCCTCAAGCACTCGATCACCTTGCCGGCCTCGGTCGTCCAATCTCACTTCTTGATCTCTCCGCGCGCTACGGCCGCGAAGAGGCCCTCAACCACCCGGAGATCGTGGCGGCAGACGCGGTGCTTTCGCTCCTTCGATCCGGTGATCTTGGCTGAGGTTGCCCAAGAGACCCAATCTCGGCAATGCTTGGCGACCATGTGCCCAATTCGGGCACGCTACGAAGACAAGGAGCGTGGACAATGGGCTTGCTCGACGGCAAAGTCGCAATCGTCACCGGTGCAGGACGCGGTATTGGCCGGGAAGAGGCCATCGTGCTGGCCCACAACGGAGCCAGAGTCGTCGTCAACGACGTTGGTGCAGGACTCCACGGAGAAGCCGGAAGCATGACTCCCGCTCAGGAGGTCGTGAACACCATCGTTGCAGCCGGAGGCGAGGCCGTCATCAATGGCGATGACATTTCAACTTGGGCTGGCGGCAAGAACGTCATTGACCAGGCGATTGATACCTATGGCTCAATGGACATTCTCGTCAACAACGCGGGAATCCTTCGAGACAAGATGAGCTTCAACATGGAAGAGTCCGACTGGGACGACGTCAT
>CAIXCS010000166.1 GCA_903918025.1 uncultured Actinomycetes bacterium
CCCTTGATCTCATGCGACGTGATCCGGGTGAGCATCCAAATGGTCTGCTCGACTTCGCACTGTGCCAAACCATTGCTCACCTCCGAGAGCAGGGTGGCAAGGGACTCTCCCTCAACTTCGCCGTGCTGCGGTCGGCACTCGCCGCTGATGGAGAGATCACCCTCGCCCAGAGGATCGAGCGGTGGCTCTTGCTCGAGCTCTCGGGTTACCTGCAAATTGAGTCACTCTGGAAGTTCAACTCGAAGTATGAGCCCATCTGGCAGCCTCGCTACATCGTCTACGACTCACCCGAGCAGTTCCTTCCGAGCGTGATTTCGTTCTTGCGAGCCGAGTCGGTGTCCGACGTTCCCGTCATTGGGAAGCTGTTCACCTCAAAGAAGCGATCGTCGTCGATTGTTCTCGGCAGCGGAGAAGCGTCCCAACTCAAGTAAGGCAGTCGACCACCGCTTGAGCGAATCGCTCCTCTGCGCCACTCGTCATCTGGAAGAACAGGGAGGGTTCGACGAGTTCCAGCTCAACCACCACGGGGCCATCGGGGCTTGGCAACAAGTCAACCCGGGCATAGGTCGGGATTTCTGGAAGCCACCCAATCAGCTGCTCTGCGAGTGCACGCTCTTCAGTGGTTGCCTCGTGAGGCGTGATCTGTTCGGCGAACGCGAGACCAGTTGCATCAAGGGCCCGACCGACTCCGCCGATTTCAAGCATTGGTCCCTTGGTAATCGAATGACTGAAGGCTCCGCCGAAGAACAACAGTGCGGACTCACCACTCGTATCAACCCCATCGAGATAGGGCTGGATGAGTGCAGTGGCACCTTCCTTCTGCAGGGCACGAGCATGGGCGATCGCCAGTGCCGCTTCGCCTTCTTCGAATCTCCTCGCACCTCTCGAACCGGCGCCAACCGTCGGCTTCACCACACATCGACCCTCCGGGACGGAGACCTCTTCGCCCGGAGCAAAGAACCAACTGGTTGGAATGGGAAATCCAGCTGCACCAAGTTCCGCCAGATAGCGCTTATCAGTACTCCACTCAAGCATCGCCACGGGATTGATGACCCGTGGAAGCCTCGACGCCCACTCGAGGAAGGCCGCTCGTCGGGGCACGTAGTCCCAACACGTCCGAATGACGGTGAGGTCGAAGTCGGAAAACGGTGCAGCTGGATCATCCCAAATGAGCGGAACCGCAGTAACCCCTAGACGTTCAAACGCGGCAAGGACGCCAGCGCCATCAGGATCAAGAAGGGGAAGTTCCCGACAGGTCGCAAGAGCGACCGATCGCTCCACCGCTACGGCAGGAGGTGGTCTGCTGCCACCCGAACGAAGTCGAGCAACGTGGCGGGGAAGATCCCAAAGAATACGGTGACCGCGACCGAGAGACCGACGGCCACTTGCGCGAGCGGGACTCGAGTGGAACCGTCGAGATCGAGCGAGACCGATTCTTCCATGGTTCCTGCGTAGAGCGAGAGAACAAACCGAAGATAGGCAAACGCCGCAATCGCGGCAGAGACCATTGCCAGAATCGCGAGTGGAATGGCACCAGACCCTATTGCGGCCTCAACCACGGCGAACTTGGCCAGGAACCCCGTCGTGAGGGGAACACCCGCCTGGGCCAAGATCAAGACGGCAAGGCACCCCGTGATGACCGGGTGATGATGGACGAGGCCTCGATACCGAGCAATGGCGCTGTCGTCATCATTTGCCGACGCCAGCATGGTCAAGATCCCGAAGGTTCCAATCGCCGCGATGGAGTAGGTGAACAGATAGAAGAGGTCGGCCGAGACACCAGCAGACGTCGCGGCGAGTATGCCAAGGAAGATGAACCCAGCGTGATTGATCGATGAGTAGGCCAGCATTCGCTTGAGGTCACGCTGAACCACCATGAGCAGTGCTCCACCGAACAACGTGGCGATCGCAATGGCATAGAGCGCCGGAGTCCACGTTGACCGCGTCGTGGGGAGTCCCGCCAGCAGCACTCGAATGAGTGCAGCAAAGCCACCGGTCTTGGCCACGGCCGCCATGAACCCAGTCACCGGCGTTGGGGCACCTTCATAGACGTCTGGCGTCCAGAGGTGGAAGGGACCCGCCGCAACCTTGAAGCAGAACCCAACGAGAAGCAGCGCGAGGCCGACCATCAAGATCCCAGGCTTGGCCGCAACTGAACCGGCCAAGTTCTGCGCAATCACCTGGAGGTTGGTTGAACCAGTCGCCCCATAGGTAAAGGCAATCCCAAACACGAAGATTGCGGAGGAGAACCCACCCAAGATGAAGTACTTGAGTGCCGCCTCTTCAGATCGACTGCTCCGACGGTTGAGCGCAACGAGCACGTAGAGGGCAATCGAGAGAATCTCAAGGCCAAGGAACAGCACCACGAGGTCATTCGCCGCCGCCATGATCATGGCTCCTGACGCAGACGTCAGCGCGAGCACATGGTATTCAGCACTGGCGATATGCATCCGCTCCAAGTACCGATGGCCAAGACCAGTCGCAAGGAGCACGGAGCAGCTGATCGTGACCGCAATGACGACACTCAGTCCATCGACCGCAATGGCACCTGCCACCGTTGTTGTTGCCTTCGAAGCAGCAACGTGATGCCACTCAATGAGGGAGAAGACCAGCGCACCGGTTCCGGCAAAGAGCGTGAGTCCGGTTGAGACCATCGGCGGAAGGGCTCGGCGACTGAGCGCGGCCACCGCCATGAGCAGCACACCGCCGAGCAGCAAGAACAGAATTGGCGCAAGGGCCAAGTAGGAAATTGACGGCATGGTGAGGTTCGTCACTTGGCACCTCCCTGCGTCACGCTTGGAGCAATCGAGTGAACAACCGTCCCCGCAGGTGTCGTTGCATTCGCGGCCACGACTGACGCAACCTCTCGAGCAACTGAAGGCTCAATTCGGTCGAGCATGAACTTCGGGAACACACCGAGGACCACAATCAGCACGAGGAGCGGAGCAAGAATGAGCCGCTCGTTCCTCGTGAGATCGGGTGTTTCCGCGTTCTCGGCATCGGCCTTTCCATGGAAGACCTGCTGGTAGTTCCACAGCCAGTAGATCGCTGCAACAACGACACCAAAGGTCGCCGTGACACCCCACCAACGATGCGTGGCAAAGGTGCCGAGAAGAACGAGGAATTCACCGACGAATCCATTGAGGCCAGGGAGACCAATCGACGCCAACATGACGAGTGTGAAGACACCCGCAAGGACTGGTGCAGGCTTCTGGAGGCCACGGAGTAGGCCCGTGTCCCAACCGCCCCGACGTTCGGCTATCCAACCAATGAGCATGAAGAACGCGGCGGTGATGATGCCGTGGTTCACCATCATGGTGACGGCGCCGGTCAGGCCAACGGTCGTGAAGGTGAAGGTTCCAAGCACAATGAAGCCAACTTGAGCGAGCGAGGAGTAGGCCACCAGTCGCTTCATGTCACTTTGAGCTGACGCCACCATTGCGCCGTAGAGAATCCCGATCGTGGCCAAGGTCAGCACCAGAGGGGCAAGGACCTTCGAGGCGTGGGGAAAGAGCGTGAGGTTGAACCTCAAGATGCCGTAGGTACCAAGTTTGGCCAAGACCGCGGACAAGACCATCGACCCACCAGTCGGTGCCTCTCGGTAGGTCGTTGGTGACCAGGTGTGCAGCGGGAAGAGTGGTGCTTTGACCGCGAATGCTGCCAAGAAGGCCAATGACAACCAAACACCCATGCCGCCCGAGAGGTGCGTGTGTTTCAGTGCCTCGAGCGAGAAGGTCAAGACGCCGGTTTGGCTTTGGTGCTTGAACGCCAAGACCAAGATGCCAACCAGCAAGAACGCCGAACCGAGGAAGGTCATCACGAAGAATTTGACCGCTGCGTAGTTCCTTCGTTCGTAGCCAAAGCGAATGATGAGGAAGTACGACGGCACGAGCGTCAGCTCGAATGCAATGAAGAACAGCATGAGGTCCAAACTGAGGAAGGAGGCAACAGCCGCTCCTTCAAGGACAAGCAACCATGCAGCGAATCCGGCCCCGTGTTCCTTTACCTTCGCGCCGAGCAGAACGATCGGGACGACGACCAAGGTCATTGCGACCAGAAACAGTGAGATGCCGTCGACGCCGAGACTCCACGAGATACCGAGACTCGAAGCCCACGGATGGAGCGAGGTGAACTGGAACTGCCCGGTCCGCTTGAACGCGACCAGAAGGGCCACTCCAAGTCCGAGTTCAAGAACCGCAACGCCAAGCCCAAGCTTCTGCGCAAGTTCCTGAGCCGGTTTTGCGATGACGCCGACCAGGGCCGCGCCAATGAGCGGCACCAGCACCAAGAGTGAGAGATACGGAAAGGTGTGCATCAGGCAACCACCACGAGGAAGTAGAGAAGGAGCGCAACCATGCCGACAACGATGCCGACGCTGTAACTACGGACTTGGCCGTTGTGGATGCCACGAAGCTTGGAGGAGAGGCCACGGACCGCATGTGCGGTCCCGTCAACTGCTCCATCGAGCACAAGGGCATCACCAATGGCTGCGTATTCGGCCAATTTCGTCCCAGGCTTGCCAAGGACTGCATCGTAAAGGTTGTCCCAGTACCAGACTCGCTCCAGAAACTTCGGCGTGAGTTCTGGTCGCTCGGACCGACCCTTCCACAGCACCCAGGCAATGGTGAGCCCAGCCAAGGCAACAACTGCATCGGCAATCGACAGCACGAACTGCTGGGTCGTTGAACTCGTCGGCGTCACGAGGTCCGTGCCGAAGACTGGATCGAGGAACTTGCCCAAGCCGAAGCTGTGCACGAAGGGAAGACCAAGGAGTCCGCCGAATGCAGAGCACAGCGCAAGGATGACGAGCGGAAGCCGCATGGTCCATGGCGATTCGTGGGGGTGAGCAACTGCTGGCTCGCCATGAGGTCCGGTCTCGGTGAATCGTGCTTGGCCCGTGAAGGTCAGATAGAAGAGCCGACTCATGTAATACGCGGTCAACAGCGCGGTCAGAAGGCCGAGCGCCCACAGCCAAGGTGACTTTCCGAAGGCCGCGTCAAGGACCGAGCCCTTGGCCCAGAATCCTGCGAGTGGTGGAACACCAATGATGGCGAGCCAACCAATGAGGAAGGTCCCATAGGTCCAGGGAAGCACCTTTCGAAGTCCACCCATCCGACTCATCTCTTGCTCACCATCGAGCGCGTGAATGACCGAACCCGAACCAAGGAAGAGGAGCGCCTTGAA
>CAIXCS010000167.1 GCA_903918025.1 uncultured Actinomycetes bacterium
ATGACGTCGCCGACTTGGCGCATCGCGTCATCGGAGAAGTACGCCCGCAACTCGGTCACCAGCGAGTCGATGTCGAGGGTGGCGTACCAAATGTCCAAAAAATCTTGCTTGGCGAAGACGCGCAGTGACGTGCGATATTCGCGCACGGCACTGAGAGCCGCCGTCTCTTGTTGTTGGGCCGTGAAACCCAGAGAGTCACCAGCAACAGCGACAGAGGCCACGAGGCGTTTGATGTCGAACTCGAATGGCCCATTGGTCGTTTCGTCAAAGTCATTGACATCGAAAACCAAGCGCCGTTCGGGCGACGAGAAGATGCCGAAGTTCGACAAATGCGCGTCTCCACAGACTTGAACCTCCAGTCGAGAGCTGGCCTCTCGCGCAATGTCGTCGGCCATCAACAAGGCAGAACCCCTAAAGAATGCGAAGGGGCTTTCCAGCATTCGTCCGTAGCGAACGGGAACCAGTTCAGGCACTCGGGTCGACCCCTGGTCGATCAAGCGTTGAACGGGGTCGTATCCCTCCTCGCGGTCGACGAGTTCCGCCAGCAGGGTTCGTGGGATCTCCTCGCGACGGGATCGTCCTCGGGCGCGTTCCGTCTCAACATCGGGAAGCTCCACCGTTCGACGCAGTGCCACGACTCCTCCTCGCCCCGTATCACCCGTGAAGAAGCACCGGTGACGTGACGTCCACTGTAGGTTCTCATCCCCACAACTGGCACGGCCAGCGAGTTGCGACCAACTCGTACTCGCGGGAATCGCTCCGGCGCGCCAGTAACCTTCGGCGTCGTGGACGTCAGTGAGTTTCTCGGAATTGAGCAGGTTGAGCAGAACATTTGGCGCCTGGCGGTTACGGAGAAGTTGATCACGCCCGGCCAGTTCCTCTTTGGTGGCGCAGCCCTCGCAGCAGGCCTTGTCGCCCTCGAAGCCGACAGTGGTCGTCCAACGATCTGGGCCACCGCCCAATACCTCAGTTACGCCCCGACCAATTCCGAAGTGACGATCACCACCACGAATGCGGTCGTGGGCGGACACGTCACTCAAGCGCGCGCGATGATCAGCCGAGACGGACAAGAGATCATCACCATCAATGCCGCGCTCGGCAACGGGACCCTCTCGGCGCCCGAGCCCTGGGTGACGATGCCCGAAGTCCCCGATCCACTCGACTGTCCCCTGCGGCGGATTCCTCGGATCTTCGGTGAATCAATCTTCGAGCACGTCGAAACTCGGGTGGCACTGGGGCGAACGTTTGAAGAACTTGACGGCACCCCGGGTTCTCCGAACTCGGCGCTGTGGGCCCGTGTGCCCGGTCACCTCGAACCGTCAGCGGGAACTTTGGCCATCTTCGGCGATTACGTCTCCGGTGGACCCAGTCAGGGCCTCGGTAAACGGCTAATGGGTCGCAGTCTCGACAACACGATTCGTATTGCCGCGCTGGAGCCTACGGAGTGGGTCCTGATCGACATTCGTATCCATGCCCTGCAGGGAGGCTTTGGTCAGGGCATCGCGTATATGTTCA
>CAIXCS010000168.1 GCA_903918025.1 uncultured Actinomycetes bacterium
CGACTGATCTCGACGAGATCCAAAGGAGTCTCAACGGACGTCCGCGCAAGACACTCGGTTATATGATGCCGAAAGAGAAACTCGCTGAACTCGTTGCGTTGTCCAGTTGAATCCGCCCAGTGAGCGGTCGCTTGCCCTATCCGAGGAGATCGTTATGGCTTTGCCCGTATTGCAAGTGATTATTGGCAGCACCCGACCTGGTCGAATTGGAGACCGAGTGGCGGCCTGGGCAGCGGTGCAAGCAGAAGCCCATGGTGGTTTCGAGGTGGAGATTCTTGATCTTGCCGAGATTGGTCTGCCCCTCTATGACGAGCCCAATCACCCAATGCTTGCGAGTTATGTTCATGACCACACGAAGCAGTGGAGTGAAACCATTGCTCGAGGTGATGCCTACGTCCTCGTGTGCCCTGAGTACAACCACGGCATGAACGCAGCCCTCAAGAATGCGCTCGACTTCCTCTATCACGAGTGGCAACGAAAGGCAGTTGCCTTCGTTTCCTATGGAGGCGTCTCGGCTGGAACCCGCGCGGTTCAGCAGCTTCGCCAAGTCACTGCTGCGCTTCGCATGGTCGCGATTGTTGAATCGATTCACCTCTCCTTTCCATCTGCGCATCTGGCCGAGGATGGAACCTTTGCTCCTGGTGCAGCGGCTGAAACCGCAGCAAAAGCCATGTTTGACGAAGTAGAACGGTGGACCACCGCCACCGCCACGATGCGAAAGGGCTAGAGCAAACCCGCGTGTCAAGGTCTCGTCGACCACGTCGACAGCGCTTTCGGTGGGTCGTCGTTCTTGGGTTGCTTGTCGGTCTGGTCTTCTCGGCGACGGGAATTGCTGAGCTGTATGTCGTGACCACCTCGAAACCACTCTCGGTACCGGGAGATTTGCACTTTGTGCAAACTGGCACCTATGCCACTCGCTATGAAGCATGGGGGGCACTGACGAAGCATCCAATTGTGCTGCTCCATGGGGCGTTTGAGTCGGTGGTGACGTGGGTGCCGCTTGCCCACGTTCTTGAAGCTTCCAGCCACGTTGAGGCCTACGACCTCAAGGGCTATGGCTACACCGACCACAGAGCGCCCTACACCGTTCAAGCACTGAGCGAGCAGTTGGAAGCATTTCTCAAGGCTCGCCACCTCGTCCACCCGGTCCTCGTCGGTCACTCACTTGGAGCGGGGGTGATTGCGGCCTTTGTTCTCGAGCACCCAACCGAAGCAGCCGGGATGGTCTTCCTCGATGGCGATGGCCTCTCGATGGAGTATCCCGGACAGATTCTTCAGCCGCTGCTGATTGAGCCCTTTCGAACGGCGCTCTTTCGATCGGTGGTCAGGAGTGACTTCTTGCTCTCAACGATCTTCTCGATGGCATGTGGCCCAGACTGTCGCCCACTTACCCCCTCGGAGTTGCAAGATCTGCGCCGACCGCTCCTTGTTTCGGGTGCCGAGCAGGCGCTCATTGGCTATATGCAGCACCCGATTGTCGGCATTTCAAGAGCGCAACGGGTGGCATTGGGACGCCTTCATGTTCCCGCCCGAGTCATTGCCGGTGTCGCCGACTCCGTCCTCCCACCAATCGAAGCGCGACGGACTGCTTTGGTCCTTCATGCACCTCCACCAACAGAGATTGCCGGTGCTGGTCACCTTGCGCTGTGGTCAGACCCGAGAGCTGCTGCGAAGCCCATTCAAGAATTGCTGTCCCAACTCGGTTGATGCCCAGGTGGTCAATAGCTGCAGCCCTTCATCAACGCTGACCTTGGGCTGCCAGTGAAGTGAAGACTCGGTCTCACTCATATCGAACCAGTGAGCCAAGGACAACTGCTCAGCGGCGAAGGCCGTGAGTGGTGGTTCATCACCTATCCAGACCCGCTCGATGACGGAACCAAGAACGCGAGCAAGCGGCGCAGGAAGTGACTTCATCTTTCGCTCGATGCCGAACGCGGCCAGAATGCCTCCGACGAGTTCGCCCACCGGGCGGGGATCACCGCCCGTCACGAGAAAGGCTCTACCGGAGAGATGTGGGCTATCTCCAGTCCGATCGAGCGCAGCAATGATCGCGGCAGCGGCATCGTCGAGGTAGGTCGTTCCAATGAGGGCTCGACCGTGATCAGGGAGTGCAAGGCGGCCGCTCATTGCACGTTCCAGCAGACGACCCACCAGTTGCGTGTCACCTGGTCCCCAGATGAGGTGCGGGCGAATGATGATGGTCGGCACCGTGCTCTTCTCGAGGACGAGCCGCTCGCCAATTGCCTTGGAACGCGTGTAGCGATCCCTTCCCTGATAGGTAGGGGCCTCTGCGTCACCACCCATACAGGCTTCGTGGGCAAAGGCAACCGATGGTGACGAGATGTGGACGAGTCGGCCAACGTCCTTTGCGGCGTCGACCACGTTGCTCGTCCCCTCCACATTGACGGCGTAGGCATCGCTCCATGAGGGCTTCGGAGCAACGAGAGCTGCCAAGTGAATGACTCCATCGTGGCCTCTTGCGGCCTTGAGCACGGCTCCTCGGTCTCGGACGTCACCAACAAGCGAATGGTGTGTCTGCGACGGTGTTCGTTGGAATCCAGTGACGGTGTCCCCTCGTGCCTCGAGGCCCGCAACGATGGACCTTCCGAGAAGGCTGCTCGAACCGGTGACGAGAACCTTCATGCTCAGCGACCTTCGAGGAACGTCTCGACCCGTTGACGAAGCAGCGCTCGGTCCACCTTGGACTGATGGCGGTGATCGACAGGCAAGGTTCCTTCAAGGACTGCAGCGATCGGGGCCACGCTCACGCGACGTGCTTTCACTGAGAATTCACTCCCGGCAAGACGAAGGCGACCCTTTTGGTTGAGCACGACGGCAACAACTTGCTTTCCACGAGGTCCAACACCAACGGCGGCAACCTCGAGGTCGAGAGCAGCCGCGATTGGACCTTCGATCGCGACCGAGGCACGTGGACCATCCTTTGTCCAGAGAACGTGGGCGAGCCTCCCGAGCAGGTAGAGACGACCCTCGTGGAGATAGCCAACATCTCCTGTCCGGTGGAAGGAGATCTCGTTGAGGATGAGTGTGGATTCCTGGGTCTTGTTCCAAGCTCCGTCATAGCCCTCAAACATCCAAGGTGAGGAGACGAGCACTTCCCCCCACTGTCCGTCTGCAATGGGTGAAGATGGATCCTCCAGGCTCACCACGTTGACCGTGCAGCCTTCAACGGGGAATCCAACGGAGGTTCCCCCATGAGGTCCAATGAGCTCAGGGTCTTCACCTCCCGTAATGGGAAGACACTCCGTCATGCCATACGGTGCGAGGACGACGCCGCCGGTGATCTCCTGCACCGCACGAGCGAGAGGTGCAGGAATTGGTGCGCCGGCCAAGAGCATTCGCCCGATCGGCATCGTCCTCTTGGCTGCCGTCCGGACGAGTTGGCGGGCGGAAGTGGGGGAGAGCCAGGCCGCTCCAATTGCGCCACCATCACCTGCGGCAAGGAGTTCGTCGAAGCCAAGTGCACTCGGTTGATCAATGGGGATGTCTGGTCGGCTGCAGGGCATCTCGAGAACCGGTGCAAGCAAGAGAAATGCGGCGAAGGAGGTGGTGAAGACGTCACCTGGCTTTGGCTGAACGAGGGCTCGGAGTGCCTCTCGCTGGGAAATGAGCGCCCCGTGGGAATAGCGGACCGCCTTCGCCGGACCAGTGGCGCCCGACGTATGGACAATTGCTGCGAGATCTCGCGGCCGCAGGTTCACCATTGGCAGAGGAGCGTCCACAGAAGCATTGAGATCGAGTGCGCCACCACGAATGCCGAAGCCAGCAGCAGTACTTCCTGGCGTCAGGCGCAGGAGCCGAGCACCGAGCAGCGTCCTCGGAGTGCCCACGACCATCCGAGCTGCTTGGGCTCGGAGTAGTCGTCGAATGGACGCTATGCCACCTGTTGGGTCAACCACAGTGAGCACGCCGCCACATCGCCAAATGGCTGCCGCCGCAACGAGAAGATCGGGTGAGGGAGGAATGAGCAGCGCAACTCGATCTCCAGGCCTGAGGCCTGCTTCTGCCAACACCCTGGAGGCTCGATCGGCACGCCGACTGAGGTCCTCCCACGTGAGCGCGCCGTCCGGCCCCCGGTAGATCACCGATTGGTCATGGGCATAACGCTCGAGTGAGGCAAAGACGGTCTCGTCAATGGAGTCACCGTCGAGTGCGGTTGGCGTGACAGACGGAAGTTCGCTCACCTGGTGCTTGAGCCACTCCTCTATGACTGGCCCAATCGCTCCGTCGAGGAGAACCAAATGACCCGAATTTGGACGACGCTCAATCGACACACTGGGTTGACGCTTCCGCAGGTCACCGAGAAAGCGGTCATGGAAGACGGGATCCTTCCCACCCCAAATGAGCAGGATCGGACAGGTAAGGCTGTCGAATGTCGCTCCCACTCGCGCGAGAGCGTCTGCGGATGGATCGTCTGGTCCGAGCGGAATATCTGCCACGAAGTCACGAATCGCCTCGCGCCGCTTCGCGGAGGAATAGGGAGCATTCAGTGCCCTGCGGTGCTCCTTCGTCGTCATGGCGGCAGTTCCTCGAACGAACAGTGGCGTTCTCCTGCAACTGAGATCAACCAATGCTCGAGCCGCCTTGATGAGCGGGGGAACGTTCACGCCATCGGGTTTCGCCACTGCGGTATTTGCCAGGACAACGGCCTGAACGTCGAGGTAGCTGGCAGCGCCGACAGCAACAGGGCCACCCCAATCATGGGCGACGAGGACGAGTGGCCCGTCAACTTCTTGGCGACAGAATGCAACGAGTTCGTCGATTCGTTCCTCCAAGCGACGGGGATGCGTTCGTTCTGAGTACCCCATTCCCGATTGATCGACCGCGAGCACTCTCCACCCAGGCGCGAGGGTCTCGAGAATCTCTTTGTAGAGATAGGACCAGGTTGGATTGCCGTGAACACAGACGAGGGTCCCGAGTGGACCAGCCCCGGTGTCGAGCACATGCCAGTCAATTGGTGTTCCAGTACTGCTTGAAAATGTCATACGGCGCGACCACGAAGGGTTCAGGCCGAACGAGAGGAGTTCTGCGGCACTTGGGCTCTCGGGAGCTGGCACGCGAAGTTCTCCTACCAGCGGAGTTCTGCGGCGGCGCAGTTAAGCCCGGATCCAATTCCCATCAGAAGGACTCGCTCTCCTACTTCAATGGTGTCGGCAATCGTCGACAAGGTATAGGGAACTGCCGCCGGGCCCATGTTGCCAAAGTTGGGATAGGTGAGCGGCACCTTGGTCATATCCACGTCGAGGAGCTCGCAGAGTTGCTCATTGTGAACCTTCGATACCTGGTGCATGACGTAGTGGTCGCAATCCGACCACGACCAACCCTCGGCGATTGCATCGTCGAGCGCCTCTCGTGCGAGCTTCAGTCCACTCGTCAAGAGTCCAGCGGTATCGGTGCGCATTCGGTCAAGGTCCCCAACACAGAGTTCATGATGAGCTGTTGCGGCCCGAGTGATACCTCCGAGGTAACGATGGGCTTCAGACCGAGTACCTCCGAGCACCATTGCGGCTGCGCCGGAGCCAATGGTGAGTGATGCAAATTGTTCAAAGACGTCCTCAAGGGTTGCAGTGTCCTGACTCAGGCGGCTGATGGTTGCCTCCTGGGTTTGACGACTTCCCTCACCGTCGACGATGAGTACCGTCCTTGCTTGGCCCGATTCAATGGCCATTGCGGCGACATGCATCGCGTTGACAAATCCGAGACAGGCATTGCCAAGGTCGAAATTGCCACACGAAGCAGAGAGGCCGAGTCGAAAGTGAACCGCACAGGCGACGCTTGGCTCCAAGTGGTGCTTGCTCACCGACGTTGAGATCAGAAGGTCAATGTCGCTTGGTTTGAGACCCGCTGCAGTAATTGCCTTCGCACCAGCAAGCGCCGCCGCTTCGTCGAATGGCATACCTACAGGCCACCAGCGGCGCTCCACGATTCCTGCGAGAGACGTCAGAAGGCCGGGTCGAACTCCCACACGCTCGAACGTGGTTGCCAACTGTTCGTCGATCCAAGCTGACGAGATGACTTCTGGAGCCTCCGCATGGGCAACGCTCCAGACGGAAGTGGTGGGAAACGTTGACGGACTCGGCACCTGTCTAGGTTACGACGATCAGCGAGGTCTCTCGGCACGATCGCTTGGTAATCGAAATGAGGCCCCGTAAATGACCATCGGGCCTCGCCGAGCCGAAGCCCTTCGAGACCCGATGGTCAATTCGAGAAGCGCAACATGCGCCGCTGACTAGTTACAGGTTGTCTGCATCGGTTGGTGCAAGTGCAATCCAGTAGACCTCACCAGGTTGCGTGTCGCACTTCGCCGTGAAGCCCGTCGTGGACACGGCGGTCACCGCACAGTGTGCTGCAGTGTTCGGTGTCAAAGTCACGATTGGAGCAACGCTCGAGTAGGCAGTCGAGAAGGTCCAACTCTGAGAGAAGCCACCTGTCGTTGCCGTGAGGTTCTGCAAGTTACCTGCGAGGTATGGAGCGGCTGGACCCTGGGGACCAGTGTTTCCCTGGGGACCTGCAGATCCGCGGAGACCTTGGGGGCCCTGAGCACCGTTGGCACCCTGAGCTCCGTTCTGGCCGTTGGCACCTTGCGCACCAGGAGCGCCGTTGGCACCTTGCGCACCAGGAGCACCAGGAGCACCAGGAGCACCAGGAGCACCAGGAGCACCGTTGGCACCCTGAGCACCATGAGC
>CAIXCS010000169.1 GCA_903918025.1 uncultured Actinomycetes bacterium
ACCCCGCGGGAGGCCGCCGATGCCAAGGGCCATATCGAGAGCGAGTGAGCCCGTCGGAATGGACTCGACATTCATGTGGAGGTTCTCACCGAGGCGCATGATTGCGCCCTTGCCGAACTGCTTCTCAATCTGACCAAGCGCTACGTCGAGTGCCTTGTCCTTGTCTTCAGCCATGTGCTTCTCTCTCTCTTGCTCTGTGTTTGCAGCAACCTACGGACTGGGTGTGCCGTGAACGTTGCCGACACTTCAGCCGACGAATCTTCACTCTAGCGAACAGACGTTCGTAATGGTGGAATACCCACTACACCTCCGTAGGAGACGGCCTTGGCCGGCTCGGAGTGTCAATCGAGGGCGCGACGGAGAAGGTCGAGAGCACTGATGGCGCTGTACTGCCTGATTCGAGCCCGGTCGCCCGGCATCTGCAGGCGAACTGCGGAAGGTTCTGCGCCAGGAACGGACAGTCCAACAAAAACGGTTCCGACTTCGTGGCCGTCTTGTTGATCGGGACCGGCGACTCCCGTGATGGAAAGACCGCAATCCGACTGGAGAACACGAGCAGCACCGACCGCCATCTGGATGGCAGCCTCTGGCGACACAACCGGACCTTCGCTGACACCGAGCACGTTGAACTTCACGTCGCTCGCATAAGAGACGACACCTCCACGGAACCACGCACTCGCCCCAACTACATCGACCAAGCGCGAGGCGATAATTCCACCCGTTACCGACTCGGCCAAGCCCAGGGTGAAACCACGCTTCAGTAGTTGCTTTGAAACCGCAACTTCCATGGTTTCGTCATCGACGCCGAAAATGATGTCGCCGAAGTTCCGTTCCAAGATTGCTCGCACCTCGGACTCTTCAGCCGCGAGGAGCTCCTGAGCATGGGCATCGTTGTCACCCTTCGCAGTGATCCGCACTTTGATGCCTTCAATGCCGCTCGCCAAGAAGGCGATCGTGACGGGCAGGTGGCCATCGGCCAAGACATCAAAACGTTCGTTGAGCGCCTCGGCCAAACCAGACTCCGACGTTCCCCACGTCCGAAGCACCTTTGACGTAATGGTCGCCGTCATGCCCTCATCGGCCAACCGCTCCTTGAGATCGGGAGCAATGGCGCGTTCAAACATTTCCGACATCTCATACGGCACGCCGGGAACGGCATAGACGACCTTGTTGCCAACGGGACAGATGAGGCCAGGAGCGGTCCCTCGGGCTTGAGGAATGATCGACGCCCCGAAAGGAACATCAGCCTGACGGGCATTGTTGGCTGGCATCTCGCGACCTCGTGACGAGAAGAAGCCGGCAATTCTCGTCACGAGTTCTTCGTCGCGCACAAGGGCCACGTTCATCACTTCAGCAAGTGCTTCTCGAGTGATGTCATCCTGCGTCGGACCAAGGCCCCCGCAAACAATGACGCCATCATTTCGAGCGAGAGCGGTGCGGAGCGATCGAACGATCCGGGCGTGATTGTCACCAACAACTTGTCCGTAGTGCACATCGACGCCGATTGCTGCGAGCTCTTGACCGAGCCATGCGGCGTTGGTGTTCGAAATTTGTCCGAGGAGGAGTTCAGTGCCTATTGCTAAGACCTCGACCCTCATGCGACTGAGCCACTGGCTGCTCGACCATCGACGATGTACTGGATGAAGGTGGTAACCGTGAGGAGGGCTGCAAGCCAGACCGTGACGAGGTGAAGCCAGTTCCAACTTGCCGTCGGTGGGAGACAGACGAACGCAATGGCGAAGTCCTGAACGAAGGTCTTCCACTTCGCTGACGTTCTGGCCGGAATGGAGATGCCGTCCTTGGCAACGACAGACCGATAGATGGTCATCGCAATCTCTCGGAGCCCAATGATGATGATTGGTGCCCAGGGAAGTTTTCCCTCAGAAGCAACAGCGATGAAACACGCCATAATGACGACTTTGTCGATCAGAGGATCGAGAAATGCTCCGGACCGAGTGGCACCTTGGCGTCTGGCGACTACGCCATCAATCCCGTCGGAGAACGCAACGATCGCTCCGACAATGGCGGTGCGCCACGTTGCTCCTTCGTTGACGAAGAGGTAGATGAAGTACGGCGTCAGAAGAAGTCTGCCTACCGTGATGGCGTTCGCCGGCGTCATAATCGCCGTCTCTCCAAAGTGATGCGACCTCACGTGCGTTTCGCTCATTGGTCCCCCCTTCGAGCTGGAACAGCTTCGAGATCCGTTCCGATGGCGGCAACAATCTCCACCTCCACCATCGTGCCAGCCTCGAGGTGCTCGGGTACGACGATGACTCCATCAATTTCAGGAGCCTCTCTCGTCGACCGTGCACGTCCCGGTCGATCGATTAGCACGGTGCAGGTCGTCCCGACCAATGCGTCTCGCTTCGCCCAGGTGATTGCGTCTTGGGTTTCGGTCACCTCACGCATCCGCTCTTGAACAAGCTCGGACGGAACCTGGTGCTCGAGGTCTGCGGCATAGGTGCCAACTTCGGGAGAGAACGGAAAGAAACCGGCCCAGTCGAGTTGTGCCTCTTGAACAAACTCAAGCAGTGCATCGTGGTCAGCTTCGGTTTCTCCTGGATACCCAACAATGAAGCTCGAACGAAAGGCTGCGTCAGGGGCGAGACTCCGAATCGTTGCAATCCGCTCCAAGAACTTGTCACCATCACCGAAACGCCGCATGCGCTTCAACAGTGGTCTCGTGACGTGCTGGAGGGAGAGATCGAAGTACGGCATCCCACTTTCGATCATTGCCTCAATGAGGGTCGGCGTGAGCCCTGATGGGTAGAGGTAGAGGAGTCGAACCCAGTCGACTGAACCCTTGAGGGCACGAAGTACCTCAACAATGGGCTGCTCGCCAGGAACGGCCGCTCGAGCGAAATCATCTGCATCACCCGTGCGTCCACTGCTCCGGTCGCGGCCAAACGACGCAAGATCTTGTGCAATCAAGATGACTTCTCGGAGCGGCGGCGTACCGCCGCTTTGAAGTGCCCCAACCTCGGCAAGGAGCGCCTCAACCGACCTCGACCGTTGTGGACCTCGAAAACTCGGTATCGCACAGAACCCACAAATTCGGTCGCAACCTTCTGCAACCTTGAGATACGCCCAAGGAACCGAGACGGGTGTCCTCGGCAACTCAAGGAGTTCACTCGTTCGCTTCGCGTGCGACTTCCTCCCTAGCGCCACAGGAACAGGGGCGATCAACGATTCGCCAAAACCGGCAACGAGGTCAATCTCGGGTAGAGCGTCAACCAGTTCATCGCCGTACCGCTCGGCCATGCATCCAGTAACGACGAGGCGAGAGGTGTCCGTTCGGCGATCTGCCATCTCCAAAATCACGTCGATGGACTCCTGGCGTGCCTCTTCAATGAATGCGCACGTGTTCACGACGACGAGATCAGCCGACTCGGGCGACGTCGCAGCAGAGTAGCCATCACGGTGGAGCTGTCCCGTCACCTTGTCCGAGTCAACGTGGTTCTTCGGACAGCCGAGTGTTTCAACCCAGTAGGTCTTCGTCATTTGATGAACCGAAGCGCGCGTTCATCAACACGGATTTGAGAGGGGAAGTGCATGGCCGATCCAACTTACCCCGCGAGGATGACTACGTCCCCTCGATAGAAGTGCAATCGATGCGCGCCAAACCGAGGGTTTCCCACTCGGTCGGCGCTTCACGTGGCGGAGAGACAGGGATTTGAACCCTGGGTCCGTCTTTCAACAGACAACTCATTAGCAGTGAGTCCGATTCGGCCACTCTCGCACCTCTCCTGGCCTCGTTCACCACACGTTGGACGCTTTCACTCCACGTAGCGGTCTCCCGAGGCAGAGCCAAGGGTACAGGATCGCTCGACCAATCGATGTCGAGAGCGCACTAGCATCGCCTACCTGTGAACTCCCAAGTCCCTCGCCTCGCCTTCCGGAGCGTCTCAGTCGAATTCGGCGGCCTCCGCGCACTGAGTGACGTGTCGTTTGACGTCTCTTCAGGCGAGATCGTCGGACTCATCGGCCCAAACGGTGCTGGGAAGACCACAGCCTTCAACGTGGCTTGTGGTTTCGTCGCACCGACGAGCGGCACGGTCGAGTTCCCCGACCGAGGTGTCACTCAACCAAAACCTCATGATCTCGCTTCCATCGGAGTTGCGAGAACCCTTCAAGGAGTTGGTCTTTTCGACCATCTAACCATCCTCGAAAATGTGATGGCGGGTGGGCAAATCCGTCCTGGAGGAGGAGCGTTCCGTGGTCTTCTGGGTCTTCCGAGCGCGGGAAGGAGCGAGCGACAGCTGACGGCTGATGCGCTCGCCGCATTGGAGCGACTCGATGTCGCTGAATTTGCAGCGAAACTTCCCGGTTCGATCCCCTATGGAATCGCCAAGAAGGTCTCGGTCGCTCGGGCGTTGATGGGTTCGCCGACGCTGCTCTTGCTCGACGAGCCCGCATCTGGGCTTGACGAACGCGAACTCGATGAATTCGCCACGTTGATCACCTCGTTGAAGTCGGACATGGGTGTCCTCCTCGTTGAGCACAACATGGACTTCGTCATGCCACTCGTTGATCGCCTTGTCGTTCTCAATTTTGGCGAGGTCATCGCCTCTGGCACGTCTTCAGAAGTTCGCAGTCACCCTGAAGTCTTGGCGGCCTACCTCGGAGTCGAACAGTGAACGCCGCGGCAATCTCGGTCGAGAATCTCTCGGTTTCCTATGGTGCCATCAAGGCACTTCGGAACGTTTCCTTTACCGCACAGCCCGGAGTGATCACCGCCGTGCTTGGTGCGAATGGAGCGGGCAAAACCACGTTGCTTCGAACTATTTCAGGATTGTTGGAGCCCGACGAAGGCTCAATCACGATGGCGGGCACGAACATCACGCGTGAGAAGACGGAAGATATTGCTCGTCGTGGACTTGGCCATGTTCCTGAGGGCCGCGGCGTCATTGGCGAGTTCACCGTCGAAGAGAACTTGCGGCTCGGCGCCATGGCGGCGAAGGTGGACCTCAAGGCGGGTCTGGCTGAGCAATATGAGCAGTTTCCCGTTCTCGGTCAGCGCCGGACGCAACATGCTGCGACGCTTTCAGGTGGCGAGCGTCAAATGCTCGCAATGGCAAGAGCCCTCATCGCGAAACCTTCGGTGCTCTTGCTCGATGAACCATCGCTCGGCCTCGCTCCGTTAGTGACGGTTGAACTCATGGAGACCATTCGCGAACTTTGCGATGCCCAGGGACTTGCGGTGTTGTTGGTGGAGCAAAACGCGAAGAGCGCACTGCGAATTGCTCACCACGCGATCGTGCTGCACCTTGGTTCCGTCGCAGCCAACGCGGCCGCGAGTGACGTTGCCGCCGACGAAAAGCTGCGTCAGTACTACTTAGGACTAGCCGAATGATCGACCTCCTTACCTCACGAGTCATGGGCGACATCTTCTTGGGAGTGACTCAAGGCGTCCTCTACGGCCTCATTGGTCTCAGCCTGGTCATTGTCTGGCAATCGACCAACATTTTGAACTTCGCTCAAGGTGCAATGGCGATGTTTGCGACCTACGTCGGGATGACCCTCCTAGAACACGGACTCAACTACTGGGCATGCCTAGCAATTTCCGTCGCAGCGGGATTCGTGCTCGGAGGAGCTACCGAACGGGTCCTTGTTCGACCGCTCTATGGGAAACCGGAGATCAATTCGATCGTGGTCATGGTTGGATTTCTCGGAATCTTAGAAGCCGGGGCTATCGCGATTTGGGGTGGAACCTCTCGAATGATTGTGAGCCCGTTCTCTCTCTCCTACTTCCAACACAACGGCAAGACCATCTTCCTCTCACCATTCGCGATTCTGCAGATCGCTGCAGCGGTCACCGTGATGCTCATCGTGGCGGGACTGTTTCGTTTCACCAAGTTGGGATTGCAACTCCGCGCAGCCGCCCTGGCTCCTGAGGTTGCCCGACTGCTGGGTGTTCGGGTAAACCGTCTTCTCACGCTCGGTTGGGCGCTCGCTTCTGCCGCTGGCGCTGTTGCCGCGGTCGTGATCTCGAGTGGATTCGAGGGGCTCACGCCGACGAACATGGACGTGTACTTCGTTTTCGGCTTCATCGCCGCTGCGGTTGGTGGCCTCGAGAGCCCGCTTGGGGCAGTTCTTGCTGGTGTCCTCATTGGCATGCTCCAGCAGTTCATTGTTGACTATGCACCGCCAAGTTGGGCCTCGTTCTCGCCAGTACTCATTCTGGTGGTGGCACTCATGATCCGGCCACAAGGTCTCTTCAGCAAGCAACGAGTGAGGCGAGTCTGATGGTCTCCATCAAGCAGTTCATCGCCAATCGACCAACGTCGGCTCGGGCACTTGCGACCTTGGTGGCGACCATTGCGCTGTTGGGACTCGCCATCATTGTCGATCCGCTCAACGACACGTACCTGGCAACCGCCTCCATCATGGCGATTGCCATCGTCGGGCTTTCGCTGCTCATTGGCTTGAGCGGTCAAGTCTCCATTGGCAACTCCGGATTCATGGCAATTGGTGCGTTCACCACTGCCATTTGGGCTCAGCATCACGCACACTTCCCACTTCTTGGCTCAATGGCCCTGTCAGTTGCCGTCAGCACCGTGGCTGGAATTGTCTTGGGCCTCCCAAGCACCAGACTCCGGGGCCCCTACCTCGCTGGCATGACCTTGGCCTTTGCCTTTGCCATCCCTCCATTTATTCAAAGTCTCGGAACGTTTGCCGGTGGCTCGGGTGGTCTGTACTTTCCTACGCTCCAAACCCCCGCGTGGTTCGCGTCGGCCATTGGAGAAAAGGACAATCCGCTCGCTGCCAACAACACCTGGGGAGCAGCGATTGCCATCGTGGTTGCGGCGGTCGCATTCTTCTTCATGGCGAACTTCTTCCACAGTCGAAGCGGACGAGCAATGCGACTGGTACGCGACAACGACGTCGCAGCAGAACTTGTTGGCGTCAACGTCGCTCGGACGAGGGTGTTGGCCTTCGCCATCTCCGCCGCTTTTGCTGGGCTCGCCGGCTCGCTTCTTGCGATCATCCAATCGAGTGTGCTTCCTCAGACGTTCGGGGTTGCGCTCTCAATTGAACTGCTCTCGTTGCTCGTCCTTGGCGGACTCGGCACTCTTGGGGGTGCCATGATCGCGGGCCTCATTGCTGCCTACTCAGACTCGATCGTGAGTCGAATCAACTCGTGGACTGGAATTGACCCAGTTTCCAATCTCGGCGGGAGCCTGAAGGGCATCATTTTCGGCCTCATTTTGATTGCGACCATGCTGCTTGCTCCTTCAGGGCTTGCTGGGCTTGGCCATCGAATAAGTCGATTCGTCCGGTCAAGGGTCGCGCAGAAGAAAGCGCTGAGTGTTTCAGAAACTCCGTAGAAACCGGGATCGCGCCGGCGCTACCATGAAGTACATCGCAGTACCTCGAATCATCGAAAGGATTCACATGTTCCGAAGCCCCCTCCGTCGAGCTTCAGCAATTGCTGCTGCCTCGGCACTGTCCGTCGGCTTGGTCTCGACCGGCGCCGTCATCACGTCCGCTGGTGCCTCTGGCAATGACGGCGTCACCAGCAATTCGATCACCATTGGTGCAACGGTTCCCGTCACGGGAATTGCCTCGCCTGGCTACTCAGACGTTGCGAAGGCCGCAAAGGCCGCGTTTAAGTACGTCAACTCAAAGAGCAATGGCGTCAATGGTCGTCAAATCAATTTCCTCATTAAGGATGACTGCTACGAGGTTCCTGGTTTTGGGTGCACCGGCACGCCGAGCACCTACTCCCAGACTCAGGCGCTCCTCAACACCTCTGGTGGACTCTTCGCCACCGTTGGTTCCCTTGGAACTGCCACGCAAGACAGTGTTCGTTCACTGCTCGACAACAACGGTGTTCCGCAGCTGTTCGTCAACTCCGGCTCGTCGGACTGGAACAACGCCAGCCAATACCCCCGCTTGTTCGGATGGCAGACGGACTACATCGCTGAGGGCAAGATCTTTGCCAACTACATCAAGGCGAACTTCAAGAACAAGAGCGTTGGCTTCATTGGCCAGAACGACGACTTCGGGGCAAACGGTCTGACCGGCCTCAATCGTGGTGGGCTGTCGATTCCTGCAATGGGTACTGGCGACTCATTCTCCTACGAAGCAACCGCTGCAGTCGCAGGAAACCCCTTCGGTTCCATGTTGTCGAAGATGAAGAATGACAAGGTTGCGGTAGTGGTGCTCGACTCCATTCCGGTTGCAACCAAGAACATCATCCAGGATGCTCACGCCATCGGCTTCAAGCCACAGTTCGTGATCTCTGGCGTCGGCTCGGACCCACAGACGGTCAACAACAAGTACGAAGTTGGCGCATTGTCGCTGACCTTCCTTCCGCCAACCAGTGACGCGAAGAATGCGTGGAATGTTTGGACCAAGAAGGTTCTGCTTGCCGACAGTGCGGACTTCCCGAAGTTCACGGCCAAGTCAATCCTCACCGGCAACATGCAGTATGGCGTGGGTTGGGCAGTCACCTTCATGCAGGCTCTCCGTGCCATGGGCCAGAACGTAACTCAGAGCGGCATTGTGAACATTCTTGAGACCCAGGGTTCTTCATTTGCAACTCCAGCGGTGACGGCGCTCAAGTACAGCTCGTCCAACCACCAAGGACTCCAGGGTGGGCTGATGGTCAAGATTTCCTCGGCCACGGCAACCACGTCGATCACCAAGGCTGGCACTGTGTACTCGGCTGGTGACGGAGGAACTGCTGCACCGACAACGACGAAGTACATCACGAGCCCAGTACCTTCCTGGCTCGGCTAGAACTACTCGTAGGACCTTTGAAGAAGCCCCCGTCGATTCAAGACGGGGGCTTCTTCGCGTCCACGTGAGCATTGTCGAGGAGCATTCGTCCGTCGGCGACAATGGAGGTATGACCAAACCGGCATCCATTGTCATTTGTGACGGCGACCAGACTGGGCAAGAACTCCTCAACGAGGCACTCCGAGTTCTCGACCCTGCACTTCTCGGTCTCCCGATCGAACTCGAGCGCTTTGACCTTTCGCTTGCAGCGCGTGTTCGCTCTAATAACGGAGTGGTCCACGATGCGGCCGGTGCAATGTGTGAACTCGGTCTAGGCCTCAAGGCCGCCACCATCACTCCTCCCGAGCGCGGGTCGGTCGGGTCGCCAAATCGAATCCTTCGAGAAGGCATCAACGGATCGGTCATCGTTCGAACAGGAAGGCGCATCCCAGGCGTCAAACCCGTCGTCTCAACGAAGCACCCCATTGTGGTTGTTCGAATGGCGGTTGGGGACGCGTATGGCGCTGCCGAGGGCCGCGACGGAGACGTCGGCTCAGGAGATGAATCCGCATGGAGAACTGAACGCATCAGTCGCTCAGTTTGCCGGTCGGTGGCCGAATACAGCTTTGAAGCTGCTGCCAATATTGATGGTTCGGTCTATGGCGGTCCGAAGTGGACAGTTTCACCAACCTATGAGGGGATGCTCAAAGAAGAGATGGACCTGGCAGCGGCTCGCCACCCAGACATTGCCTACCGCCCCGTGTTGATTGATGCGGCCTACGCCGGCCTCATTACTGAAGACTTCAACGAGCCGATTGTGGTGCCGTCGCTGAACCGTGACGGGGATTGCCTCTCCGACCTTGTCCTGGCACTCTTCGGCTCGATCGCCGGTGCAGAGTCCGTACTCATGGCGCTCGATGATCAACTTCTCCCAATTGTCGCGATGGCCGAAGCCCCCCATGGAACCGCTCCATCACTCGAAGGAAAGAATGTCGCCAACCCAATGGCCATGTTGCTCGCCTGTGCGGCGGTCTTAGAACACGCTGTTGTGCGAACCGGTGAGCCCGCGTATGCAGACGTTGCGAAGATCATCCGAACCGCAACCCTCCGGACTGCTGCCGACGGCATTCGAACCTTCGATCTCGGTGGTGAGGCCACCATGAGCGGCGTTGTCGATGAAGTTGTTGCTCGTATTGCGGCAGCCCTAGATGAGCGCTGACCGTCGAGCGGCGTCGCAAGGTAACCTTGAGGCCCTGACGGTTCGGGCCGTCTGTGACCGAAAGAGAACCCATGCGCACGCTTCCACGTCTCATCACCGCTGCAACAGTGGCCGGCTCACTGTTGACGATCGCCGGGATTTCCTCCCCATCAGGAGCAGCAACGTCGACGAAAGCATCTGCTTGCGTCGCTGCACACAAGAGTTCGCTCCACACCAGTGCTCACTTGACGATCGCAACCGACGATCCGGTGTACGACCCGTGGTTCACCAACAACAAGCCCAGTAACGGCAAGGGCTACGAGTCCGCCGTCGCCTACGCACTCGCCAAGGAGATGGGATTTTCTACGTCGAAGGTGACGTGGGTTCACGAGCCATTCGACTCTTCCTACCAACCAGGCAAGAAGTCCTTCGACTTCGACCTCAATGAGATTTCCTTCACCGCCCAACGTGCAGCGGTCGTGTCATTCTCGAAGAGCTACTACGACGTCACCCAATCAATCATTGCGCTGAAGTCCAACCCAATCGCGACGATGCATTCATCGGCGCCGTTGAAGACCTATCGCTACGGCGACCAGATCGGCACGACAGGACTCGCGTACATCACGAAGCACCTCCAGCCAACGTCGGCGCCAAAGGTCTACAACACGCTTGAAGACGCTGTCAGTGCCTTGAAGGCCAAGCAAATCGACGCAATTGTCGTTGACACCCCGACCGGGCAGTACATGGCGTCGGACTTCTCCGGTGAGTTTGCGAAGGGTACCGCCGTCCAAGTTGGACAGTTCCCAACGACCGGTGAGCACTTCGGGGCCCTGTTTGCCAAGGGTTCAACCCTTGTTGGTTGCGTCAACCTCGCACTGTCGGCCTTGACGTCGAACGGCACGTTGGCATCGATCAACAAGCAGTACCTCGGGATCTACAACCAGGTTACAAAACTCAAGCCATAAGGGCCTGAGCAAGCAACCGACATGGCGTCACGGAACCCATCAGGAACCCCTCCTGCGACGCTGCTCACTCGACCGCGATCTCGACTCTGGAAGTGGTCACGACGCAGGCCCCGTGTGCTCAGTTTGGCGTCGGTATTTCTGCTGGTCTTCGGCATAGCCCTCGTCTTTCTCTTGTCACCAGGAGCGCGAAGCTTCGGGCACTTCTTCTTGAGCCCACACTTCTTTCGACTTGCCTTCTTTGGTGACGCGAGTGAGAGCGTCCCACCAATGTGGCAGGCCTTTCTCAAGAATGTTGGTCTGTGTCTTGTCGCAGAAGTCCTCGTGTTGTTCTGGGCACTTCCTGTTGCACTCCTTCGAATGTCGAAGAGCGCGTTGCTCGCTGGGCCCCGTCTCCTCGCAACGATCTACGTCGACCTTGCCAGGGGATTACCCCTCATCCTGGTGGTGCTTGCGGTGTACTTCGGCTTTCCGCAACTCGAAATTCCCTTCATTTCGAATGGGACGTGGTTTGAGTATGGCCTGTTCTGCCTAGTGTTTTGCTACGGCGCCTATGTGTCGGAGGTCTATCGAGCCGGGGTGGTGGCAGTTCCCTACGCGCAAACGCTTGCCGGTCAAGCCATTGGACTGACCAAGGTACAGATCTTGCGGTACGTGACGGTACCTCAGGCACTTCGAATCGTGATCGCTCCCCTGATCAATGACTTCGTTTCCCTCCAGAAGGACACGGCAATCATCGGCATCGGCGCTGGTGTGATTGAAATCCTGAAGGCCGCCCAGATCAATCAGGGCGTCTACTTCAACGACACCAGCTACGCCACCGCCGGCTTGTTGTTCTTGGCGATCTGCGTGCCCCTGACGCGCCTTGCCGAGCATTTCCAGGCACGCGACCAACAGCTCCGGCTCGCCGGCTCGATTGGCGTGCCGGCGTGAGTGAATCCCCACTGCTGAAGGTCAATGGCCTCATCAAGAAGTTTGGTGAACGGACGGTCTTGGACGGCATTGATCTTGAGGTCTCGTCACATGAGGTCGTGTGTTTGATTGGCGCTTCAGGTTCGGGAAAGTCCACCTTGCTGCGCTGTCTCAACACTCTCGAAGTTCCTGATGCGGGAACCATTGAACTTCTCGGTGTCGATCTCGCCGATGACGACGTTCGCGGCGAACTGGTTCGACGACAGGTCGGCATGGTGTTCCAAGCCTTCAACTTGTTCCCTCACCGAAGTGTGCTCGACAACGTGACCTTGGGGCCAAGGCGAGTACTCCACCAATCGAAGGCAACTGCAGTGTCCGCTGCGCTCGACTTACTCGAACGCTTCGGACTTGGAGAGAAAGCAGCGGAGTACCCAGATCGCCTGTCCGGTGGTCAACAACAACGTGTCGCCATCGTTCGGGCGCTCGCAATGGAACCGAGGCTCTTGTTACTCGATGAGATCACGAGCGCCCTTGATCCCGAACTTGTTGGAGAGGTGCTCGATGTCGTTCGCGAACTGGCTACGTCTGGGATGACCATGGTCCTTGCAACCCATGAAATGGAATTCGCCAGAGATGTTGCGACGTCCGTGGTCTTTCTTGCCGAGGGAAGAATTGTTGAGTCAGGCCCGCCTGAAGCGGTGCTGCATGAACCTCGTGATGAACGGACGAAGGTGTTTCTGCGTCGCTACTTGGAGGGCGCTGGATAGAGCGGCTGGACCTCATCCATGAGGGAGAACATTTCAATGACCGATCGATCGCGGTCATAGGTAACGAGCGATTTGGCGGTATTGACGTCCACCCATCGCAGCTCGGAGACCTCTTCATTGGCAACGAAGGACCCTGAGATTGCCTTCATGAGCCAGTAGACAACGACCTTTGGGCGGTCCTTGCGATCGACGTAGTTCACAAAACCAAGGTACGTGCCAAGTTCACAGTGGAGCCCGGACTCCTCATGCACTTCGCGAATCGCGGCATCTTCGAAGGTCTCGTCGCCGTTGAGTTTTCCTTTTGGAAATGACCAATCAACCCGAAAGGGCCGGTAGCAAACAACGATTTCAACGACACCTTTTTGAGACCGGCGCCAGACAATGCCCCCGGCTGACCACACCGTGATCCCTTCGGCGAAAGCTGGGTCCGAGGTCACGCGCCGCGTTGACGCCATATGCCACAACTGGTCAGGCGGAGCCCCGGGTTGGTGCGCCTCGGATTGTGCAAGGAACGGCACGGTTATGCGCCGACCAAGTCAATGACAACCGTTGGCTCTTCGGTCAAGACGAAGTGCAACTGCGAGGTGTCAAGGAACGACTCGATGTCGGCCCACATGACCCCAAAGTCTTCGGCCATCGTGTGGGCGTTGTACTCGTCCATTGAGGCAAACCACTGATAGGTCACTCCATCGAAGCCACCGTCATCGACTTCTGGGTAGTTCGTCCTCGGGTGTTGCTCATAGCGAAGAACGAAGGAGCCCGCGAGTGAATTTCTGATGAGCGGACCATGGACATTGATCCAGTGATCGTGAAACTCCTCCCGGGACATCCCGGCTTTTCGTCGCAGCATGCACGTCAACCTGACCATCAAGGCACCCTTTCACACTCGTCGAGTCAAACCTAGTTGTGCCCCGGAGGGTCCACCGAGCGATTCTCGTAACATCAACCAATGACCTCGTCACTCCTCGCCTCGACCCAAGGCCTCTCAAGTGGTGCCGTGGTAGCGATTCTCGTTGCCGGGTTTGGGGCTGGACTCTTCAACGGCGTTGCCGGCGGCGGAACCATGCTCTCGTTTCCTACCCTCTTGGCTCTTGGCATTCCACCGCTGACGGCCAACATTTCTTCAACCGTTGGGATTCTGCCCGGTTACGCAGCATCAATTGTTGGCTTCAGGCGCGAGATCTCGAAGCATCGAGGTCACCTTCGGCGCCTCATCGTTCCGGGACTCTGCGGATCGGTTCTTGGAGCGCTGCTCCTGCTCACTACCTCTGCTGCAGTCTTTCGCCTGCTCGTCATTGCACTGGTCGGTCTTGCAACGCTTCTCTTCGCAGTCCAGCCACTCATTGCGAAGGCAATCGCTGCACGGACAACCAAGGTCGAGCACCGGACGGCCCTCGTTCTTGGTGTTGCCGTGACCTCGCTCTATGGCGGATACTTCGGCGCAGGCATGGGGATCATGCTGCTCGTGGTCTTTGGGCTCACGTTGCCGTTGTCGCTGTCAGAGTCCTCTGGTCTCCGGTCGGTACTGTCCATCGTGGTCAACGCAATCGCCGCGACGATCTTCCTCATTCACGGTGCCCCAAATTGGGCGGTCGTTGCGGCACTCGCACCATCGAGCTTGCTCGGTGGCTACCTCGGCGCACACCTGTCGCGCCGACTTCCCGTTCCTTGGCTTCGCGCTTGCGTCGTTGGCGTGGGGGTCCTCACCACCATCGTGCTCATCGTGCGAGCCTGAGGCCGGACTGGTCATCGGTAGGCTGACTGGGTGGCCAAGTTCTTTTCGTTTCCTAATCCTGTTGATGAACACGCAGCACGAACGGTTGCTGCATGCGTGGTCGTGCTCTCGCTCATTACCTTCGCCACCAACTGGACCTATGGGTCGATCGTCCTCACCTATGGCTTTGCTGCTCGAGTCGCGGCTGGGCCACGGTTGTCGCTCTTCGGTCTGTTCGCAACCAAGATTGTTGCGCCTCGATTCGCCAAGCCGGTGCTCACCCCTGGTCCTCCAAAGCGATTTGCTCAGGCCGTTGGCCTCGCCTTCTCCCTCGCGACCGTCCTGACTTGGGCATTCGCGAGTTGGTCAGCGGCGCGCTGGATCTTGCTCCCGCTTGCCGTGGCGGCGTTTTTGGAGTCGGCGCTTGGTTACTGTCTCGGCTGCAAGGCCTTCTCAATCCTGATGCGGCTCGGCGTCATTCCCGAGTCAATCTGTCTCGAGTGTGCTGACCTCTCGAGGCGCTACCCCGAACTCGCCTGATCGGCGCAGCGTGAACTCAACGTCCACCATCTTGAGCGGCAATTCTGGCTGCGCTCGACTGAGGAATTGGCAAGCCACCTACGTGGCCAACTGAACTCGCCAGGACTGGAGTGATGTAGCCAACGATTGAATCGGTTGGCGCATCATGCGAGGTTGTTGGATCAAAGTAGCCAGACTCCCAAACCTTCACGTTGTAACCCTGCTTCGTTACGGGTCCAGCATTTCCCGCGACAACGTCGATGAGGTTGCCCTTCACGCCCACCACGAGCCCTACGTGGTTGCCAACTCCCGTGCCGAGATACCCCCAAACAACGGCATCTCCAGGTTTTGGATTGTTCGTTGCGCCTGCTTTGAACGTGCCCAGTCGTTGCCCAACGTTGACAAAGGTGAAGCTGTAACCAGTGATCCCCGTCACCGCCGCTCCAGACCTCGCCCAAACCCAATTAGCAAAATCCGAGCACCACTCTTCTGCTGCGGTCCCCTTTGGACAGTTCGAGGTGCTGCCCCGGCCAAAGTACGCGGTGTAGGGATTGCAATTGGAATTGAGTGGGGTTTCGACAACTCCCGCACCTGTTTGATCGAGACTCTTCGCCAACAGCACAATTTTGTTGATGAGCGGGATCGGACCGCCGTCGAGCGCGCCAAACGCAGGTCCAGTTGGCGTCATGGTCACCGTGACATCGCTGGAGACTCTCTCGCCTGTTCCAACATCAGCGCTGACATTGGTCACCGTTGGACCGTTCGGAGCCGAGAGTGAACCAAGAGCGATCAGGTCACCAGTTGCCGCCCGGACGACCAGCTCTGGCGAATTGGTCGTGACGAGTGCGGGTATCGATCCCGTTGCGGTCGCCACCTTTGCTTTCGTGAGCGCGCTCGAGAGGTCTGTCCACGTCCATGGAGAACGGGCTCCTGCTGCAGTGCCAACAACGAGTCCTCCTGCAACCGTGTAGCTCGCAAGGAGCCCGGTTGCCGTGGTGCCAAATTGAGGTGGCGCAGTTGGGAGTAGCCCTTGAGGAACCTGAAGGGGGACTTGACGCCAGATGGTGAAGGTTGAGTTGTCATCAAGGAGCAGGATGAGGCGGTGGCTGGTCGTCTCGACCATCACCGTCTGGACTGCACCATCACCTTGGTAGTTCGCGAGCTGGGGTGAGCCGAGAATTGGAGGGAGCCCGGTAATGAGCGTGAGATCGTAGGCATTCCACGCATTGCCAGCAAAGCCGTCATTCGCCCACTCAATGACGTGCCCGCTGGCGGTTGTTGCGAAGACTTCAAGCGTTCCGTTTGGGGCAATGCCAAGTTCAGGCGTGGTGACAATAGGAGGACCGCCGGCAATGACCGATACTGCCGTCAGTTGCCACGGCCCCGTCAGGGCTCCTGGAGTCGAGAGGAGATCGACCCCTCCGCTGGAGGTTTGGACGGCCATCGCCACACCACCCGTCGGCAGCACGAGTGCGCTCGACACTGACGAGACCGAGGGAAGTGCCGACAAACCAAGCAGCGGTGCTGCTGGCTTGGCGGCACCGGAGGTGAGTGGGTCAATCGACGCAAGCAAGGTCCCAGTTGGCGAGAGGGCAGTCACGAGGAGGTCGGTTCGAAGTTGGCTCACCACGACAGGGGAGAGCACCGTCGGAAAGATCCCAGCGGTAGTGAGATCGGTTGTCGTGAGTTTCGCAATCGAGGAAAGGAGCGGAGGAGCGAAGAGGAGCGCATCAACGCCCAAGGGGGAAGTCTTCGGTCCTGCTTTCGACGCGCCGGCGTTGAGGGAGGCACTAGCCAAGAGGCCAGCGATCGCAACTGCACTCACTGCCATTCGCCCCAAGGGTGCGAACCATGTCAACTTCGAGCGTTTCACCCTCTTCTCCTGAGGTCACCTTGCGTAGGTGCGTCACGCTTCGCCCACCGAAACGCTATCAGCGCTACAGCGCTGAAGCAGACCTGAGGACAATGGCAGAAAGCGAGCCCGCCTACCTATCTTCCGTCCCGTAGCGTGGGCATATGTTGACTCTTGCGCGACGACTGTTCGCACCCACAGCAGTGGCGTCGGTCGTCCTGCTGAGCTCGAGTTGGCTTGCACCACTTCCTGGAGGAGCCTCGACCCGTCCAAACCCTCATCGGTTGGTGAAGCTTTCCCCCGCGCCCGAGGTTCCGGCCTCGAGTCATCGTGTTGGACACCTCCCGGCGAAGAGCATTCTCCATCTTGAAATCGGTTTGCTTCCCCGAGATCCATTGGCGTTCCAAGGGTTTCTCGATGGCGTAACGACGCCTGGAAGTTCTACCTTCCGCCACTACCTCGCACCAGGTGCCTATGCCTCACGCTTTGGCCCAACCCCTCAATCCATTGCGCCACTCGTCGCTGCACTCCGCTCAAGCGGACTGACCGTCCGTCCTCTTGATCGAGCACGACAGGACCTCAAGATCACCGGGACGGCGGAGTCCGTCGAGTCGTTCTTTCACACTGGTCTTTCAACGTTTGCCGCAACGAATGGCACGACTGACTTCGCCAACACGGGCGCCCTGAGAGTCGAGGCAAGTCTGCGTCCACTCATCGCTGGTGTTACTGGTTTGACGTCATTTGGTCGGAGAACACCTGCAGTCGCTCACCGAGCCCCCTTAGCGATCGGCGGGACTGCTCCTTCCTGCACGTCCGCTTCCAGCGTTGAGTCCGCAGGAATGGGAGTGTCGACGACGCAACTCGCCTCGGCCTATGGTCTCAATGCGCTCTACGGTGCCCAAGTTCAGGGGGCTGGCGCCACCGTCGCGCTCTATGAGCTCAGCGCCTTTCGGGCGAGTGACGTCACGACCTACAAGAGTTGCTACGGCATCTCACCAACCGTCAAAATCCAAAATGTTGACGGCGGCCCTACCGCCTACAGCGTGAGGAATGCGGCCGACGCAACGGAGCCAACCCTCGACCTCGAAGAGATGTTGTCCATTGCCCCAAAGGCGACCTACATCGTCTACCAAGGCCCCAATGCATCTGCACGGACGCCAAGTGGCCCGAACGACGTCCTCGCGACCATTGCGGCTGCTGATGTTGCTCAGGTGGTGTCAACGAGTTGGGGCTTGTGTGAGGCGGACAACCCTGACCCAGGCGGCGTCGTGTGGGAGCACGCAGTGTTCCAACAAATGGCGGCCCAAGGGCAGACCTTCATTGCAGCCAGTGGCGATAACGGCACTGCGGACTGCGCAGGAGATGGTTCCACCCCCGCAAACACCGCGACAAGCGTTGATGACCCGGCAAGCCAGCCCTACGTCACTGGGGTCGGGGCGACCCGTTTGCTCAGCTCGAGTCCCCTGTCTCAGACAGCTTGGGGATCAGGAACCTTGACCGGCGGAGCTTCGGGTGGTGGCGTTTCCTCAATTTGGAGTCGACCTTCCTGGCAGCACATGGCATCGAGCGACCCAGTGGTCAACGGGTCGACGCATCGCCTTGTGCCTGACGTTTCGCTCAATGGCGACCCGAAGACTGGCGTCCTCATCTATCAGTTTGACCAAGGTGGTTGGTTCTCCGTTGGTGGCACTTCGGCTGCTTCTCCGCTGCTGGCTTCGCTCATTGCGCTCGCGGATTCCAATTGCCGAACCTCGGTTGGGTTCCTCAATCCGCAGTTGTACGCGCTCAGTGCATCTTCGCCGACTGACTTCTCCGACACGACGACGGGAACGAACTCCGTCGGCACCGGGACGACCTATGTTGCGCAACCCGGATACGACTTGGCAACTGGGCTCGGCTCGCCGCTTGGCTCACTGCTTACAGGGCTCTGTACTGCAGCGCCGAGCGCCACGCAGACCTCGGTACTCGCCGGGAAGCTCACCACAATTACCGCTCACGTTGCGGCCCCAGTCCAGCTCCAAGCGGGCGACACGGTGAGTGTGTCGCTTCCAAGTGGCGACACCGTGCCGACCAACAGTGCGTCGGTGACGGCCACCGCGAATGGATCGACGGGTCCGATTTCGCTGGTTGGAAGCTCGGTGGGGTCCCTCTCAACGACACGCAATACCTATTCATTCACCGTGCACAGCGCCCTCGCCGCTGGTTCGCTTCTGGCCTTCACCCTGACGAATGTCCTCAACCGAGTCACGCAGACTCCAGCAGCGATGGTCGTGAGTTCAAGTGTCACCTCGTGGATCAACCAAGCAGCGCAACTCCCTGCCCTGACGCCGGTGAGCAAAGGATGGACCTCAAGTGACCTGACCGCCACGCAGAAGGCGCTCCGTTCGAGCACCTCGGCTGGCGACCTCAGTGGTTCCCAGGTTGGAACATCGCTTGCAACGCTCGTGAACGCGAAACTCGTCATTGCCAGCGGTTCCACGCCCAACTTGGTTGCAACGACCGTTGCAACAGCTTCCCTGCCGACTGCTTCCGGCAAGTTGGTTGGCCAAGTTGCCATCGGAAAACTCGATTCCCAGCTCGTCGTCGCCACGACCACGACGACGGGGCACCTCATCGTGACGCACGGGGCCACGGCAAAAGCGAAGTGGAGTCCGGTTGACGTCACCACCGCGCTCAGCCTTCCCGAAACTGCCTCGGGGGCTTGCCTCTCGATTGCAAAGCCGCTCACTACGTCGATCGCCGTTGGGGCAGTCCGACTCAGCAATGGCCACCTACTCCAGTTCCAGGCAACGTCATCTGCGGCGAAAGCGTTCACCGTGACGGATCTCACTGCGCTCACCGGAGCCACCTTGTCCGGGACACCAAGCTGTCGGTCAAGCGGTGGGACCTTTGTAGTGGCGTACCGAGCTGACTCTGGCGACTTGATGGTGCTCACCTCGAGTGTGACGAGCGCAGCAGCATCGCTTGTCGACGTCACCTCGACTTCGGGCGCTTCATCCCTTGCAAACAGCCCCATTGGCTTGCTGATCCAAAATGGCCAGGTGCTGGTGTCCTCGGTGTCAACCGACGGCAAGATCTACCTTTCGACTTCTGTGGTCGGTTCATCACTGTGGACCGCCACCAACTTGAGCGCTGCACAAGGTCTGCCCAGCGGACTCACGAATCCTGTGCTTGCAGCAACCGGCGCCAAGACTGACCTCTTCGCCGTTGATACCTCCAATCATCTGGTTCTCGTTACCAACAATGGCTCTGGCGGAACGTGGAATGCCTATGACCTCTCGGCCGCCTACAACCTCGGTTTCGCCGGAAGCGGTCTCAAGGCAGCGGTTGCGGGCACGGCCGTTTCCGTTTCGTGGCTAACTGCGAGCCACCACCTCGGTGTCGCCGCTTCCTCAACGGCCATCTAATTGGTTGACCTGTCCATGCCCGTCAGCACGGTGAAGTCGCAGCGCCAACGCGGAGGCTCTCGTTGGCGCTCCCTCGCGCGTCCCGTTCGTCTCGTCAGTGCTGCAGCGGCGATTCTTGCCCTCATCGCAACCGGCTCAGCTACCGCAACCGAACGCGCAAAGGCCACGCCAGCAATCGTCACTCCCCCAGGAAATCTCTGGTCATTTTCTGCACCACTTGGAACGGTTGCCAATTGGACAACGGTTGATACGACCCTTGGCGCAGGCTTGCCCACCTTGGTTGAGCCTCCATCTGTCATCGACAATGGCGGAACAGTGCTCGCAGCGGGACTCGGTGCCAATGGTCAAGTCCTCATGTTCAGCGATGCCAGCCCAGGGACGAACTCGTGGTCCACCACCAACCTCACTGGGCTTCTTGGGTTGACCTCCACCATTACCCCGGCAATCGCTCTTGATCCCGATGGCATTCTCGAAGTCGTCACTCGTGCAGCGAACAGTCATCTCATCCTGACGACGCAGCGATTTGACGGAAGAGCGTCGTGGCAGAGCGTTGATGTGACCTCAGCGTCAGGTGGGCCACTACTCATTGGCAAACCAGTGGTCTCGGTGACGAGCAATGGGACCTCCATTTTCGGGCGCACTGCCGCCGGTCATCTCATGCAATTTCTCGATACGCCTTCTGCGACGAGAAGTTGGCAGGCGCTCGATGTCACGGCACTCGCTGGCGGACCCGTCCTTACCTCAGACCCTGCGGTCGACGAAGACCCAACCTCAACCCAGCATCACGTCACCGCACTCGGACCTCTTGGCTCAATTCTTGAATACGCCGATGACAACGCGACGCTTCGATTTTGGAGCTTTCGGAGTTTCCCGGTCCCCTCTCCTGTCGTTGGTAGTCCAGTCATTGGCGACACCGCTTCGATCACCACGATCGTTGCCACCCTTGCCAACCATCACCTTCTTGCGCTCAGCGCTCAACTCAACACGCCAGCATCACTGTGGACCTCAACTGATCTCTCGACGAGCGCAACCGGGGGAACGACGGTAACGGGACGGCCAGTGATTGCCACGAGCGGCGGCCATGTCGAGCTCGTCACGAGAGGCAATTACTCGGACTACGTGAGTTTTGATGCAGACGTGAGAACGTCGCCACCGACCTGGCGAACACTTGACGTGAAGGCATCTGCTGCCTTCTCCCCGGCCAGTACGGCGCTCTCGGGTGCAAGTGTTGGAGGACAGTTCATCTTCTTCGCCACCGGGGCGATGTTCACCTCAACCTCTGGAACAGGTCTCTATGCGGTTCCACAGAATGCAACGGCGAAGGCGCTGAACGATGGTTGGCCCGTCCTTGGTGACACCGGCGCGCTTGGAACCCCGGGTGCGCCCTACACGGGCCTGGCAAACACCGGGCAAGATCTCTTAACCGGCAAGGCGATTGCGGCCAGTGGTCGACCCACCACATGGCTCAGCTTTTGGACGGTGTCGGGTCCTCCAACCTCCGCCTCGGCAACGGCAGTCTCATGTCGAGTGACCTGTGCAACCGTCGGCAACTACACCGATCTCAAGGGCTCGACGCTTCCGTACATGGTCATCAGCGGAATAGGCGACCGCGGAACTGCCCTGTCTCTTCCCGTTCCTTCTGGAGCGCCGACGGACCCGAGCGCAGATGTTCGTGGGGTCTCCTGCGGCGCACAGGGAAGTTGCTCGGTAGTTGGCAGCGTGCTTGGGACCGGTGGCCAGCGCATGCCGCTGTTTGTCACGACAACCGGGCAGGTGGCAACGCCCCGGGCAGTGACGTTGCCCGCTGGTGCCGCCGCAAGCGGTCCTTCGGGACTTACCGCAGTCAGCTGTACTTCCTCCGCTCTTTGTGTTGCGGTTGGGACCTACACCGACACGGTCGGCCGGACGCAGGCAATGGCCGTCATCTCGCGAGATGGCCTCCCAGGAACTGCTCGTCAGCTGGCTGGGCCAACCGGTGCCTCCACCAATCCGCACACCAGCCCAAATGGACTCGACTGCACCGTTGCCCTCACCTGTGTGGCGGTGGGATCGTTTGTCGACTCCGGAGCGAGAACCCGGCCATTCGTGGCGTTCTTGAACGGTGACACGGCAACGTCTGTGCTCCCAGGCACCCTTCCGGCTGGCGCGGCCGCAAATCCCCTCGCCAGCCTCTCGGGGATTTCCTGTGGCGCGGCGGCATGTACTGCGGTTGGCCAAGTTCGCCTTGCCACTGGACTGACGCAGTCAATGTGGACGTCGCTCAGTGGCTCGGGCGTCGGTGCGACCACCCTGATCACGGCGCCGCTGTTGAGTGCTGCAAATCCGCTCGTCACGCTTCATGGGGTGAGTTGCATCACAACGACCTGCACCGCAGTCGGCAGTGCCCTCGACGCACATGGACACCATCTGCCAATCACGGTCAGCATTGTTGGCGGTGAGGCTCGACGTGCCAGTTTCACCGGAGTACCTGCAGGCGGAGCGGCCGATCCACTCTCGACACTCTCTGGTGTCTCCTGCACCTCGGCGACGCTCTGTCGAGCAGCAGGGCCCTACACGAATGGCAATGGGACCCAACTCCCCTTCGTGCTCGCTGCCGCAAGTCTGAACCCGGTCGCGAGCCTCGGAGCCCTTCCCTCAACTTCCGGTGCGGCAAACCCTCCAGCTGCCTTCTACCAAGCGAGTCTCTTGGCCGGGCGAGCTGTTGGAACCATCCTCGCCAGCTATCCAAAGCAAGGGCTCGCCCTTCAACCACAATTCGTCATCTTTGACCCTGAGGGCTATCCCGACAATCACTCGGGCCTCGATGGGCCACCGGGGGCACTCTCCTCAGCAAAGTGGGCGTCAGCACTGCAAGGTTGGGCCGATGGACTGCATCAACTCAATCCCGGAACCCATGTTGGTGTGTACCTCGATCAATATGAGTACGCGACCTACGGCATTGCCCAACTCTCGCTTCCGGCATTCTTGGCCGTGGCGTGGTCGGTCAAGTACACGGCAAATGCTCAAACCGGCAAACTCACGATCACCGCACCACCTGTGCCGCCGAAGAAGTTGGTCTCAGGACCCAATATCGCAGGCGTCATCTCGTTCAATGACTTCTGCCCGTCAGAGTGGTCAAAGGCGGGTGACTTTGCCAACCAGGTCTCGATGTTTGGCAAGGCGCCGTGGAATGGCACGTACAACACCTTGCAGTTCATTCAAGCGACGCAATACTGCCCGCCTCGCTAGGCGTCACGCCTCCGCAGGTTGTTCAACCACCAACCCGGCTCGCAAGGTGACGGACCGGTTGCGCTGAGCTGGAACTCTCGGTCCAGGGAGAAGATAGCCCGTCACATTGAGCGGATCAGAGCCGGAGACGGTGACCTCGACGGAAGGAGATGCTCCAGCTCGACTGAGCAGGGCTGCAACCTCGTGTCGCGCGAACTGCTCTCCGGCAATTCCCGCAACGAAGCGCCCACCAGCAATGACTCCCTGAGCTTCGAATCGCCGAAGGGCTCTCGCGACATCTCGCCACGGCACCGTGAAGGATTCCCTTCCAAAGTGGTCAAAGGTGACAACGCCCCACCGGTCGAGCATCTGCGCAGCGATGTGATCAGCAAGCTCTTCAGTGGCGACAACATCAGTTCGAGCAGAGGTTGATTGCGCGACCAACGACCACCGTCCCTCACCACTGGTGGTTGCAGCAGCTCCTCGGTGGGTCCCAAGGCGTCCAGCCGGACCCCGTCGCATTCGGGTGTTACCTCCTCGACCACCACGGAGGAGTGTCCGCACGGCTCCGAATGCATCGGCATGGACAAGACCTCGAGCAACGAGCTCCCAGAGTCCCTGATCAACCTCGCTCGCAAGACGGCCGACCATTGCCGGAAGGTCAGCACGGAAGGTCGCCCCACGCACGGCGAGGAGGTCGTAGAGCTCGGCGGCGGCCCCTGCCGTCGGGGGAACAGGATCTTCGCCCCTGCGGACCGCTTCAAGGAGGAAGGGAAGGTCTTCTCGGAGACAGAGTGCGAGAGGAGTCGATGCCGAGGGGTGTGCCGTTCCCCGACGCGACCCGCCATCATCTTGACGAGGCGTCAACCGGACCCACGTGACCATCCCCGAAAGGCAGAGTTCGTCCAGCCATCCGGGCTGATAGTCAACAACACGGGCTGGGAGAATATGCCGTTCCCAGTCTCCCGCTGCAAGTTCCAGCCCTTGGAGCTGCTCAACCACAGCGAGAACGCCTTGCCGTCCATGAAGTTGTGATCCGAGACCCACATGCTGCAGTTGGCGAAGCGCTTCAACGTAGGTGGAAATTGGCACCGCCTCGACTCGCCGCCGCCGATTAGAACGACTGGCCGCGTAGAGGCGAGTGAGAAGGTGGCGGGCACACCAACGACCGTCGGGCAGTTCAATGGCAAGTCCGACGCTCTCCAAGCGCCGAAGAGCAGTCGCAGCTCGTAGTTCACTCAGCGGGGCACCGTTGAGAAGACCGGGCCCGAATGGTTCATCCCGGGTCAATACAGCCAGCAGGACTGGCCCAGCACGCTCCAAGTGACCTCGTAGGCACTCTGCGGCAAGTTCATCATCCTCGCCAATGGACCGAAAACGATCGCTCAAGCTCGTCACCACCCACGTGCCATCGACCTCGAGAAGCCGACCTTGGTCCACGAGTTCCTGCGCATAGGTCCGCCATGGATCGACGGCACGAATTGCCACGAGATCCTCGACGAGATCGCAGAGTTCGTCGGCGCTTCGAACCCGAGGGGCCAATTGTTCGAGCATGGTCGCAACCGCTCCGGGATCGAGCTCGACGGAACCGCCAGCTGCCACATTGGCAAGTTCGGGAAGACCACGATCGAGCGGTACCGCTCGGGCCCGTCGTTCTTCCAGCGGGGCGTCATCAAGAAAGGTGTAGGGCTGCCCAGTCAAGATGCCATGAGCGAGGGGCGATGGAGTGGCCGACTCCACGAAGGACACGGTGATGGAGCCATCTTCGAGAGCCCGCAGGAGGTTGACCAGCCCTTCGCCATCCATGGGCTCAAACAACGTGTCCGCAATGGTTTGACGGACGAGGAGATGGTCGGGGATTGGGATGGGGCCGGGTGGGGCATTCTCTTGACACGCAGCCAACGAAGGCCACGTTGCTGCGAGGAGATCTTCAGATTCCATTCGCTGAAGATGAATTGGTCGCCGGCCGCCAGACGTTGTGCGGGGCACGACAAGCGCTCGATTGAGGTTCCACCTCCAACGTGCCTGCAGCATTGGATGAGGAAGGACCGCCTGCGTGAGGACCGAAATGGCCTGTTCCGAACGAACCATGTGTGGGACCTGAGTGAGGGGGAAGCTGTGGTGTGGCCCAAGGGAAATGATCACGGTGTTGTCATCAGCCGCAGCCTGGAGTTCGAAGTCAAAGGTCACGCAGAATCGTTTGCGGAGTGCGAGACCAAGTGCTCGGTTGATTCGTCCTCCATGCGGCGAGTGAACAACAAGCTGCGAACCCTCTGCATCATCAAAGAAACGCTCGACTACCAGATGCGTTGACGTGGGCAACTGGCCAAGTGCGGCAAATGCCGCAGCCAAGTAGGTAGCGACCTGCAGTGCAGCGGGCGCGGAGACACCGGAAAACTCAACGATTGCTGCAGGTAGGTCCTCTGCGCGGCAATCGCGAAGAAACTCCTCACCGAGCGAACGCAACGTTCCCACCCAGTTCGAGAGTTCAGCAGTACGTGCAGGTGCCTCACCCAACCAGAACGGAACAGACGGCTTTGCTCCTTGCGCGTCAACGACGCGGACAACACTCGTCTCGACTTTCGACACTCTCCAGGATTGCGTCCCCAGGAGGAACACATCTCCTGGAGCGGAGTCAATGGCAAAGTCCTCATTGACCTGACCAATCGTGATGCCTTCAGGATCGAGCACCACCCGGTAGTCACCGGTTTCGGGAATTGCGCCACCGTTGAGCAGTGCGGTGAGTCGGGCTCCTTTTGCTGGTCGAACGAGTCCATTCACTCGATCAAGGTGCAGGTGCGCTCCACGACGTCCCCGCCCCGTCAAGATTCCTCTCGCGGCCAGTTCGAGCACTTCATCAAAGTCATCAATCGACAAGGTCTGGAATGGCGCAGCATGACGGAGCAGTTCGTAGAGCTCGGTAAGTGAGCACTCCTCCGCCGCGGCAACCTCTGCAACCAGTTGTTGCATTGCGATGTCGAGCGGAGCTACAGGGGGGTGAAGAAGATCAAGGTCTCCGGCTGCGACCGCAGCCAGCAGCGCCGTGCATTCAACCAGTTCATCGCGATTAAACGGATAGAGCCGACCTGCTGGTGTCCCACCGACATGGTGATTTGCCCGACCAACACGCTGCAAGAACGTGGCGATTGAACGAGGTGAACCAAGTTGGCAAACCAATTCAACTGGGCCAACATCAATACCGAGCTCAAGCGAAGCAGTTGCAACGAGAGCACGGAGGTCTCCGGAACGGAGCCTCGCCTCAACCAATCGTCGGCGCGCCGTCGACAGGCTTCCGTGATGTGCAGCAACCTTCAGATGGGTGTCATCGGAGTCCTCGGGATCTTCACCGAGACGCTCCGCCAATTGGTGGGCAACCCGCTCAGCCATCTTCCTCGTATTGACGAAAATGAGGGTCGTTCGATGCTCAGCGACGCGCGCCGCAATGTCGTCCAACATCTCGGTGAACTGTGCAGTACTCCCTACGGCCTCGAGATCCATCGAGGGCAACGCCACCTCGACTTCAAGACCCTTTCGGTGACCACAGTCGATGATTCTTGGCGGACGACGGTCTTGCCCTACGCCAGAGAGCAGCTCACCCACAACTGAAAGTGGTCGCTGCGTAGCGGAGAGTCCTATGCGCTGAAGTCGATGACCTCGACCAGCAACAAGCGAGGTCAGACGCTCGACGGTGACGGCAAGGTGGGCACCGCGCTTATCTCTTGCAAGCGTGTGAATCTCATCGATGATGATGGTCTCAACGTTCGAGAGTGCCGCCCGCCCCTTTGGCGACGTGAGGAGCAAGTACAGCGACTCAGGTGTCGTGACGAGGAGATCTGGAGGGGTCTTCACCAAGGCAGCTCGCTCTGCTTGGCTCGAATCACCAGTTCTGATTCCGACGGAAATGCTTGGGCCAACAACCCCTTTCGACGTTGCGAGCGCCGTCAGTTCCTCAAGAGGATGCAAGAGGTTCTCTCGAACATCGGCAGTCAGGGCCTTGAGCGGCGAGACGTAGACGACCTTGGTCGTCGACGGCACATAGTCGCCTCGGTCGAAGGCCTTCCAGAGCGCATCAATCCCAACCAAGAAGCCCGTGAGCGTCTTACCCGTACCGGTTGGCGACGCGACTAAGACATCATCTCCAGTTTGAATCTCCGGCCATGCAGCCAGTTGCGGTGAAGTTGGACCATTGGGAAAGCGCCCCATGAACCACTCCGCAACGATTGGGTGGAAGGACGTCAGTTCCCCGATCACTCCGCCTTCGCCCGAAAGGAAGAGGGATGGTTGACGTGATCCAAGTTCCACCTGCGAAGTCTCCTCCGTCGGTGTGACAACTTCGTCGTTCACTCCTCGTCATCCGCCGCTGTTCGACGTGCATCAAAAGCGGCCTTGTCTGCCTTGCCTCGAGCCACGATGAACCGGATCGTGAGAACAAGCAGGACGATCGTCAGCAGCACGAAAATCGAGAACACGATCACAAATGCGGTGTTGCCGCTAGCGAGCAGGCTCGAGGTCATGAACTCAGGCTATCGCCGCCCTTCGTGCGACACCTAGGTCGCATGCTGTCGCCATGCTCCTCGTCGAAAATTCTGTTCACCGCAAGACCACTTCACAGGCATTCGTTCCACTTTCAGGGGCTGCACTTCTGAGCGAACTCCGTGGTTCAACGACCTTAAGGAACCACACGGACCTTGGACTCGCTGGTGGACTTCGCTCGTGGCTTGAAGATGCTTGTCACGAACTCCTGCCTGACAACGCTCCACTGCAAGTCATCACGAAGGCATCAATTGTTCGATCACACCTTCCAATCGAACGAGAGGGAGTCCTGACCTTCGAATTCCTCAGAGGTGTTCTTGTTTCGTCGGTCTTTCGTCTTCACCTTCAACTTGGGCCGAGCGACACGCCGTTTCTCGATGCGATGAGCGCACTTGAAGCTGATGTACGCCAGGGTGGAATCGTTGCGGCGATTCGTGCACTTTCCCCTGGGGATCTCGCCGACCTTCAGCGAGATGTTCACCTTCACGCCAAGAACTTTGGCGACCGATGGCCACTGCTTCAGGCTGCATGGCTACCGAGGACCGGTATTGGCATGTCAGTTCCTCTGGCAGGAGGACGTGTTGTTCTCCGCGGCTGGGCTGACGTCATGATTGGTGCCCCGCGTCACGATGTTGCCTCGGTTTGTCTTGTCTCCATCCGATCGACACCGCTCCATCCTCTCCAGCGCGAGGAACTGCACTTCACGGCGCTCGTCGAAACACTCAGAAGTGGCATTCCTCCATTCCGTTTGGCTTCGTACTCCACGCTCACCGGAGAAATCGCAGCGGAGCCGGTCACAGATGAACTCCTTAAAGGAGCAGTCCACAAGACCATCGCAGCACTCAAGCACCTTGGGAGCGCAACGAAGTGACCCGTCCACTCCACCGCATCAAACCATCGGAGCTCACGAATGCTCTCGCCGCTCCGGCGACCGCCTCGGTCAACATTGATCGCACGCTGCACACTGGTTTGCTCAAGATTCTTGGTAATGCAGCGGGAAGCCCTGAGAAGGGGCTGCAGCGAATCGATGCCTTCACCTTGACGCATGGCTTTAGCGATGACTCGACAAAATTTGCCTGGACACCACAACTCACGAAGCGAACCCTTGGACTCTCGGCAGTCCGTTCCTGTGTTTGGGGACTCGCGAAGACACCAGCTGAGGCTGTCGCGCTGGAAGTTGCTCGATTCGACCGGAGGGCCGCCGATGGTCGAGAACAAACCGGATCGCTCGCCATGTACTTCGCCAACGCTCCTCGAGGAGTCAGGGGAACGGCGATGGCACTTGCCACGACCTACGCGACCGAATTGTGGTGCGGACTTGATTGGAACGGCTTTCCCCTGCATCCAACGATTGGCGCCCAAGATGATGTCTACCCCCTGCGGTCTGCCGGCCTCCTCCTCCGAGGTAGGGCCGACGTCAAGGCACAGGTCGCTGTCGCCCAAGAGAGCAGGACGGCTGAGGCCAGACTGCTGATCCTCCCGGGATCAATCAGCCAAAGCACCGCACTCGTCCTGGGATCCTCTGCTCTTGCAGCGGTGCTTTCTGCCGATGGCGGCTTGGCGCCGGTCCGAGTCGTTGGTTGGTATCCCTCTTCTGGCCAAGCGGTCGTCCTCCCGATTGACCGCTCAATCCTCACTCGTGCCGCTCTCGGGATCGTCCGAAGGACCCTCTCGGAGGCCTCGACTTCCCTTTCAGCACAGGTTGCCTGAGTATCGGTAAAAGCAGTGCGTCTCCCCGAACTAACGTCTCTTCGGTCATGGAACGCCGCTCAGAGATTCGTAATGTCGCCATTGTCGCCCACGTCGACCATGGCAAGACCACCCTCGTGGACAAGATGCTGTGGGAGACCGGTGCATTCCGGGCGAACGCGGACATTGCCGACCGCGTCATGGATTCAGGTGATCTCGAACGCGAAAAGGGCATCACGATCCTCGCCAAGAACACGGCGATTCAGTACCGAGACACGAAAATCAACATCATCGACACGCCAGGTCACGCTGACTTCGGCGGCGAGGTTGAGCGTGGACTCACGATGGTCGACGGCGTCCTTCTTCTCGTGGACGCCTCAGAAGGTCCACTCCCACAGACCCGCTTCGTTCTCCGAAAGGCTCTTGAGGCGCGGCTTCCTGTCATCCTCGTGATCAACAAGGTCGACCGCCCTGACGCTCGAATTGCAGAGGTCGTCAACGAAGTCGAAGAACTCTTCCTTGATCTTGATGCCGATGAAGACCAGATCGACTTCCCAATTCTCTATGCGTGCGCGCGCGATGGCTGGGCTGCCACGGCCGAAGGGGTCGTCGGAACCGACCTCTCCCCCCTATTCGACACCATTTTGGAGCGCATTCCTGCCCCTGAATACGAAGAGGGACATGGTCTCCAGGCCCTCGTTTGCAACCTCGATGCCTCTGCCTACGTTGGTCGGCTTGCCATTTGCCGCGTGCACAATGGCTACCTCCGCAAGGGAGAGTCAGTTTCGTGGTGCAAGCTCGATGGGACGATTGAGCGAGCCCGCATTACCGAGCTCTACGTCACCAATGCACTCGACCGAGTGGACGTGACTGAAGTTGGACCCGGAGAAATCGTTGCGGTTGCAGGATTTCCTGAGATCACCATTGGTGAGACCCTGGCCGAACTGGAAAACCCAGTCGCTCTCCCACCAATCACTGTTGACGAGCCGTCGCTCGGCATGACCATCGGCATCAACACAAGTCCACTTGCCGGGCAAGATGGCACGAAGTTGACCGCTCGATTCCTTCGGAACCGACTCGACCAAGAACTCATTGGCAATGTCTCGATCCGCGTGCTTCCAACCGATCGGCCTGACACCTGGGAAGTCCAGGGTCGAGGAGAGCTCCAGTTGGCAGTTCTCGTTGAAATGATGCGCCGTGAGGGATTTGAACTCACCGTTGGCAAGCCCCAGGTCGTGACTCGCGAGATTGACGGCGTCAAGAATGAGCCAATTGAGCGGGTCTCCGTTGATGTTCCCGAGGACTACATGGGCGTCGTGACCCAACTGCTTGCACTGCGCAAGGGAACCATGCTTGAAATGGTCAACCACGGCACTGGCTGGGTTCGACTGGATTACAAGGTTCCAGCTCGAGGCCTCGTCGGGTTCCGAACGGAATTCATGACCGAAACTCGAGGAACGGGAATTCTCCACCACGTGTTTGATGGTTGGGCACCTTGGCTCGGCGAACTCAAGCTTCGTCGAAACGGTTCAATGGTGGCCGACCGCCGTGGAGCGACGACCAACTTCGCCCTCATTGGCCTGCAGGAGCGCGGCACGCTCTTCGTTGGTCCAACCATTGAGACCTACGAAGGAATGATCGTTGGAGAGAACGCTCGCACCGAGGAAATGGATGTCAATCCAACCAAGGAGAAGCAACTCACCAATATGCGTTCCGCTGCAGCGGACAACTTTGAACGACTGACGCCAGCAACACTGTTGTCACTTGAACAAGCGCTCGAGTTCATCGCTGATGACGAGTGCGTTGAAGTCACGCCAAAGACTGTGCGTCTCCGCAAGGTGATTTTGGACCAAAACATTCGCGGTCGAATGCGAAAGTCCTCCAAGAACTCGTAAGTTGCACCTCCGGCGAGGAGTCTCCGCAGGAGAACTAGGGTTGCTGCCGGAACGGTGGCAGAGTGGACGAATGCGACAGTCTTGAAAACTGTTGGGGGTGCAAGCCTCTCGTGGGTTCGAATCCCACCCGTTCCGCCAAGAAACACCGCTCATCGGACTTCAGTGGGGTGCGTCGATCGCAAACATTGGCTCCCGATGTCCCGGAGGGGGAAGGCCTCACTGACAGGCAAACGATATGCCTCGAGCTCAGCTGGGATTGAAAGGATCTTCTGATGAACGACTGGGGTGCTTCGGTCTATGGCGATCCCTGTCGCGAGTGCGGTTACAACTGGAACTTGTCGCTAACCAACGCCATCTCACTCGTCTCACATCTCCCGACCGCCTACGGCGGGCTTCTCACGGGCAGGTCCGGCAATGAGCAACACCCCGAGCTGAATTGGTCAGTCTCTGAGTACGTGACCCACGTCGCCGACAATCTGAGGATCTGGGCAGAACGGCTCATGGGGGTTCTTAGAGGTGCGTCACCTTTGGTCGGCAGTTACGACGAGAACCTGCTCGCCAAAGCCCGCAATTACCGCCAAATTCCTGTTGAAGCAGCGATGTGGTCGCTCACTCGGTCAGTCGATGATTGGCTTGCGGCCACCGAAGCTTCAGCAACTTCCGGTGTCGTAGTTATCCATCCAGAGCGCGGAGAAATGACCTTGTCCGACGTGGTCCTCTCCAATGCACACGATGCGATTCACCATCAGTGGGACATCGCTCGGACACTCCAGGACCTAGACGGTTCATCAGCTCCGCAGCCCGGTTGAAGTCCGATTGCCAGCTCACACCTTCCAACGCCAAAGAGAACCCGACTTAGGCCGCAGGTGTGGCTTCTCGGAGGGCCCTCTGCTTCTCGCCCCACCCAGGTTCAAGCAGGAGATGGCCGAGGCGTTCTCTCCAGCTCCTCGAATTCGCGATGTCTTGTGCGAGCTCGCGGTAGGCGTGAGTGATCACCGTCCATGGATTGAAGGAGTCCACATTCTTCGTGAGGCCGTAGCGGACCGTTTCCACTTCAGGTTCGTAGGTTCCAAAGGCCTTGTCCCACGAGATCAGAATCCCTCCGTGGTTTCGATCGAGATACTGCGGGTTAACCCCATGATGGACTCGATGATCTGCCGGTGAGTTGAGAACCGCCTCGGCCGCACCAAGCGTCCCAACGAGTTCCGTGTGGATCCAGTACTGGTAGAGCAAGTTGATGCCCCGAGATGCGAGAACGAGTTCTGGGGTTACCCCCACGAGACAGAGCGCGCTATAGGGAACAAAGGTTCCAAGAGCTTCGGCCACTGGTTGACGGAGTGCGGTTGACAGGTTGTAGCGCTCGCTCGAGTGATGCACGACGTGGATGGCCCACATGAATCGGCGTTCATGCATTGTTCGGTGATTCCAGTAGTAGATGAAGTCCCAGCCGAGCAGCGCGACCAACCAAGCAACTGGGCCACGTCCGAGGTGAAAGAAACGCTTCGACCACAGCCGGTCAATGGAGGTGATCGAAGCCCACCACGTTGAAACAGCAAGCAGACCCAATCCAATCGCGGCCACACCGCTTGCTCGAGCAACCCGGTCGATTGGCGTGAGGCCTTGCGGGGTCGAGTGGTCATGTTCAGCGTGGAGCTGCTCCTGCTTGACTTTCCGATCCGCAATCGACGTTGTGGCAACGGCAGTCGCAGCCAGACCTACCAAAGCTGGTCCAAAGCGGCCCTTTCCTGGGGTGAGCGGTCGCAAAACTTTCGGTAAGAGGAGCGGAAGCACCACGCTCAACGTGCCCATGGTCAGGCTGGTCGCGGTGTCCTTGCGTTCATAGGTCCCAGGCGTGGCGCCAGTCAGTTTTGCCCGACGCCGGTGAATGAGGAACTCTCCCGCCATGGTGAGGAAGAAGATCGGGATTGCCCAGATCGTCGGGTCGCCTTTTCCACCGCGCCCCGTTGCCACTTAAACCTCGAGCTCTTCGCTTAAGAGATCATCGACCCACGTCTTCGCCTCTGCCCGTCGTTCAACGAGCGCTGCCCGTTCGGTTGCGGCTTCGAGCCCATCGACCGGATAGGAGCCGAGAAACTTGACCCTCGCCACGGTGGCGGCCATCTCTGCCAGACAGTCAGCGATCAAGGGATCCGCCAGATGGCCTTCGAATTCAATAATGAAGCAATAGTCACCGAGGCCCTGCTTGGTCGGTCTTGACTCGAGTCTCGTGAGGTTGATGTTCCGAGCGGCGAATTGTCCGAGAATTGCATAGAGCGACCCAGGTCGGTCGGCATCTTGGAAACACACCATGGCGGTTCGGTCATGACCAGACCGTGGAGGAACACCCCGACGTGCAATCGCCACGAATCGTGTTTGGTTATCCGAATGATCTTCAATCGATGAGGCCAAGATGTTGAGCCCATAGAGTTCGGCCGCAAGTTTTGGTGCGATCGCGGCGGTCGCTGCGGCCTTACTCAACCCAAGCAGTCGTGCTGCGTCTGCAGTGGAGTTCGCCGCCACCGCTTCTGCTCCACCAAGGTGTTGCGCAAGGAATCCTCGACATTGCGCCAAGGCATGAGGGAACGAGATGAACGTCGTCACTTCTTGAATGGTCGTTCCGGCTGGCGCCATGAGATGAAGGTGGATATCAAGGACGACTTCTCGAACGATTCGCACGTCGGCATCGAACACCAGTCCATCAATGGTGGCATTGACGGTGCCTTCAATGGCGTTCTCAAGAGGGACGAAGCCAAAGGTGACCTCCCCAGCCTCAACGGCCCGCAGAACGTCAGCAATAGCGGTCATTGGCTTGAGTTCAAGTGAAGCAAGATCTTGCTGGGTAAGCAACGCCTCTTCCGTGAAGGTGCCCGCCGGGCCGAAGTAGGCGACCGATCGGTTTGACGGCTTCATGACACCACTGTAACGAACGTCGGCTCGCTACTTTTCGAGGTCACACCGACGCCGCTTCGCACGCTGCCTTCACCTTCGCCAAGGTGGTTTCAATTGAGGTCACCGTGAATGCTTCTCGGTTGGACGTGCCCTTTTCGAAGCGCTTGATCAACGCACTGCGTCGGTCGAGGCTCGATTCAGTCAGTGTGCATCCTGAGTGTGTCGCCACAATAGAGAAGCTCCAGCGAGCGACTTTGAGCGGACCGAAGGTCACCTCAAAGGCAAATTCCGTTGGTGGGAGGTACGTGACGATGGTCGCCGTCGTCTTCCATTCGTCGCCATGTTGAGCATTGGTCCCTCGGAACTTTGCGCCAAGCGCTGGACCTCTCGCCCCGCGAAGCCACTCCCCACCAGTGTTCTCAGGAGAGAATTCTCCCATGCGGGAGAGATCAGAGATAGCGGCAAACACCATTTCAGCCGATGCAGCAATGTCCGTACTTCGAGCGATAGCAGCCATGCGGTGAGGCTAGTTGACCTCGTGCGGTGCTTGTCCCAACCGTTCAACCAGAAATGCCGCCGATCCTTTGAATGCCGCATCAGGAACGGCTCCATGTTCCCCCGGATTTGCGACGAGAACTTTGTCCGAAGTTCCGAAAGCATCAAAGAGTTCGAATGCTCGATCCCTAGGGAAGAGTTGATCGTTCCACTGAACAAGGAAATGAATCGGACACGACACCGACATCGCATCTGCACGGAGCCGTTCCACCGTCGGTCCGGCGAGCCCCATGAGCCCGAGGACCGCCGCGGTGATTCGAGGTTCTGCTGCCACAAGCGGCAATCCGAGGATGGTTCCCATTGACAGACCCCAGTACCCCACACGGCGTGCATCAACTTCAGGAAGTTCGGAGAGGACATCGAGCACCGCTCTCCAGTCGTCAACCATTGCATCCGTGATCGTTGGATCATTGGCCCACACTTGACTGAACTGAAGAAAGGGAAGGGGCCCGCCAGTAACGCCATCCAGCCGACGGTCTCCATGAACTGGTCCATCAATCGCGCAGACTGCCATCCCCGCGATCCGCACGAGTCCGCGTGCAAGCGCCACCACGTAGCCCTCGCTCTTTGAACCAGATGCTCCATGGCCAACGAGGACCAATGGTCCCCGTTCGGCTCCCTCAGGCGGAGTCCAGAGAAGCCCGGGCACTCGACGTTCACCAACAGTGAGTTCGAATCGACGAGTTCGAATTTCTTTCGCCGTCTCCTCTTCGAGCCAGGTCACCATCTCTCGAACTCTAGTGAGCAAAGGTAGGAAAACTGCGAGAAACTGAACTCCATGCCCGATGACATGTTCACGTTCGATGCTGCCCTCGCGCAGCCGCTCCTCGACTACTGCCTCGAGCGGCTCAAAATGCAGCCAGTTGAACTTGACTATGGCGGCACCTCGGTGGCATTTGAAGACCGTCTCCACGGGCTACTCAACGAGGAGGGCTCAGACCCCACGGAAGTGTTTGCGACGTTCACTGACGTCCTTGCTCCAAGGGTTGTTTCAGCCGACTCGGAACGATTCCTTGCCTTTATTCCCGCTGCACCGACCAAGGCAGCGCTGCTCTTCGACATGGTGGTCTCGGCCTCTTCACTCCACGCGGCGAGCTGGTTGGAGTCTGCAGGCGCCGTCGCAGCAGAGAACCAAGTCCTCACGCTCCTCGCCGAATTGGCCGGTCTCCCGAGCGGTGCGGGCGGGACGTTCGTCGGTGGAGGCTCAATTGGCAACCTCTCCGCGCTTGCGGTCGCAAGAGAAACCGGCCGGCGTCGCCTCGGCACCTCAGGGACCGTCAAGATTGCGCTCTCTGAAGAAGCACACTCCTCAAATGCCGGAGCGCTTCGACTCCTCGATGTGGAACCGCTTCTCGTGAAATCGGTCGATCATCGATTGACCGGAGCGGCAATTGCCGCTGCATTCGAGGCCGAAGCTGACCCTTCACTTGTCGTTGGCGTCATTGGGACAGCCGGTACCACCAATGCCGGCATCATTGACGACCTTCGGGGAATCGGCGAGGTTGCCAAGGCCCGGAACGCCTGGTTTCACGTTGATGGCGCCTATGGCCTTGCTGGATTGTTCTCGCCAACACTTCACCCAAAATTCGATGGCTTGGAACTCGCGGATTCCTTCATTGTCGATCCGCACAAGTGGCTCTTTGCACCCTTTGACTCCTGCGCACTGCTCTATGCACAACCAGCGCTCGCGCGAAGTGTGCACACCCAGCACGCGAGTTACCTCGACATCCTCCACGATGACGCAAACATCGAGTGGAATCCATCGGACTATGCCGTGCATCTGTCTCGCCGACCGAAGGGGCTACCAATTTGGTTCTCATTGGCAGTGCATGGCACTCGCCGCTACGGCGAAGCCGTCGATCAAGCGATCAACATCACCCGGGCCGCAGTGCGACAAATCAATGCTGCACCGCATGTTCGCGTCCTTCGTGCTCCTGAACTGTCCATTGTCCTGTTCGAACGAATCGGCTGGTCGACTGCGGACTATGAGCAATGGAGTGAACGACTCGTTCGAGATCAGATTGCCTTCGTCACCCCAACGTCGTGGGAAGGAAAGACCTGTGCACGCTTTGCCTTCCTTAACCCGCACACGACAGAAGAATTGATTGCCCAGATCCTTGAGACGTGCACGTGATGCGATTTCCAGCGGAGTGGGAGCGTCACTCGCATACCTGGATGGGTTTTCCCCATACGACCTACGACGCCGCGACCTCATTGCACGATGCCCGAATTGCTTGGGCAAATGTCGCTCGGGCCATTGCGCAATTTGAGCCCGTGCGCATGGTGGTGCACCCGCAGGATCGCGAGGCATTCACCACGCTGCTCGGCGACCTCGTTGAACCACTTTGGACCCAACTCGACGATGCATGGTTGCGTGACACCGGACCCACCTTCGTGCTCAAGAACGACAAGGTTGTCGCCGTCGATTGGACCTTCAATGGCTGGGGCGGACAAGCCTGGGCGTCGTGGACACACGACGCACATGTCGCCACTGAGATCGCGCTGTTTGAGCATCCATCTGGAGACCTCATTCACTCGCCACTCGTCAATGAGGGTGGTGGGATTGAGGTTGACGGATGCGGCTTGCTGGTTCTCACCGAAACCGTCCAACTCGACCCGGGGAGAAATCCCGGTTGGTCGCGTGACGACGTCGCAATGGAAATGAGTGCCCGATTAGGGACAGACGAGCCAATTTGGCTCCCACACGGCCTTGCAGGTGACTACGGGGAGTTCGCAACAAGGGGACACGTTGACCTAGTCGTGAAGTTCTGCGCTCCTG
>CAIXCS010000170.1 GCA_903918025.1 uncultured Actinomycetes bacterium
TCATCAGCAATACCGGCAATCCATCGGCGGAGCGCCGCGACCCGTCGCTCACGATACTGAGCAACATCAACCAGAATTCTGTCGGTGCGAGCCGTGAACTTCGCTTGTACCACCGTTCGGGTGACATCCTGCAGCGCTGCGAGCGTCGATCCGCGAGGCCCAACAAGCAGTCCAAGTTCTTCGCCAGTGACAGCCAACTCGAGAGTTTCGTCATCAAGCTTTCGAATTTCAACCGAAGCGTCGTAGCCATAGGCGTCGAGAAGTCCCTTGAGGAATTCCTGCCCAACCTTCGCCTGCTCCTCGAGGGTCATACCATCTGCCATTTCTCGCTCCTCTTGCTTGGGTCGACGCTCACCAGTTTGCTGGCTGCGTCCATTCTTCGGTCCATTTGGCTTTTGTTGCTTCGGCCGCTCCGCTTCGGCCGCCGGAGCCTTCTCTTTCTTTGGTTGCTGAACGCGAGGCTCGCCACTTCGTTCACCTGAGCGCTCCTGGCGACTCCTATTGCGCTTCGGACGCGGTCCTGCGGGTCGAACTCGTGCCTTGACTCGAGCTTCTCCACGCATGCGACCGAATAAACCCTTTGTAGGCTCAGAAACAATCAGGATCTCCGCGTCATCTGCCTCGACCCCAAGCTGGCGAAGGGCGGACTCTTTTGCATCCTCAATTGTCGTTCCGGTGACTTCAACCCATTCCATCAGCGATCTCTCCTCTTACGCTTATCCTTGGACCGAGGGTGTTCCTTCGGACCTTCCTTCTTTGGCTCCTCGAGCGCGGCCTTCCCGCCCTTCGTGGTGCCCTTCGGCTGATCTTCTTCCTTGGCGGTTCCGGAAATCACCCGTTCGCTTGCCTTATGGTGCGGGCGCTTCACGACGCCGGTTCGGAACATCAAGTCTTGAGTGAGCACACGAACAACGTTAGAAACCACAAAATAGACGGTCAGCGCTGCAGGGACAATGAAGTAAATGTACGCGAACAGAAGTGGCATAATTCGCTGGATGGTCTGCATCTGGGCAGGTGCCGCATTTCCAGCCTGTGTATTCTTCTTGATCTGCCACATCAACACGTACTGAAGCCCTACCGCAGCTGCGATCAGAGCAAACAGTGGGATGCGTTGAACAACCGTTAGCCCTGGCGAGAATGGATGGTTTGAAAGATCAACTCCAAAGGAGACCATATGACCATTAGAAGCAACCAAATCGTGGTACATCGCTGAGGAATGAGGAATATACTGTGGCGATGATTTTGAGGTCCCGTCGGGAAGTACCGTCGAGTGCGTGAGGCCTCGGATCACGAAGTACAAGACCGACATAAATGGTGCCTGTGCGAGCACTGGCAAACAGCCCGAGAGTGGATTGACGCCATGCTCTTTGTAGAGCGCCATCATCTCTTCATTCATGGCCACCTTGTCGGTCGAGCCCTTGTACTTCAGCTGGAGCTTCTTCATTTCCGGCTGAATGCGCTGCATTGCCAACTGTGACTTGGTTGACTTGACGGTGAGTGGCGTCAAAATCGCCATGATCACCAGTGTGAGCGCTGAAATTGCCAAGGCGTAGTTGGGAATAACGCCATAAATCCACGCCAGAATCGTCGCGAACAGCACGAGGAGTGGGTGGAAGATTGTTGAGATTGAGTGCCCGATCGTCTGGAAGATCGAGGCAGTCAGGAGGGCGTGATTCATCGGGGGCTCTGGCTCCTCATGGTTGGGGAAGGTACGGGGTCGTAGCCAAACGCTGCGAAGGGCCGGCAGCGAAGAATGCGTCGAAGCGCCAGCCAACCACCACGGAGAACGCCATAGGTGGCCACCGCTTCAGCCGCATAGGTTGAGCACGAAGGTTGGAACCGGCAAGGCGACGGATAGCCAGCCTTTGCGGCTTGATAGAGAGAAATCCCTTTCATTACAAGGGTTTTTGGGATCTGGCTGACCTGGATCATCGCCCACCCTTCTCGCCAGCTTCAATGAGTGTTGGAAGCACCAGCGTTCGAAGTTCTTGAAACGAGAGTGAGGAAGCAGCCGGCTGAGTCCGAATGAGATAGGCACCCGGAGCCATTGATTCCGCTGCTTCATTGCTCAGAACTCGAAGTCTGCGCCGGAGTTGGTTGCGCTGCACGGCGTTACCGCATGACGTATCAATTGCGTAGGCAACATGTGGGCGCGTCAGTCCGCTCCCGTGGTCACCCGTGGTGTAACTCACCCGGATTGGACCTCGGGAGGCCCGTCCTCGTGGTCGTCTCAGGGCATCGAAGAGCGCACGGCGCTGCACGCTCCCGACCAGCTGGCCGGACAACGGAACTAGGCGCTAATGCGGTGACGGCCCTTGAGGCGACGAGACTTCAGGACGGCACGGCCGGCACGGGTGGACATACGTGCCCGGAATCCATGCTTTTTCGCCCTGCGGCGGGTGTTGGGTTGGAAGGTGCGCTTCACGTTATGGGCCTTTCACTGCGAAGGTGGAGCCAGGAGGGGCAATCCACCCAATGCTGGACTGACGAGTCGAACAGCGTGTCCGACACGGCTCAACCATGTTAGGTCAGATTCGCGACCCCTCTAGCAGGGTGGCTCCGCGCGGTGTAGGTTGCCCTTCCCACTCCACCTACCATCGCGCTCCACACCTGTGGACAGCCCTGTGGATGAAAGTGGGCGTAGTTGCTCGGAGGAGCTTGTGGAAAACGTCAATGAAATTTGGGACCGATGCGCCGTAGCCCTGAAGGGGCAGGTGTCAGAGGCTGTGTGGCAGATGTTCCTATCGACGATCGTTCCTGTGGATGTAACTGGCGACACCTTAATTTTGGCGGTCCCAAACGCGATTGTTCGTGATCGAATTGTCGATCGCTTTCTCCCACTCATCACGGAGTCCCTCGCCGTTGAAGTCGACGAACCATTGGAGGTCGAGGTCGTTATTGACGAACGGATTGCCAAGGAGCCAGCCGTTGAACCTTCCGCCACTCCGCCAGCTGCTCGACCGCTCCACCAGCCGCGTCCGACTGGAACCGGAACCACCAATGGGTCTTCGGTCAAACTTGATCCTCGATTTACCTTCGACAGCTTCGTGTCTGCGTCGTCGAACCGCTTGGCCTGCGCTGCAGCGAAGACCGTTGCAGAAACACCCGGTCGTCACTACAACCCGCTCTTCATCTACGGAGCTTCTGGACTTGGCAAGACACACCTCCTCCATGCCATTGGCAACTACATCGTTGAGAACTACAGGAATTATCGGGTTCTCTACGTCACTACCGAGACGTTTCTGAATGACTACGTCGACGCCATTCGTCAGGGAAAGTCGACAATGGCGTTCAAGCGCCACTATCGCGAATGTGACGTCTTGCTGATTGACGATGTGCAATTCATGCAGAACAAAGAAGGTCTCCAGGAAGAGCTCTTCCATACCTACAACGACCTGCACCAGGCGGGGA
>CAIXCS010000171.1 GCA_903918025.1 uncultured Actinomycetes bacterium
CGAGGATGAGACGCAATCAAGGATGAACGAGAGGACTGCACCATGACGAGCGAACTGAAGGGTAAGACCATTGTGGTCATTGGCGCGACTGGTCAGGTTGCGCAACCACTGGCAACGAAGTTGAGCGAGCACAACACCGTCATTGGTGCGGCGAGGTTTCGAGATGCCTCGCGGAGGTCCTCACTCGAAGAAGCTGGCGTCCGGTGCGTAGAAATTGACTTGGCAACTGGTGATGTTGGCAACCTTCCTTCTGAGCCTGACCTCGTGCTCAATTTCGCCGTCGCAAAATCCAACGATTGGACGAACGATCTTGATGCAGGGGTTGGTGGCACGCTCGCGATCATGGAACAGGTCCAGGGCGCAGGAGCCTTGCTCCACTGCTCTTCAACGGCTGTCTATAAGCCAATGGGTCACCACGTCTTCGCCGAAGATGCACCACTCGGCGACAATCATGGAGTTTGGGAATTTCTCCGGACCTATTCGACGGCGAAGATCGCGGCAGAGGCTGCAGCGCGCTACGGCTCGACACGCTTCAACCTCCCGACCACCATTGCTCGATTGTCTGTTCCTTATGGAGATGGTGGCGGCTGGCCAGCGGTCCATTTAGAGATGCTCCGCAATGGCTCAGCCATTCCCGTCCACACGAGATCGCCAAGCACCTACCACCCACTTCATGACGAGGACATCTTTGCCGTGGTGCCGGGCTTGTTGGGAGCTGCCGTCGTCGGCGGAACAACGGTCAACTGGGGCGGGAAAGATGCCGTCAGTATTGAAGAGTGGTGTAGCTATCTCGGTGAATTGACTGGGCTTGAGGTTGCATTTGCTCCGACCGATCAGACCATCGACTCGGTTCAGGTCGATCTGACCAAGCTCCATTCCCTCGTTGGCGAATCTCAAGTTGGATGGAAAGACGGCTTTCGTCGAATGGTTGAAGCTCGGAGACCTGAACTGTTGAAGGGGTAGTTTCCCCGGCATTGCCCAGCGCTGTTCCCCTTAGGCTTCTGCGCGTGACCGAAGCGTATGAGCTGCCCATGTTCCCACTCTCCGCGGTTGTCTTTCCCCACGCGCAGCTTGCGCTCAATGTCTTTGAACCGCGCTACCAGCAGTTGCTGTCTGATGTGCAACATTCTTCTCGCAGGTTCGGCATCACGCTGATTTCAAAGGGTTCAGAAGTCGGCGGCGGTGATGAGCGAGTGAACATTGGGGCCGAGGTCGAGATCGAGTACTGCACCACAGGTGAGGATGGAAGGTCAACACTCATTGTTCGAGCGATTGAGCGCCTTCAAGTCCTGCAGTGGTTAGATGATGCACCGTATCCAAGAGCGATCGTTCGACCTATGCCACAGCGGCACTTCACTGGTTCGCCTGACGAGCTCACCCAAGCGCTCGTTGAGGTGCGTCGCGCCAGAGCGCTTCTCTCCGAAGCCAGCGAAGTTCCTGCTCTTTGTCACGCGGTTGACGATGGGTGGACACCTGACAGCGCTTCGTGGATTCTCTGCGCGCTCGCTCCGATTTCGCTCTACGACGCTCAGCAGCTCTTAGAAGTCGACGACCCTTCGGTTCGTCTCGCTCATCTTCGGCGTCAGTGCCGTGATGTTGCGGAGTTGGCCGTTGGCCTCCTCGAAGCAGGCGACGAGCCAACCCTCACCTAGGAGCATGCCCTGCTTGCTCGGGCGCAGACGAAACAATCCTGAGTGGGAAACCCACTCAGGATCGTGACGTTCACGCAGTGGAACTGTTCAGCACTTCGCTCTTCTTGCTTAGAAGAAGGTGAAGGGAGGAATTCCTGAGTCATGGGTCTTGAACAGTTCACCCTTTGCTTCGAGGAGCTCCTCGGGAGTCCACGCGTGGTCACGGTGCAGTTCGCCAACAGGTCGGAATGCAGACATTGCCCAGATGTCGCCACCGAAGACCACAAAGATCTGACCAGATACGTCTTGGGCACCAGGGCTTGCGAGGAATGCGATGAGTTGTGCCACGTTGGCAGGGTCAAACTTGTCGAAGCCATCTTCACCCTTCGCCATTTCGGTGAAGATCTCTTCGGTCATGCGGGTGCGGGCCCGTGGAGCAATCGCATTCACGGTGACACCGAAACGTTGGAGTTCGCGAGCGAGGACCCACGTGAGCGACACGATTCCGCCCTTGGCCGCTGCATAGTTCGCCTGTCCAGCGCTTCCAAAGAGGCCTGCTTCTGAAGAGGTGTTGATGATGCGGCCAGTGACTTCTTC
>CAIXCS010000172.1 GCA_903918025.1 uncultured Actinomycetes bacterium
CGAAGGAGTCCGATTTGGTCGTCGAATTGAAGAATTGTCGAATCGTCGGCGAGGACTCGGCTCAAATTGAGGTAGATTTCATCATGACGAACAAGGCGCTCAAACCGTTAGTCCTTGCTGAGCGGTGGAATAGCTGGGGAGCTTATCAGTGGTCGTTCACTCTTACAGACGCAAAAGCCAATGTGTTTGAACTCAGCAACCCTCAGATGAATTGGTGGCGTAACTTCTTGACGACTTTTGTGGTTCCTGTCGAGAAGGCACTGACGTTCAAGTGCCACTTGCGTGTGCGAGGTAGCAATTTTGGAGACGCGACATGCTTCGGGTTCTCTTCATCTACTGATGTCATCCAATTACTGCCTATGAGTTGGGGTAATGGCCCACCTTTCCAGACTGAGCCAATGCGTAGCGCATGGGTATATCCAATCAAGCTCAAAGGCACGTTCTCCGCGCCGCTGGTACACCGGACGAAGATGGGCGACAGAACGATTGAGACCAATTGGACCGGGACAGTAACAACACCCACAATCAACCTCGAAGAGATCGAAGCCGTGCCATCCGACGGGCATAAGCCCTCCACTCGCGTTCCATCGGATGGTCCAACCGCGCCCGCGGATGCACATTGAACGTTCTGCAAGGCATGAAAGCACTCTTGATCAGCACCGTCCCACTTCTTATGGCTGGCTTCAGCCACTGCGAGGAGCCCAAATCCCCAACCCTTAGCGCTGAACTTAGGAATGCTAAAGCGATAGCCGGCGCCACGGCGGCAATAGTATTGGATTTTGTTCTCACCAATCTGACTGACAAGCCAATCCTGCTTGCCGAGCGATGGAACAGTTGGGGCGCTGACCAGTGGCGTTTCACGCTAACCGACCAGTCAGGGGGCAAGATCGAGCTGTGCAATTCTCAGAACACTTGGGACTGCAACTTTCTTTCAATATTCACTATCGCTGCTGGGGGTTCACACACGCTGCGGTGCGTTTTGAACGGGTCTTACGTTTCAACTGCGGATGCTGATCTCAATCAGTTTCTCCCGCCACAAAACGATATCATGTTCGACATGGTCTCACGAAAACAGGTTCCAATCAAAATCACATGGAATTATCCTGTCAAAGTGGTAGGTCACTTTTCTGCCCCGCTCGTTAACCGTTCTCAGAGAGTCTCGACAAATTGGACTGGCGCGGTCTTAACCCCTGCGGTCAACATTGAAGAAGCCGAACCCGTGCATGGCAAACCGATAGAAGCCCCTCAGCAACCCATCTCCCCCAACAAAGATCAGCAATCCTCCCAGGCGTCGTCGGCTGTTGAGCCACGACCACCGCCGCATTCTGACCCCAGTCGAACTCCCTATGCGGCATCGACATTCGACCCCAAGTATGCATTCGCCGATCCGTCAGACGGCTACTTCCATGGCTATTTGTTGGTCAGAGATTCGGATAGGATGCCAAGACCAGAAGACTCCATTCGCCTTCTTCAAGCCGCCAATTCCTATTTCCAAGAGGTCAAAAGCCGATTTCCCAATTGGAAGGCAGAATTGGTCAATGCCAGAATTCAAAAGACCCAAGACGCAATTGCCGAGCTCATGAAATGAATTCGAAAATGAA
>CAIXCS010000173.1 GCA_903918025.1 uncultured Actinomycetes bacterium
CAGAGAGAACTTGGCTTGTTGGCCCGCTCGCACCATCACCGCAGAAGGCACCCTTCGCATTCTCGATGACGTGCGAGAAGAACGGGGTTGCACACCAGTGTTTCTTCGGATGGACAACGGTCCAGAGTTCATTGCCCAGGTGACGAAGGACTGGTGCCACGAGGTCGGCACCAACACCGCCTACATCGAACCCGGTTCACCCTGGCAGAACGGACACTGCGAGTCTTTCAATGACAAACTGAGAGACGAGTTGCTCAACCTAGAGATCTTCGACTCAATGTGGGAGGTGAGAGCCATGCTCCAAGACCGTCGTCACTCCTACAACCACTACCGGCCGCATAGTTCGCTGAGCTACCTCACACCAGTCGAATTCTCAAACAAATGGCACGAAGAAAATGCTTTGCTACTCTCACAAGAGGTGGACCGATGAATGGGGTCCGGTCAGTCTGAGCATCCAAGCGGTTGAATGATCGGGGGAACGGTACTTAGATCGGTAAGCGCTTCCCTTGCTATTTCTCTAGCAATGGATACTTCGAAATCGATCCGCTGAGATCTGCAATCGTGAACGGCAAACGGCGGAATAATTGAGCAACGCTCGCTGTTCGACAACTGTACACTTTGCCATCTAATTGTGATTGTCTTAACCAAGGAGGGTCCATGATAAATGGAACCAAATCAAACAACAAGAGTTCAGTTCGGAAGCCAATTGCGCTGGTGGTTGCCCTAATCGCAAGTTCTAGCGTTGTCAGTGTGACATTGTCTGGAGCGTCAACCAGTGGAAGTTCGAGTTATGACGCTTCCGCGAACGCATCATGTCAACCGCTCCAGGTTTTTGGCGCATCAGGTCCATTAGCAAGTCCTCTAACTGCATCAGACTCAGAATTGAAAGCTGCTGGCTATCCGCCGAGGCCAGTCGAGAATGTGTCGGCACTCGCTGGTTGGGAACACGCTATGAATTCCGTGAAGAATTTCACCACGCCGCAACCGGTTTGTGGTTCGACAACGCACGCATTGGTCAACTCAAATATTTGGGCCGGACATGTGGTGAACAATTCAGATTTCGGTGGCGTGCATTTCACCAGTTCGGAATCGATTTGGACTCAACCTTCCGTCTCGGGAAATAGTGGCTACAGCAACTATCTGTTCGCTCCCGCTGCTTCATTTTGGACTGGTATTGGTGTCTCCAGCTTGATCCAAGCAGGGGCAGACTCCATTGCCACTGGGACGCCGCAGTACAGGTTTTGGACCGAAGACTATCCAGCCGACACAATTTGGGAAGGTCCCGTCATTAGGCCCGGGAATCAAGCCTATGTGTATGTGGAGTACATCGGGAGTTATCAGGCGAACTACTTCCTTGAGAATGTGACTACGGGTGAGGCCCAGGCCTTCACGAACGCGGCCACATATGTTGGATACAACGCTGCAAACTTCATTAACGAACGTATGGGCAGCTACTACCTTCCAAATTTTGGAAGCACCACCATGTCAAGCAACGGCTTCGGAAGTAGCTCAACCAACTGGTCACTCACAAGTACTAACGACAAGGTCACGATGATTGCCTCGTGTGGAACTGTTATGTCCCAGCCAGCTGGCGTGTCGACGGACTCGCACTTCGCTCTGAATTGGTACAGCTCTAGCCCGACATGCTGAAGACGCGGGTCCCTCCAAAGAGGCGATGGATTTTCAGTGCTGTTGTCATCGCGTTGATGACCGGAGGAATCATCTGGATGGCGGTTGCAACATCCTCGAAATCAGCGTCTTCGACGGTGCCAAATGTCGTAGGGATGCCTCAAGCTCAAGCCACAGCAGTCCTGCATCATGATGGATTCGAAGTTGCAATTGTCATTCTGCATCGTGGACCAGCCAAACCACCGCCCTCCGGAACGGTTGTGGCGGAGACGCCATTCGCCGGTACCAACCAATCCTGGGGAACAGTAGTTACTTGCAACGTCTTCGAGTAACGGTGACGAGGAGATCGGCAAACCCCTTCCAATTGTTGCTAACTCACTTCAAACACTTCACACACTCGACTGACGACTGACGACTGACGAAGCAGATCAGAACAAAATGGCTCTCCGCGTTCAAGTAGGGATTTGACCCTCTCGCGAGCATCCACCACCTGAAGCAGGGGCCCCGCCATCGTCGTTGTTGTTAATGACAGCAACGATGAGGAGACCCCTGCATGCATGAAGGTATTGGAAGGATCCCCCTGAACTGAGCCACTGGTTTTGCGAGTCCTGATGCTCCACAATGGAGCAGGAGGACTCACCGTGAAGAGAAGGCATCACACACCCGACCAGGTCATCCGCAAACTCGCCGAGGGCGAGAAGTTGCTCAATGCTGGTAACGACGTCGCCGAGGTCTGTCGACAACTGGAAATTACCGAGTCGACCTGGCACCGTTGG
>CAIXCS010000174.1 GCA_903918025.1 uncultured Actinomycetes bacterium
GGCCAAGGAGAATGACTCGGTACGACGGGCGGCGAAATTCGACGATCTCAGCGAGATGACACTTCGCTACTTTGCCCGCCCCTCGCCAATCTTTGGTCGGGTGCTCCTCCTCGTGCCCATTACCGGAGGGGGGCTTCTTGGTGCCTCCAATGGACGAATTGCGTTCACTGACACCTGGGTGCTTCTTGGGTCCCTCTGTTGGATTGGCGCTTTCGCTGGCCTCGAGGCAGGTGTCTTCGCTAATGAGCGCCGAATCGCACAAGGACTGACCGAGCAGCGAATTGATCTCCCGGCAGCTGTTGGAGCGGCACGTGCATCGCAGGGCGTTGCCGTCGTTGTGGTTACGGCAGCACTGATCATGATCTTTCAGCCGGGAGGCTGAAACGACTCAGGAGTGCGGAAGGATTTGAGGAAGCCCAACGAGGCCGGCGGCCACGGTGGCATTGTCCTTCTCGTCAATGAGGACAAATGAGCCCGTGATGCGGTTCTCGGCATACGGATCGACGACAAGAGGCGTCGCCGTTGCGAGGTGCACCACACCGATTTGGTTCTCACCCAATTCGTCGTGAGCCTCCAACGTCAGTGAATCAATCTGAAGGACCGACGCAATGGCGGTAACTCTGGCCGGTGTCGAGTGGGTCGTGTGCTTGAGGCGCAGCCGATCCCCAACCTTGAGCGGGGCTGCACCAAACCAGCACACCGTCGCTTCAAGAGCGCTGGTGACGGTAGGTGGGTGGAGGACATCGGCGATCATGTCGCCACGGGTGACATCGAAGTCATCAGTGAGGTGCACCGAGACCGAGATGCCCGCTTCGGCCTGGTCGAGCGGACCATCGTAGGTTTCGACCTTGCTGACGGTCGTCGTCTTGCCAAGTGGGAGCACGATGACCGACTGACCCGAACGAAGCGGTGCACCGGCAACCATCCCGGCATAGCTCCGTCGTTCGCCAACTTGACGAATCACCCACTGAACAGGAAGACGGGTGGTCGTTCCACCTTCATCTTCTCCAACGCCGGCCCAATCACCCGCATGAGCCGCTTCGAGCGCTTCGAGCACGGTTGGGCCCTCGAACCACTCACTGTTGCTGCCTCGACTGACGACATTCTCGCCAAGGAGTGCCGAGATCGGAATGACCGAAACCCGACGAACGCCAAGAGCAGTGGCGAGATCCTCTACTGATGACGCGACCTTCAAGAATGCTTCTTCGTCCCAGTCAATGAGGTCCATCTTGTTGACGCAGACGACGAATTCGGACACCCCAAGAAGTGCAGCGATGCAGCAGTGCCGACGGGTTTGCTCTTTGATGCCACTTTGCGCGTCGATCACGACGAGCGCAAGGTCAGCAGTTGATGCGCCGGTTGCCATGTTCTTCGTGTACTGCACATGCCCAGGGCAGTCAGCGATCACGAACTTGCGCGTTGGTGTCGCCGCGTAGCGGTAGGCGACGTCAATCGTGATGCCCTGTTCGCGTTCCGCTCGAAGCCCATCGGTCACGAACGAAAGGTCCACCTCACCAGTCCCTCGCCGGATTGAAGCTTCAGTGACGGCATCCAACTGGTCGTCGAAGAGTTGCTTGGTGTCAACGAGTAGACGACCGATGAGTGTCGACTTTCCGTCGTCGACTGAGCCAACGGTGGCAAAACGGAGGAGATCGGTCTTTGCCATTAGAAGTAGCCCTCGCGCTTGCGGTCTTCCATGGCAGTTTCCGAGAACTTGTCGTCGCCACGGGTCGCGCCTCGTTCTGAAACTCGAGCGCCGGCGACTTCGTCAACGACTTCTTCAACAGTGGCGGCCGTTGAGCGAACAGCAC
>CAIXCS010000175.1 GCA_903918025.1 uncultured Actinomycetes bacterium
CCGGCCTGGGGGTTGACTTGATCTCGACCTGCGAACATTGTCGGTTCAGATCGCATTGCCATCCCGTGCACCCAGGCGGGGCGACGACCAGTTGCTGATTCAGCGACGGTTGCCGCTTGTTCGGATCCGAGGACCATTGCCGCTGCGCCGTCCGATGACGGACACGACTCGAGGTAGTGGAGTGGATCCCACAGCAAGACCGACTCTTCCACCATCTTCATCGAGATGTCAGGAAGGTGAAGATGTGCATAGGGGTTCTTGAGCGCCTGAAGTCGGTCCTTGACGGCGACCCGCATCCCAACATCATTCGGAGCACCGGATCTCCGCATGTAGGCGCGAATGATGGGAGCAAAGTAGCCACCAGCACCGGCCAACAGTGGAGCCGAGAACGGCTGTGGCACCGATAATGCCCACATCGCATCGGAGTCCGACTGCTTCTCAAAGGCGACGGTCAACACTCGCTGGTGAAGTCCTGCGGCGACCAGGTGGGCCGCGACAAGAGCAGTGGAGCCACCGACGGATCCAGCAGTGTGGACGCGGAACATTGGCTTTCCAACGGCTCCGAGTGCTGCTGCGAGGTAGTGCTCAGGCATCATGATGCCCTCGAACATGTCGGGAGCCTTCCCAACAACGACGGCGTCGATGTCGGCCCAGGTGCACCCCGCGTCGTCAAGTGCGCGCTGGGCGGCCTCTCGAACGAGGCCCGCAATGGAGACATCTTCACGCTTTGAGCGGTGGTGGGTTTGGCCGATTCCAATAACGGCAACACGATTTGCCATGGTCAGGCTCCTTCCAAGACACAAACGAGGTTTTGTTGCAGGAGTGGTCCCCCGGTCGCATGTGCCACCGTTCTCGTTGCTCGACCATCGAGGATTGCTTGCGCTGCCTCTCCAAGTCGGTTGAGACCGCCCGACATGAGCGGGTTCGCCGCGAGAGGTCCACCCGATGGGTTGATCGCAACCGAGTCAGAAAGCCCAAGAGCGGCCTTCACAATGAGTTCCTGGTGAGCGAAAGGAGTCAACAACTCCGCGAGGTCAACATGACCCTCGCCAACACCAGCAATCGCAGCGGCTTTGGCCGTCGACGTCGACACTGCCAAGTTGCGAGCTCCGAAAGCATGGGTCTCAATGCGGTGATCAATCCCCGTAATCCATGCTGGGTGTTCTGCCAACTCAAATGCCTTCTCACCCGCAGCAAGGATGATGGCCGAAGCACCATCGCTGATCGGTGGCAAGCAATGCCGCCGAAGTGGAGAGACGAGATACGGCTCACGCATGAGCGACGCAACGTCATCGTCCCTCTTGATCTGGGCATAAGGATTCGTCATGGCATCTCGACGAGACCTCGCCGCAATCCGGGCAAAGTCTTCTTCAGTGCCGAGACCTTGGTCAATCACCGCACGCGCCTGGAGTGCTGCCAACGACACGAGATCTGGGTGGAGCGGGGCCATCGTGTACGGATCGAGCTGCAAGTTGTAGATCTCGTTGAGATCACCAAGCGAGCTCTTTCCAAAGCCATAGACGAGTGCGGTGTCAAGGTCCCCCTCTTGGAGACGAACGAATGCCTCGTAGAGCGCCCATGCGCCATCCATCTCGACATGGGACTCGGACTTTGGCGGCCAGACGCCAATCGCGTCAAGTGCAGTCACAAAACTGAATGGTCCACCAATGAGGTAGTCGGTTGAGCCCGAGCAAATGAACCCGATCTCGTCCTTGGTCAGCCCCGCACGGTTGAAGACGTCATGGATAACCGGCAGGAGCATCTCAACTTCATTCGACGTGCTGTCAGAACGCACGGAGTGGTTCTGACTGAACCCCACAATGGCAACTGGTCGGTGGCCCTGGCGTGTTGCTGGAATCGTGCTCACAGGTACTCCTGGTAGGTCTCGTAGGCGGCATCAGGTTCACCAGTTGGGCGAAAGTACTTCACCGATGCAAGCGAAGGAACGAGGTCTGCTTTGTCGACCCAAACGGCTTCCACTCTCATTCCCATTCGAACCTCTTCAAGTTCACACTCTTGAATGAGACCCATGAACGAGAGATTCGCACCATCGAGCAAGATTTGTCCGGCGATGTACGGGATCTTGATCGACTGACCTGCGAATGGCACGTTCACGACGCAGAACGTCGTGACGGTGCCGGTGTTCTTGAGTTCAACTTCTTCGGTCAGGGCGACACCGTCAACCGGGCAGGAGCCACGTGAAGGCACGTAGACCTTGGAACACACCGGGCAACGCTGGCCAATGAATTGTCCCCGCTGGTACCCGCGAAGGTTCTTCGAAAGTGACGTCCCGGCAGTGAAGAAGTACTCCAAGCGGCTTGGGGTGTCGAGCTTGGTGATCGAGCCCCGTGGGTCGCTCGTCACATAGGTCTGGTCGCTCACTTTGCCTCCTCTGGAACGAAGGCGACAAGGTCGGCCATTGCGCCAATTCGCTCATCTGCTGGTCGAAAGGTTGCCGTGACGCGCATCCCGGTTGCCATTGCCGACTCACTGCCTGCGTCGACGACATGGAGCATGGCGGTGTCGGCACCGTCGGGCTGAATGAGTGCCCATGCAAAGGGGTGAGCCAAGGGATGTTGCTTCAGTGGCTGGCTTACCCATCCCCAACTGGTGACGACCGCCCCAGGGCCAACGTTGACAATCCCGCTCGTCTCTTCAGCGGTGTCTGGGTCGTACTCGGTTGGAGGAAAAATCACCTTGCCACCCGTTCCTTTGATCCCAATCAGCACGCCATCTCGCAGCGCAGTCAGAAACGATCCAATCACCGGACCGGTCGAACGCGAGTACGGAAACTCAAGTACATGCGGGCTCGTGAAAACCTCTTGGCTCTCGCTCAAAATTCCCCCACTTCCAAATCTCAATCGGACAGTCCGTCCGATGCTTGACCCTATGACACGGGCTTGCCAACGCGCCAACTCAGTTGCTCACGCGAATCGGCGCGCCAACTCCTCAAGCCCACCTTGGTAGGTGCCGTGCAGCATTTCGGCCATGTTGTCTGGCTCAACATCAAACTTCCACGAAACGCTCGATCCCGAGTCCGTTGGGGTCACCGTGATCGACGCAAGGTGCTTTGGCAGATCAATGACCGAGTACACGAGTACACGTGCTTCGTCGTCTTTCGAGATAAGTCGCTCACGAATGTCCATGCCGAACATTGAGATGATGCGGTCGTGTCCAGCTTCACTGTCTTCCAAGGTGATCTTCTCGATGGCAGGAAAGAGATTGTCTGCCCCGTCGAAGTCTCCAATGATTGCCCAGACATCGTCTGCGGCTCCGTTGACGTCGATCACTACTTCGTCTGTCGCCATGTTTCGCTCTCTCCTCGTTCCGAGCCCCGCGGCTCAAGTCCTCGGTACAGTACAAGAAGCCGACCAACCTGGTTGGAGGAAGTCGGGCGTGATGCCCAGAGGCAGGCAAATGCAGACTCGATCGATTGGCAGGTTGCAGGTTTCCGTCATTGGGCTTGGCTGCAACAACTTTGGCAAACGCCTCGATCAGGCGGCGACGAACGAAGTTGTTTCCGCTGCGTTAGACGCTGGCATCACCTTCTTCGACACGGCCAATACCTACGGATCTGGAAATGGTGAGAGCGAGGCGCAGCTTGGTCTTGCTCTTGGCGAACGTCGAGATGAAGCCGTCATCGGAACGAAGTTCGGCATGCCGATGGCCGATGGCCGTTGGGGAGCCAAACCTTCATATGTCACTGAAATGGTCGAAGACTCTCTGCGGCGCCTTAGGACCGATCGAATTGACCTCCTCCAATTGCACATGCCGGATCCAGAGACCCCCTTCGCTGAGACGCTCACCCAGCTACATGCACTCATGGAGGCCGGCAAAGTTCTCGAGATCGGCTGCTCAAATTTGACCGCCGAACAACTCCACGAGGCCGCCGCTTCTGCGCCGGATGGCACTAGGTTTAGAAGCCTGCAAAATCAGTATTCGCTGCTCTGTCGGGATCCGGAGGCTGATGTTCTCCCCGCCTGTGCGGAGCTCGACATGGGCTTTCTGCCCTTCTATCCACTCGCCAATGGGCTCCTCACTGGCAAAGTCCGAAATGGCGTCGTCCCAGAAGGAACTCGCCTCAAGGAAATGGAAGTCCAGGCTGACCCATTTCGAGCAGGACACTGGCTCGGAGCACCAATGCTCGAACGAGCGGAGCGCGTGCTTCAGGTCGTCGATAGCTCACCGTGGAGTCCGGTTGAGGTTGCCTTCGCATGGCTGCTCGCCAACCCAACCGTCCGCTCAGTCATCGCCGGCGCGAGCTCTCCCGATCAGGTCAGGGCCAATGCGTCGACTGGCTCCATCACACTTGATGCCGAGCTTC
>CAIXCS010000176.1 GCA_903918025.1 uncultured Actinomycetes bacterium
CCGGTCTTGGGACTTTGTTGTAGTTCGACGCCATGGCTGATCCGTAGGCGCCAGTGACTGGGGTGACAAGAATGTCGCCAACGCTGAGGTCATCGGGAACACTTGCCTCCTCAATGAGTACATCGCCAGATTCGCAGTGCTTCCCAACCAAACGAATGGTCGCCGGTCGACGCGCCTTTGGATCGCGTGCGAGAAGGGCTTCATACCCACTCCCATAGAGCACGGGACGAGGATTGTCACTCATTCCTCCGTCGACCGCCACATAGGTCCGAAGACCAGGCAATTCTTTGATCGTCCCGACCGTATAGGCGGTGACCCCCGCTCTGGCGACAATTGAACGTCCGGGTTCGGCCGAGATTCTTGTGTTCTCGGGGACACCAGAGTCTCGGAGCGCTTCGAGCGTGGTCGAGGCCCATTCGCCCATGGTTGGAGCCTCTTCGGTATTGACGTAGGCCTCACCAAGCCCACCACCAACGCAGAGTTCCTCTAGCCCAAGTGGAGCGAAGAATGCACCGACCACCGCGGCTGCTTGCGCAAAATTGGCAAGAGCAAAGACTTGGCTACCGATATGGGCATGGATGCCCTTCAACTCAAGACCGCTCATCGACCGAACCCGAGACACAGCTGCTGCAGCTGCGCCACTGCTCACGGAGAAGCCAAACTTCGAATCTTCTTGGCCGGTCTGGACGAATGCATGGGTGTGGGCATGGACCCCTGGTGTGATCCGCAACCAGACCGGAACCGAACCCGAGAGTCCCGCGGTGAGGCGCTCAAGTCGATCAAGTTCATCCATTGAATCAATAATGATCCGTGAGACCTTTGCGTTCATTGCCGCTTGGAGCTCCCCTTCGGACTTGTTGTTCCCGTGCAAGACCAGTCGATCGCCGGGAACACCAGCGGCGAGGGCCACGTGCAGTTCCCCGGCAGTTGAGACGTCAATGCGCATGCCCTCTTCGTGTGCGAGTTTGGCCATGGCCTTGCAGAGAAATGCTTTTGATGCATAGGCAACGTCTGCACCAAACGCAGCAACGGCTTCTCGGCAGCGACTCCGAAGGTGCGCTTCGTCGTAGATAAACAATGGGGTGCCGTACGACATCGCCAACTCTTCGACTGAACAACCACCAATGGTGAGCTGACCATCTGCCTGCACTCCTGCTGATGCAGGGAGAAGCGACCAGCGAACAGGGTCACTCTGGTGTTGATCAACCTGTTCCATGGCCCCACGATACGGCAACCTCTGCGACCGGTCCTCACCGAGAAGACAGTTCCTCGTCAGAACACCTCGACCTCACGTATCAACAGGCTGCGAGTGGTTGCACCTTCATGACGATTGAAACCCTCCGTTGGAATGCAGAAGCTGTCCATTGAGAAAGCCCCCTTCAGGAGAGCACAAGAAGGAAACGAGATTCGCAACATCCTGAGGAAGTCCAAGCCTCTTGAGTGGGACCTGGTCCTTGATGACGTGCTTGAGCTGTTCACTCATCCAGCCTGTATCTGTTGGGCCCGGATTGATCAGATTTGCGGTCACACCGAGCGAGGAGAGTTCTTGCGCCGCCGCAAGGGTGATCCGATCGAGCGCCGCCTTACTCGCTCCGTAGGCGACGTTGCCAACGTTGGCATCAGACGTCAGGGCAATGATTCTCGCCTCGCCAAAATCCGACTGACAGCGCAAGGCAAACTCTCGAATGAGGAGCCAAGTGGCTCGAGCATTCACCGAGAAGTGCCGGTCAAAACTCTCAAGGGTCGTCTCGAGGATGCCACCGTCGACTGACTCGCAGTGACACAAGACGAGCACGTCGACCGTTCCGAGAGCGCTTTCAACTTGATCAAAGAGCCGAGGAATTGCGCCCGGGTCTTCGAGATTCGCTTCGATTGACCTTGACCTCGAACTGTCTGATCCAAGGGTGAACTCTGGCGCATGGTCGTTTGCTGGTTCGCTGACCCACGGCATCCGACTGTCATAGCTAGGCCACCCGCTCGTTGCGACTGCAAGGCCATCTGCGTACAGCCGACGAGCGATAGCCGCGCCGATCCCTTCTTGGCGACTTACCCCAGTCACCAGTGCGATGCGTCGGTTGTTGCGAGCCGGCGTCGGCATGGTCATAAATTGCATCTTTGCTCGTCATGGTGATCTTTCGGTGGACGAACGAGTTCAACGAGGATTGTCGAACCTTGAGGGAGTCTGGCGTCAGAAGCCAGAACTTCGGAGGTTGGTGCCAAAAAGCCAACGCCTAACCGATGAGGCACACATCGAGGAGAGCCTGAGTTGGCATCGAACAAGTGGTGCGGCTGGAGGGATTTGAACCCCCGACACCTGGTTCCGGAAACCAGTGCTCTATCCCCTGAGCTACAGCCGCATGTGCTGCGGATCCATCGTAGTTCGGTCCCTGAAGGCGGCCGACGCGACACTTCTGTGACCTTCGTCAAACAATCCGAAGTTGGATTCGAGAAAAGAACAGGGGTGAGATGCACAGCGTCGTGAACGTAGTCACGAGAAACGTCATCCAGAGAATCGAAATTCGTGCCCTAACGCCAATCAAGACGAGCGGTGCCGCAAGAGCGATGCTTCGATACCAGCCTCCGCCAACTCCGCTTAAGAAAACACCGAGCCAAATCGAGATTCCCAGAAGAACTGGGTACGCCTCTTCGAAGAGATCGAGATCCTTGTGACGGGACCTCCAAAGCAGCAATCCGGAACCAACGGCAAGTGCCGTCGCAACAAGGAATTGAAGGGTGATCCAGTGTGCCGCGCTTCTGCCTTGGAGAATTTGGGTCAGGGTGTCCTGCTTGACCACAAGGTGCCACACGAGAGCGATCGGATTCTTCGGCGGAAGCAACGTCGATCCGGCACCACGTTGCATTTCCAAGTAGAGATTCCACCGGTGGAACACCAGTTGATCGTGCACGACGAGCGCCACATAGGGAAGAACGGCAATGCCGCCCAACGCGAGACGACCCACCTTTCGTGACGCTGAAGCATCTCGTTCGAGCGTCCACCAGAGTGCCAAGAACAACGCTGGCAACGCATAAATCGCCGACGGATAGGTAAAAGTCGCAAGGGTCATCCCAAGGACCGCGAGGAGAGGACGACCTTGCTTGAAACTCACAATCGAAACCGCGATGCCGAGTGTGGCCATCGAGATTGGAAACACGGCGACCGCATACACCGCACCAGGAAAGCTCGCAAGGAGGCCAAGCACCAAGAGCGCGTTCACCGG
>CAIXCS010000177.1 GCA_903918025.1 uncultured Actinomycetes bacterium
TGACGAGCGAACAATCCATTATTGAGTGCCTCGACGCTGCTGGAGAGCTCGATGGCATTGTCAACAACGCTGCGCTGCCCGGGCATGGTCCTTTGGAGAATCTTCCCCTCGATCACCTCCGTGCGATGTTCGAGACCAATGCCTTCGGTCCACTTCGGATTCTTCAGCAGGTCCTCCCCGCGTGGAGATCCAGAGGCTCAGGCGTGGTCGTCAACGTGAGTTCCATTCAAGGCAGAGTCGCGGTGCCACTCGATGGTGCGTATGCGGCGTCGAAGTTTGCGCTGGAGGCGTTGACCGAGACCCTCCACTATGAGATTGGACATTTCGGCATCAGAGTGGTGCTCATCGAGCCTGGGTACACCGCTCCTGGAATGAAGTCCATTCCCGCATTCGAATTTGATGAGGCCTATGACGGTTTGGTTGCTCAGTGGGAAGGAGCTGACGGGAAGGTCACGGGTTCCGGAGGCCGACCACCTGCATCGTCGGTTGCGGTCGCGATTGCGAACGCGCTGACCAATGCGGCAACGCCGCTTCGCGTGCCAGTGGGGCCTGACGCGGAACTCATCCTTCCGCTTCGTTCGCAACTCGACGATGCAGCATTCGAGGCGACGATGAGAGCCACGCTTGGTTTGACCTGGTAGATCAGGAGGACTGTCGGATTCGGCGAATGACCGTTCTGACGTCGATGTCGTTCTCCTCCATCCACGTCTCAAGTGCACGGAGATCAGACGTGGTGCGCGTTGCTGCGAGATCCCGGCGCGTGTGGTGGGCAACGAGTGCGTCCTTCGCGTAGGCGACTGCTGCGATCGGTCGTGCGGTGCGAATTGCATCCAAGGCTTCGACCGGTTGCCACCCTTGATCGAGGAGAAATGCGAAACCCATGGATGGTCCGCGGTTGATCCCCATGTGACAGTGCACGACCACCTTCGCCTCACGCTGTTTGAGTGCCTCATGGAGTGCGCTCAATCCTTGCTCAAACCATTCAGCGCTCTGCGTTCCACCATTGTCATGGGTGCCCAAGTGGAAGTACTCGAGTTCTGGTGCTCGTCGAGCAACGAGGGCTTCATCGCTCCACTCTTCTCGCACATCAATAATCGCGGTCACGCCTTCGTCAACCCACTCATCGAGCATCTGTTGCGCGAGATGCTGGTCGCTTGGGAGGTCGCCACAGAGATAGAGCCACTCCGTCACCTTGCACAGGGTTCGGTGCCACTGTTCAACCGGTGTCTCACTGTCAAGCACGGCTCCATCTTCTCAGGTGGATGTTGCTCAATGGTGACGGGCACTGCACCAAATTCCATATTTTGCGAGGAAAACTTGCAGTCTTTGGCAGGAACCGTCTTCATCACCCGTCGACAGAGCCCTCAGATTTCCTACCCTGACTGCTAGAGTTGCCCCCGTTCACGGCGGCGTCAATCTCACGCCCCCCAGTCGAGCAGCAGCTCGAAGAGGAGTCCACGGTGAAAGTTCTCGTTCTCGGCGGAGATGGGTTTTGTGGGTGGCCGACTGCCCTCCACCTCTCTGACATTGGCCACGACGTCACGATCATCGACAACCTGTCGCGTCGCTACATCGATGTTGACCTCGAAGTTGAGTCCCTCACGCCCATCCGGCCAATTGGAGAACGTCTCGCGGTCTGGAAGCAACTCACGGGTAGGGACATCTCGTTTTTGCACCTCGATTTGGCGCAGGAGTACGACAAGCTCGTCCAGGTGCTGCTCGACTCTCGACCTGACGCGGTGGTGCACTTCGCTGAACAGCGCGCAGCCCCGTATTCAATGCGAGACGCAAAGGCCAAGCGCTACACCGTTGACAACAATGTCACCGGGACCCACAACCTGCTCTGTGCGATTGTCGAAACTGGTCTCGATATTGCGGTCGTCCACCTTGGCACGATGGGCGTCTACGGCTATGGCTGGTCGGGTTCCGCCCCAATCCCTGAGGGGTACTTGACCGTCAAGGTTCCGACACCAGACGGCGATCTTGACCGCGAAATTCTTCACCCCGCGAACCCTGGTTCGGTGTACCACATGACCAAGACGCTCGACCAGTTGCTCTTTGCGTTCTACGCCAAGAACGATGGCCTGCGGGTCACTGACCTTCACCAGGGCATTGTGTGGGGCACACAGACACCGCAGACTGCGCTCGATGAGCGCCTCATCAACCGCTTTGACTACGACGGTGACTACGGCACGGTGCTCAATCGCTTCCTCATGCAGGCAGCTATTGGTCACCCGTTGACTGTCCATGGGACGGGTGGACAAACTCGTGCCTTCATCCACATCAAAGACACGGTCCGCTGCATTGAGATTGCGCTCTTGAATCCACCGGCTCGCGGCGAGCAGGTGAAGGTCTTCAACCAAGTTACCGAGACCTACCGAGTAAGCGAACTGGCCGAACTCATTTCGAAGTTGACGGGCGTCGAAGTGGCGCACCTGCCAAACCCTCGAAAAGAAGCGGCCGAGAACGATCTCAACGTCACACGTGACCAGTTCGTTGCGCTTGGTCTCAACCCAACAACGCTCGACGAAGGATTGCTGGAAGAAAGCCGGGACATCGCGAAGAAGTATGCGCACCGTGCGGACTACACGAAGATCATTGCGCGATCGGTGTGGAACAAGGGCATGGAGACGGCCCCGGACCTCATGAGCAAGTAGTTCTTTTAGTGAACTGCTCTCGTCCCAGCTGCTGACAATTCAAAGCCTCCGAGATTTCGTGAGGTGCATCGCATCATCGTCAAGCCTGCAATGCAGGTGAAGGGTCCTGAGTGCACTTGGGTGTTCGGCACGAGCGTCAACGTGCCGAGACCAGCATTCGATAGACACTGCTCACCAGCACAGGTCGTGAACGTGCCGTCTTCTGCGAGCACGGCACGCTGAGGCGGGACCACGCTGATGCAGAGTGTCTGCGCTACTCCTGCTCCACCTTCAGGCACGTTGATTTCACACTCAATGCCACTCGCGGTGGGACCAAAGAACTCGTAGATCGGGGCCTTGACGCTCAGGACAATGGGATGTTGTCCGCTGACCGTTACCCCTTTGGTGGTCATGGTGAAGGTGACCGACGACGTATTGCCACAGCGGGCACCATCTGCGGTCACTTGGCAGAAGTGGGGCCCGGAAACAATGCGAGTGCCTGGATTCAGTACTGGCGTTCCCATGCCGGGGTTTGCGAGGCAGGTCACGCCAGTGCACTGGCGGATTCTTCCAACATCATCGAGACTCGCTCGTCGTGGTGGGGAGTTCGTGTAGCACGTGACACCGTTCATGGCTACTGGTCCGCCATCAGAGAAGTCAGTGAGGATTTCACACTGGACGCCGCGGTGTCCTGCAAAGAATTCGTAGACGGGCTGGTGAACGCTGAGAACCGTCGTCGGCGAAGGTGCTGGCGTCGAGTGAAACGTGACCAAAGCAACGAGGCCCAGACCCAAGATGAGCCCGAGTACTCCTGCGCCCGCCACGTACGTAGTTCCGGTGTTTCGCGCCATGGGGCACCTCCACGGTGAACAGTACCCCGGTCTGACAGGGCGAGCGTGCCCTTTCGCGCCGAGGTGAAAGGAGGAGAATGCTTCAGGTCACCTTCTTGAGGAAGTGGCCAGAAGGCTTTCCCTCAATGGTTCCTGTGTGGCCGCAGGTACAGTCACTGCATGCGCGACGACGGACAATGCCAATCATGGTGAGTGCAGCAACCAGCACGAGTGGCCTCGTTGTTCTCGTCACTGCGGTCTTCCTCGCCTGTGCCGTCGAGATGGTGGAAGCGCTCACGATTGTCCTCGCGGTCGGTCGGACCAGGGGTTGGAGATCTGCCATGGAAGGCACCGGGGCTGCGGTCTTGTTGCTTGCTGCCCTCGTGGCCATCTTCGGTCCAGCGCTTGTCCGAATCCCGATTGATGTGCTTCGTTTGGTGGTTGGCGGCGTGCTGTTGATCTTTGGACTCCAGTGGCTGAGAAAGGCCATATTGCGTTCGTCTGGCTTCAAGGCCTTCCATGATGAAGATGCAATCTACGAAGCAACGGTGGCGGAACTTCGCGCAGCTGGTGGTCGGCCCGATCGAGACCGTCTGGCCTTCGTTATGGCGTTCAAAGGGGTCTTCCTCGAGGGCCTCGAAGTCGTCATTACGGTCATTACGCTCGGAACCTCCGCACACCGACTTGGGTTGGCTTCGGCGACTGCCGCGATTGCGCTGGTGCTCGTTGGCATTGTCGGTGCGATTGTTGCAAAGCAACTCTCGTCAGTTCCAGAGAATGCCATGAAGATGACGGTGGGGATTCTGCTCACTGCGTATGGCACGTTCTGGGCTGGAGAAGGGCTGAAGGTGAAGTGGCCAGGTGGCTCAAGTGACGTGATGTTGCTGGCGCTGGTCGGGTTCTATGCCGTCACGGTCTGGGTGTTGATTGTCGTGACCCGCACGAAGGCGCCGAAGAAGAGAGAGGTTCGCTCATGACCGCCTCACGACCCAACGTGGTTGTTCGTCTCTTGAAGGGTTTCGCCATGTTTTGGTGGGACTTTCTCGTTGGCGACACCCCGGAGCTCTTTGTGACGACGCTCCTCACGCTTGGCACGATTGCCCTGGTGAGTGTTGTCTGGAAGTTCAACGTTGTTGCCTACGCTGCGTTCCCCTTGCTCGTTGCGCTCGCCCTTGGACTCTCGGTCGCGAGAGCCGTTCGCTCGCTTCGTTCGTAGTCCCAAACTGAAGTAGTTCACCACTCGAGACGTTGTCGACTTGAATAGGTCTGGGTTTCCCGGAGGCTTTTCGACTGAA
>CAIXCS010000178.1 GCA_903918025.1 uncultured Actinomycetes bacterium
GGCGTTTGCTGTTCAAGAACACACCAGGTCGTCCCACTCGGGACGATGAACCTGAGGTGACCAGCTTGGTCGGTTGTTCCTCTGGCGTACCACGTTGAACCGGTAATCACTCGAGCATTGACTGGTGGTGGGGAGAGCGGTCCCCCGGCTGGTCCAGGATTGACCGAGTAGAGGTCGTAGATCGCACCTGGTACGCCAACGCCAGGCTGGTTCGCGTTGCGTTTGGCGACGACGAGTGCTGCCAGCATCGTCTCATCGGAGAACACAATGGTGCGGACTTCTCCTGGAACCAAGGTTGCGAACACCGTCGGCACGGTTGGCAGGTGGTAGTTCGGTGGAGGAGAGGTCTCGGTGATTCGGTAGTCACCGGGAAGAAGGTGGTCATAACCCGGCGAGGGGCACGACCCGAGGGCTGTGGTGGTGCAAGAGCCGAGGTCAACGGCGAACGTGCCACTTCTGTCGGCGTCAAATTCGAGATGGAAGGTAGCGCCCGACAACACCGCTCCGGTTGTCGCATCAACCTTCTTGAGGCCAATGGAAGCTCGAAGCGCGAGTTCAGTGAGCGCACCGGTGAGGCTGACCGTTGTTGTCGTGCCAGAGGAGACAGCCACTACCTGATCAGGACTTGGACCGTAACCCCAAGGTGGGAGTACCTCGTGCACGGTATACGTCCCAAGTGGAAGCGGATCGCTCGGTCCGGCGTGTCCGGACACGTCGGTGGTCAAGGTGCCGACGACGAGTCCATTGAGGTCTTGGATTTCAAAGACTGCTCCGGTCAATGGCAGGTAGGTCGAATCATCTCCGGTTTTTACAAGATCAATCAGGCCCGTTTGGAGGCCACTATTGACCGAGAGTGCTCGGGCAATGACGGTAGGACTCGATGCTGCGCCAACAATTTGTGCATTGGCAACGTGCAGGGTTGGTCCGACGTAGGAGATGCCGCGTTGTCCGACCGTTGCGACAACGCTGACGGTGATGGGGTGGACCGGTCCACCCGAATTGACCACAACCACCGAGAAGGAACCAGATGCATTCGTCACCACCGACCTGGTTGTCTGCCCACCAACAGTCGTGAACGTCGCGCCATGAACAGTGAGTTGGATGGCCACGCCCGAAAGGGCCAGTCCGGAGCCCGGAAAGGTGATCCGACCGCCGATGGTGGCGGACGTGGTGATGGTGGCGTCACCACTGGTAATGCCCAGTGACACCGTTGCTGCTCCAGTTGAACCGGTGGCCGCAGTGAAGAGTCCGCGTAACGCGACATAGGCCCTAGTGAGACCAGGCTCCATGGTGACCGTCGGTACTGACCACCACTGTTGTGTCGCAAGTAGTCGCATTGCCGCGCCGATTTCATTGGCAGAGAATTGACCCGAGAGTCCGTGCGCCACCCAACCGAGGGCACTTGCCTCGGAAAGAGCAAAGCCCAATGCCGCGTTGACCGTCGTTCGAATGCCAGATGGTGATCCGGTAGGAACATACGCGTAGGTCGGGGAAGGGTACGAACCGGAATTGGTCGGCCGATTGGCACAGAGCACCCAACCGAGAGTTCCCGGAAAGCCGGGACCATAGGTTCCGTACCAGGTGTTGATGCCGCCATAGGTCCCGCAGTAGCCCTTGAAGGCGGAAGGTGGGTTACCCGACGTGCACGCCGTAGGTCCGCTTTGAGCGGCGGCTGCATGTTCGACTGCGATTGCCTGTCCGGAGACAGCAATGGTCGCGGTCAAGACCAGTGTGGAGAAGCATCGACGCAAGACTGCTCCTCTCGTAGTTCGGACCGTAGCCCACTACTGCACCCGGTGCGCCGGAGACCACTCTTCCTTTGGTCGCTCAAGATGTACTTGTAGGCTTGATCTTGTGCCGATCCCGCAGAGCGAGCTCTTCGATGGAGAGGATGTCGTCGTCGAGGTCCGACAGCACTGGTCCAAGATCATTGGCCCGATTTCGAGCGCAACGCTCGTCGTTGCCGTTGTCACCACGGTTGGTGTACTCGTTGCGCCTGCGCCGGTCTGGCTCATTTGGGTCGCTCTAGCGATTGTTGTGCTTCCAGTCCTGCGAGCGGTGATTGCGTTCGTTCGTTGGTCGCGCTACTCAGTGGCGCTCACGACCGACCGACTCATTGTTCGATCTGGCACCTTTGGGCGAGAGCAGGGCCAAGTGCGCCTCGATCGTGTCGCAGACTTGCACTACGCACAGACTCTCTTCGATCGTGTTCTCGGTCGCGGAGCGGTAACGATTGAACGGATCGATGACGCGCCTGCGGTCTTCTCGTTCGTCCGGCGCCCAAAGGCGTTTGTTCACGTGGTCACGGCAGAACTCATGGTTCGTGCTGGCCACGTTGAAGGTGAAGCAGAGATCACGACCAGCCTCGCTGAACTTCGAACAGGCAAGTCGCTTTCGCTAGGTGTCAACCTTGATCCCTACGACCAAGATGATCGATCACTCAATCCAGTGCCTTCGGGAGTTCCCCCAAGAATTGGGGAACGATTGGAAGAACTCCTCGAACAGTTCCGCGATGGTGACATTTCGGCGGCTGAATATGAAGCAGCCCGCCATGAAGTGCTTCAGCGATGGACCATCGATCGCGATTCGAACGGGTAGGTTTGATCGGTGCCCACACCTCGCTATCGCTGCGCCGCTTGCGGCAACCTGACCCGGTTCGATGTCACGACCACGACGACCGAGAAGGCCTACTACCACTACTCCGTCGGTGGAGAGCTTTCCATTGAGGATCGGCTCGTGATTGCTGCACGTGTCGATCAAGTCTCCTGCCGTTGGTGTGGTCACGACCGTGCCGTTGAGGTTTTGGAGGATGCGGCGAGCGGAACCGATGAGGTTCCAGGAGAGCTCGGCGCTTGACGCGCAGGCTGAGGCGACGCCCAAAGCTCGATTCGAGCCAACTTGTCGATACCTCTGGCGTTCAGAGAACCGACCGTCGCATTGCACCGTTTCGCTCGGTGCGTGAAGGTGGCGGAGCGTGGTCGACTGAGCAGCTTGATCACGATCGTCCTGCGCTCTTCCTCTTTCTCAGTGGGAACTGTGATGGCTGCGTACCATTCGCCAACGCGCTTCGTTCTCCTCGATCCTCGGGACTGGTTCTTGAGGAGACCGTGATTGTGGCAATTGCTCCTGGGGACAGTGGTGGCATTGAACTCGTCGTTGACAGTGCTGCCGAAGTTCCGGTGCTGCTTGGGCCGGAGCCGTGGGCAGCGTTTCATGTGCACGGTGCGCCTTTCTTCGCGTTGTTCGATCCCGTCACCCACACACTGCTCACTGAAGGCGTTGCTTGGGAGGTGGCGCAGGTCCGACGCCACTGTTTGGCGGCGTACAAGGGCGAGGATCTCTCCGTTCCGAGACTCGACGCACATGACTGATTGCGACAAGTTCATGTCACAACCTCAGCGCAGGATGGCCCTACCACCAACCGGTAGGGGAGACATATGGGTAATGAGTTGTGTATTGATTGTCAGGCATGCAGTCTCCGAGAGACGAATGCCTGTCATGACTGTGTGGTCTCGTTCTTGCTCAATCGTGAGCCAGACGACGCGGTCATTATTGATGTTGAAGAAGTCCGTGGCCTTCGCTTGCTTGAGCGAGCAGGTCTGGTTCCTGGAATTCGATTCCTCGAACGTGGAGCGTCTTAGGGCTGCCTTGTGACATCGAGGAAACACCTCCTCGTGACGAATGACTTTCTGCCAAAAGTTGGCGGAATTCAGTCCTATCTCTACGAACTGTGGCATCGCCTCGATCCGGAGACAACGTCCATCCTGACGGCAACGTCCTCCCCGGACACCGAAGCATTTGATGCGTCGTGGCGCGATGCCGGTCATTCCATTTCCCGAGTCCGAAGAAAGACGCTCTTTCTTCCTTCAAAATCCGCCCGCTTGGCGATTGAGGCAGAAATCACTCGGACAGGGGCCGAACTGGTCTTGCTCGACCCTGCGTGGCCGCTCGGGATACTTGGTCGAAAGTTGTCGGTTCCGTATGGTGTTGTTCTTCACGGGGCTGAGGTGACCATTCCGGGTCGCCTTCCAGGCCTCCGACGAAGCTTGGCCAAGGTGCTCTCCGGTGCATCAATCGCAGTTGCCGCTGGCACCTATCCCGAGCAGGAAGGTGTGCGAGCGATGGGTCAACCCTTCAAGCGCTTGGTCCAAATTCCTCCGGGAGTCGATTCGACTCGATTTGTTCCACTCTCAAGTGAAGAGCGAGCAATGGTGCGTGCGCGATACGGCATTGGCGAAGAGCAAGAACTTGTCGTGAGTGTGAGCAGACTCGTTTCACGAAAGGGTATGGATGTCCTCATTCGAGCGGCCCACCAACTGAAGGGTCGTCATCCCAACATGGTCGTGGCAATTGGGGGAAGGGGTCGCAAACGGAAGCACTTGCGACGATTGGCTCATCGTGGACCAGCAGACATTCGCTTCTTGGACTTCGTTCCCGACGATGACTTGCCGGCGCTCCTTGGGGCGGCTGATGTCTTCGCGATGCTGTGCCGCAATCGCTGGGGCGGACTCGAACAAGAGGGATTTGGCATCGTGTTCCTTGAGGCGGCGGCCTGTGGCGTTCCTCAACTCGCTGGACGGAGCGGGGGATCTGCAGATGCAGTGCTTGATGGTGCAACAGGTCGAATTGTCGATGAACCCCGCTCAACAGCGGCGGTGGCGGCAGCCCTCCACGATCTCCTCGAGAGCTCAGAACGAACTTCATTTGGGATCGAAAGCCGTCGGCGGGCAGAAGCATCCTTCAATTACGACGCCCTCAGTTCTACATTGGGGCGTAGTCTGAGTCTTGATGAGGCGCGATGAAGTCGCGCTGGAAGGAAGGCTGTACGTGCCTGACCACGCAACAGAGCAGATTCTGATCAAGGCATCGCCAAAGCGATGCTACGAAGTCGCGTCCAATATTGAGGCCTATCCAGAGTGGATTGGTGACATGAAGGCGGTCATCGTCCTTGAACGCGATGAGGAAGGCCGTCCCCTTGAGACCGAATTTCGCGCAGCGGCCTTCGGCAAATCAACTTCGTACACCCTTCGCTATGACTACTCGGCATCACCAACGCGTCTGTCGTGGTCGCTCACCGCTTCAGATTTGCTCGACCACTTAGAAGGCACCTATGACTTCGAGTTGGCGAGTGGTGGTGCATGCACCGTCACGTATCACCTTGAGGCGGCACTCAAAGTTCCGATTCCTAACTTTGTCAAGAGCCGGGCCGAGCATCGAATTCGGGCAACGGCATTGCGCGAACTGAAGGCCCGGGTCGAGTCCACCTCGTGAGCGCAACGTCGACCGAGGCCACCTCGATCGGCGTGGACGTCGGTGGAACCAAGATTCTCTGCGTTGCGCTGAGTCCCACCGGGACCATTCTCGCTCGCAAGAAACGTTCCACGCCGCAAGAACTCGATAGCGCGCTCGGCAAACAAGTCGGTAGTTCAGTCGCCGAAGCGGTGGCTGAAACGGTGACGAGCCTCGCCGCGGAGGTTGGACTCAGCCCAACGACCTGCTTCCTTGGGCTTGGCGTTCCAGGAATGGTGGACCACGAGGGGACGCTCGTCTTCGCTCCAAACTTGCATGGGGCAATCGGGGCCAACATTGCCGACCTCGTTGGTGATCGTCTTCATCGGAGCGAGGTTGGCATTGACAACGATGCCAACTGCGCTGCTGTGGCGGAGCATCACTTTGGCGCCGCACGAGGTGTTGATCACGCACTCCTCGTAACGCTCGGGACCGGTATTGGTGGCGCTGCGATCATCAATGGGCAACTTCTTCGAGGGGCGAATGGGTTTGCTGGTGAATTTGGTCATCTCATGGTTGATCCGGCCGGACCAGCGTGTCCTTGTGGAGGTCGAGGTTGCCTCGAGCGCTACGCCTCTGGAGCAGGACTTCGCCATCTTGCAGCTGAGGCAGCGGCGAGAGGAGCACTCAGTCCGAGAGCCGCACTGAGTCCTGAGGCACTTTTCCAAGCTGCTCAGCGTGGCGAGCATGATGCCCTTCACGTCGTCGACCAGTTCTGTTGGTGGCTAGCTCGCGGGATTGCCAATCTGTGCGCATGCTTTGATCCCGAACTCGTTTTGCTTGGCGGCGGCGTGCTGGAAGGGCATGGGGTTGTTCTTGGTCCAACGTCGAATTACTTGGCAACCGAACTTGAAGGTGGCAGTCACCGCACACCACCTCGA
>CAIXCS010000179.1 GCA_903918025.1 uncultured Actinomycetes bacterium
CAGCATCGGGCGGCTCGGGATCGTCGGCATTCAACGCGGTTGCCTACGGCCTCGCGGCGGGCATTCTCATGGATACGTTCATTGTCCGCACGGTGCTGGTGCCGACGATCGTGGTGCTCCTTGGTCGGTGGAACTGGTGGCCGTCCAAATTGGCCGCGGCTGCCCCAATTGAAGAAATGGCGGAGGTTGACGCGTGACGGTGGCGCCAATGGCCCCGGGTGGGGTGTCGATGACCCAACGGCAGATTTGGCTGGTGTACATCGGTCTCATCTGTGGAATGTTCTTGGCATCGCTCGACCAGACCATTGTCTCGACCGCACTGCCAACCATTGTGGGCGACCTCGGTGGGGCAAACCACTTGACCTGGATTGTGACGTCCTACTTATTGACGTCAACCGTCTCAACGCCGCTATGGGGGAAGTTCGGCGACCTCTATGGAAGGAAGTCATTCTTTCAAGGCGCAATTGTGGTGTTCCTGGTCGGGAGCATCGTTGCCGCCCTTTCGACCTCGCTCAATCTCTTGATCTTCGCTCGGGGGATTCAAGGGATTGGTGCGGGTGGTCTTCTCGTTGGTGCCCAAGCCATCATCGGCGACATCGTCGCTCCGAAGGACCGTGGTCGATATGTAGGGGCCTTCGGTGCCATGTTCGGCGTGGCGACGGTGGGTGGCCCATTGCTCGGAGGCTGGATCACCGATCACTCGTCGTGGCGATGGATCTTCTGGATCAACTTGCCCCTTGGCCTCGCTGCTCTCGTCGTCACCGCAATGGTGCTTCCGACGATTCGTCGAAGGATCGAACACACCGTTGACTACTCCGGCATTGTCTTGCTGACGCTCGGCGTCAGCGGACTCGTTCTCTACTGTTCGCTCGGTGGAGCAACCTATCCATGGGGATCGACCATCGAATGGATCTTCCTCGCCGTTGGTGTGGTCGGCACAATTGGATTTGTGGCGGCTGAACGACGGGCTTCAGAGCCCATCATTCCGCTCAGGTTGTTTCGGAATCCAACGTTTCGAAACATCGCTGCGCTCGGGTTTGCCGTCGGATTTGCGATGTTTGGCGCAATGACGTTCCTTCCCGTCTACCTCCAAATCGTCCAAGGCGTTTCGACGACCGCTTCTGGCCTTCATCTCCTACCAATGATGGTTGGAATGTTTGCGACGTCGATTCTCTCCGGTCAGCTGATTGCTCGAGGTTCGAGTTACCGGAAGTATCCAATCATCGGCACGGGCCTCATGGTGATTGGACTCGTGGGTTTTCACTTTGTGAAGCCAACAACGTCGACTCTTCAGCTCTCCCTCGACATGTTCGTCTTTGGCATTGGCCTCGGCTGCGTGATGCAGGTCATGGTGATTGCCGTTCAAAATGCAGTTCCCTACAGCGACCTCGGTGTTGCAACGTCGGGTTCAACCTTCTTCCGTTCCATTGGAGGAACCTTTGGTGCAGCGGTCTTCGGGGCAATCTACGAAAATGTCTTTCCAACAAACCTGAGTGCCGCGCTCCATGGTGCGACGCTGCCTGCAGGACTCAATCCAGCCACGTTGACCCCCGAGTCCATTCGCCACCTGCCGCCCGCCATCCAAGCTGGTCTCGCAGACGCCGTGTCGGCATCGGTGGCGACGGTGTTCACCTGGTGCATCCCCATCGCTGTCGTTGCGTTCGGTCTTAGCTGGTTCATTCCGAAGGGCGAGCTCTCTTCCCGACCGAAGTCATTCGATCAGCATGACCTTGCGGTTCTTGACCTCGCAACGGGAGATCTCTAGGAGAAGCGTTCCTGGAGGGTTCGCTTGACGATTTTTCCGGTGCCCGCTCGAGGCATGTCGTCAACGATTTCGACCTGCTCGGGAGTCTTTTGGATCATGAGGCCAGCTTCTCGGCAGTATGTCTGCACTTCCTCCAAGGTGAGCGTCTCGGCACCGTCAGCGAGGCGGACAACTGCACAGACCCGCTCGCCGCGAGAGGCATCGGGAAGACCAATGACGGCGACTTCGGCAACCTTTGGGTGTCCGTAGAGCAAATTCTCAATCTCGCTGGCGGAGATGTTCTCGCCTTTGCGAACAATGATGTCCTTGAGGCGCCCCGTGAGCGTGAGGTGGCCATCGCTCCTGAGGCGTCCGAGATCCCCTGTTCGAAAGTACCCCTCGTCGTCAAAGGCTTCGACATCGAGCGCTGGATCGGTATAGCCGGCGAACACCATTGGGCCCTTGACCCGAACCTCGCCTTCTTCATCTGCGCCGGCAACTCGGCCGTCGAGGGTCACAATCCGGACATCTGCTCCATCGATGGGAGCCCCATCGGTATTGGCTAGCTGCTCATCAGTGTCGTGCGGTGATCCATTGGAGATCATTGGAACTTCGGTCATGCCATAGCCATGGACAACGCCACGACCGCCAATTTCACTCTGCACCTCGTAGTGCAACTCAGGTGGTTTGGCCGAACCGCCTCCGGACATCAACCGAAGTGTCGGCAAGATTGGCACCGAAGGGTTCTTCCTCTGCTCTGCGAGGTACGCAATGTAGAAGGCGCTCGCCCCTCCAACCATCGTGGCACCGCGCTGTCGAAACAGAGGCAATGCCTCGTCAATGACAAACGCTTCGAGCAGAACTGCTGGGAACCCCCAGGTCAGCATCGTGACCAAGTAATCCGGTCCGCCAATGTGTGCATAGGGGAAGGCAATGGAACCAACATCGTCTGGTGACATATCGAGTGCCTTGGCAAGCCCCCAGCCGCCCGCGATCAGGGAGCGGTCGGTGTGTTGGACGCCCTTTGGATCAGCGGTTGATCCTGAGGTGTAGTAAATCCACTTCACCTTGGTGCCGCGTACATCCGGTGGAGCCAACGTCGCTGGGTCCCCTTCGGGAAGCCCCTCATCAATGGAGAAGATCATCGGTGGCAGCGTCAAGTCACGGGTCGCGGTTGCTGCAATCTCAAGAAAGTTTGTCCCTCGAAATTCACCAACAGTGAAGAAGAATCTTGAGTCGGTCTGACGGAGAGCGAAGCCCACTTCTCGCTCCCGGTAGAGGTGGAGGATGGGATTTTGAATTGCTCCGAGCCGACAGAGCGCCATCGAGAGGACCACCGCATCAATTCGAGTTGGCAACTGCCAGGAAACTTTGGTCCCTTCGGAGATTCCGAGTTCTTGAAGTCCTGCGGCGACTCGTTCGGCAAGGTTACGAAACTGAGCAAAGGTCACCGTTCGACCTGATGCATCGAAGAGCATTGGTTGATCGGGGGACTGCGCAGCACGCAACTCAACCAGATTCCATAGCGTTCCTGCGTTTCGTATTGGTTCCACTGCAGTCTCCCCTCGCACCTGTCG
>CAIXCS010000180.1 GCA_903918025.1 uncultured Actinomycetes bacterium
CGCACTCGTCACGCTTGAAGCGGCAGAGAACCTTCCACCAGCCAAGGTCTGCGTCCTCTCAACTGGCTCCCAAGGCGAGTCGCTCTCCGCAATGACCTTGCTCGCCCGGGGGGCAAATCGTTTTCTCACTCTCGAGCCGAATGATGTCATTGTGCTCTCGGCGCACCCAATTCCTGGCAATGAGCATTCGGTCGGGCAGGTGATTGATGATCTTCACCGCAGGGGCGTTGAAGTGGTGCACTCTGGACATGCGCACGTCCATGTTTCGGGACATGCTCGACAAGGTGAGTTGGCGCTGCTCATGCAAATCGCCCAGCCTGAATTCTTCATTCCTGTTCACGGTGAATTCCGCCACATGGTGCACCACGCAGAACTTGCGGAGCGCATTGGGATGATGTCTTCCAATGTGCTGCTGTGCGAAGACGGCGATGTCGTCACGTTGTCGAATACTGGACTCTCCCTGTCTTCGACCGTTCCCGCGGGCTATGTCTACGTAGACGGCAATACCGTGGACGTTGGTGGCGAAGTGGTCAAAGCGCGGCGCACGTTGGCAGACGAAGGTTTTGTGGTTGCTGCTTGTGCGGTCAATTTGAAGACGGGCAAGGTCATTGGCTATCCAACCGTCACCGCTCACGGGTGGTTGAAAGATGATCGGACTTCCTCGCTCTTAGAGGCTGGGGCCGAGGCGGTCGACAAGGCCGTTGCCTTGGCACTCAAAGAGCCTGATCGTTCTGTTGCCTCGGTTGAGCGAGCGGTGAAGCGGGCACTCGGAAAGTACGTGGGTGAGAAGACCCGGAGAAAGCCAATGGTCGTCCCCGTGGTGGTCGAAGTTCACTAATCCTTTGGCGGTTCACCATGGGGAGCGTTGGAGGCACCGAGTCGCCAGTAGGGCTTGGTCGAGATCGCGTCACGATCAACTCCCCGGCTGAGGAGCGCGGCCTTCACGGCGTTGACGATGCCGAATTCTGCATTGACGTAGCAGTGGAGTCGAGGCATGGACAGATCTCGATGAGCGAGCTCGTGAAGCAGTGCAGATCCGTCACCGGGCGTAATGGGGGAGAGGGCCGTCGAACTGGATGAGGTGACGCCCGGAGCGAAGACCGGCTCAATGACGTCATCTTGATGGGGAAAACTCACGATGGTGCCGACTGAGCCTCTCGTCACCGAGCTGGCCATTTCCAACGTTGCCGCCAGCGCAGCGTGGTCGCCAATGAACAGGTGCTGACTGGCTGTTTCGTTGACAGGCAACTTGCCCCGAGGTCCAACGCCATCAATGACTTGCCCAACCTTTGCGGTCTGTGCCCAGGTTTCACCCGCGCCATTCCCATGGAGTGCCACCCAAATCTCCATGGTCCCGGCATCAGGATTGAGTGCAGCAATCGTGTAGCGCCGGCGGACGCGCTGACCAGTTGCCATCGGAATGTCGATCATGACGTCCTGACCCGGGAGAGCCACGAATCCAACGAGATCGGGTGACTCGAACGACACCACTTGGAGATGCTCCGTTCGTCGATGTGACGAGGTGATGGCGAGGTCAAGGGCAGACACGCCATCAAGGCGAGCGAGCAGGCTGGCGCGATCGGTTGCGCTCTTGTTGACCTCAGGGTTCATCGCGTCGCTCCCAGTTCTTCACGGAGTGCAATCTTACGGTTCTTGGCAAACCTCCACTCGAACAAGACATGGGGTCGGTAGGCTGAATCCACTGTGGCAAGCCAACACGGACGTACGTCCTCCAGCCGGAAGCCGGCAACGAACACCACCAAAGCGAAGAGTTCCGCGAAGCGTGCGCCAGCACAGAAGAAGCCCGCTGCTTCGCCGGTGAACGCAATGGGGGGAGGCACCGTCGACTATTCAGCCATTGCACTCGTCACGGCCGGGGTGCTCATCTTTCTGGCGACCTACGTTCACGCGCTTGGCGTTCTTGGTCGAGGAATCAATCTTGCGCTCGCCGATCTGTTTGGTTGGGGCAGATTGCTCGTTTCTCCGGCATTCATTGCTTCGGGCGCCATTGTGCTCATCAGTCACCTTCGGCTCAATTGGCGACGCTTTGCACTTGGCGGAGGGCTTGCTCTTCTCGCCGTAAGCGGACTCTGCAGTCTTGCCAATGGGTCACCAAAAGCCTCAGCACCAACCGCAGTCCTTCGTGATGCTGGCGGATACCTCGGTGTGCTCTGTGGCACGTCACTTGAAAAGGTGATCGGAACACCGGGTGCCGTCGTTGTGCTCATTGCCGTGCTCATGGCCTCAGTGGTGTTGGCAACGGGAATCGGCCTGACCTCACTGTTTCGTTCGATTCTTGCCGGCTGGACTTGGCTCCAGGTTCGCCTCTCACGTTGGTTCTCGACGACGAGCGTGCGAGGTCCCGAAGGACTTGAGCCACTCGATATTCGTTCGGAGCAAACGCGATCAGCCAAAAACTCAACGGGGCAGGACGGCGCTGCTCTGGCGGCGATCTACGACCAAGACGCGGACCTCCGTCGAGGTGCAAGCGGTTCGGGGCAATCTCCAGCGTCTGCAAACACCGCGTCGGTGCCGGGTGAAGAGGGTGCCGAAGTTATTGGCATCGACGCGAAGAAGGAGAAGCGACGCTCAGCGAAGGTTTCCGCCACCGCCTCGTCGTCAGGGTGGACCTTGCCTTCCCTCAGTCTGTTGAAGCGAAGTCAAGAACATCGCCACGATGAGCAGCAAATTGCTCAAGCTGGCGATGAACTCGTTCGAGCCCTCCTGACTCACGGCGTTGAAACCACGCTCATTGGTTGGACGGTCGGACCAACGGTCACTCGCTATGAGTTGGAACTTGGCCCGGGCGTCAAGGTCGCTCGAATAACCTCGCTCAATCGTGACATTGCCTACGCAATGGCAAGTCCCGATGTGCGCATCCTGGCTCCAATCCCCGGACGCCAGGCCATTGGTATTGAGGTGCCAAATCGCCAGCGCCAGTTGGTGGCTCTCGGCGATATCTTGGCGTCGAATGAGGCAGCACAGGCCCACCACCCACTTGAAGTGGCCATTGGGAGAGATATTTCTGGCAAGTCGGTGATGGTGAATCTGGCAGAGATGCCGCACATCCTGATCGCTGGATCAACGGGATCTGGAAAGTCCTCCTGCATGAACTCGCTCATCACGTCGGTGCTCATGCGCTCAACTCCTGACGAAGTTGAGATGATTCTGATTGACCCGAAACGCGTCGAACTCGGGCAGTACAACGGACTTCCGCACTTGAAGACTCCGGTCGTCGTTGATCCAAAGAAGGCGGCGAATGCGCTCAGTTGGGCCGTCAAAGAGATGGAGCGCAGGTACGACCTGTTGGCGGAATACGGGCTCCGAGACATCACGGGTTGGAACCAGGCATTTGATCGAGGAGAACTCGTCAGTCCAAATCGGCCAAACGATGCCGCTCGACTCCGTGGTGTTGCTCAGTCTGCTCATGCAGCGGTGCATGGCGAAGAGCTCTTCGTCGATCCGGCTGGAGACGAGGCAGACGACGATGCGCCAAAGCGCATGCCCTTCATGCTCGTCATTGTCGATGAGCTGAATGACCTCATGATGGTCGCCGCTCGAGATGTAGAGGAGTCCATTGTTCGAATTGCGCAGATGGCTCGAGCCGTCGGGATTCACCTGGTGCTCGCCACGCAGCGGCCCTCGGTCAATGTCGTCACTGGGGTGATCAAAGCGAATGTGCCATCACGAATGGCGTTCTCAGTTTCTTCACTTGCCGATTCTCGAGTCATCCTTGACCAGAGTGGTGCTGAACGACTCGTTGGCAAGGGGGACATGCTGCTTGTCACCGCGTCCTCAAACATTGCCCGTCGGATTCAGGCACCGTGGGTATCTGAAGAAGAAGTCCGATCCGTCGTTGCCGCTTGGCAGCGTCAAGGCGGCACGCGTGAACCAGTGATTGCTCTTTCTGACCTTGACGGACCACGTCCTCTTGGTGGGTCGAGCGGATCTGGAGCGCCCGCAGGATCAGATGATGACCTCTACCTGCGTGCTCGAGACCTCGTGGTGCGGAATCAGACAGGATCAACCTCAATGCTGCAGCGGAGCCTGCGAGTTGGCTTCGCCCGGGCAGGTCGACTTATGGACATGCTGGAAGAGCAGGGAGTCGTTGGGCCGTCAGACGGTTCGAAGACCCGCGAAGTGCTCTGGAGCCCTGAGCGGCTCGACACCGAACAGACCTGAGGAACTCCTCTCAATCGGGGCGTTTGGTCGAGGCGAGTTCAGTAGGGTTGGAGCGTGCGCGCGAAAGCTCCAGGTTCAGCTGCCAACCTCGGTCCTGGCTTTGATGCACTTGCCCTTGCCATTGACCGCTACGTGGAAGTGGAGATCAATCCTGCGTCGAAGTTGACCTTGTCGACCTTCGGCGAGGGAGCTGATCAGTTCGCTCCTGAGGAGCATCTTGCGGTGCAAGTTGCCCGCGAGGTGATTGGGCATGATCGCCTCCATGTGACCGTCACGAGTCAGGTGCCTCTCGCCCGGGGCCTCGGTTCCTCGGCTGCGCTGGCAGTGGCAGCAGCTGCTGCTGCAGGATCACCAGATCCTTTGGCTGTCGCTGTGGCGATTGAAGGCCATCCGGAGAACGCTGCTGCCTCGGTCGTCGGTGGTCTCATCTCGGCATGCATGGTGCAAGGGCAACCGCGGGTAGTGCAGTTGACGCTCGACCCAAGCCTTCGCTTTGTGGTCATCGTGCCGGATCGGACACTCAAGACCAAAGATGCTCGCGCTGCACTTGACGACATGATCCCGAGGGCGGACGCAACGTTCAACCTCGGCAGGCTTGGACTCTTGCTCGCTGGACTTGCTGATGCTCGATTCCTCGTGCCGGAGGCAGCTGACGACCGTTTGCACCAAACGCAGCGGACGCCACTCTTTGAAGAAGCTCCCGCACTCCTTGCCGCACTCTTGGAAGGTGGCGCCTTGGCATCGTGCTGGTCAGGCGCTGGTCCAAGTTTGCTTGGTATTGCGACGTCGTCCAATGCCGCCAAGGTCGAGGCCAGTGCCATTGCTGCGATGGAGCGAGAAGGAGTCGGAGGTTCGGTCGAAGTCTTAACGGCTGACCTTCAGGGTCTCGTCCTCGGTGGAGAACCTCTTTCAAGGAACTAGTCCCCAGCCGTTCATCAGACGAAGTTGGGATGGGAGGGAGAAACTTGCCCCGTAGGCTGGGGGAGTGACGTCCAAGTTCCTCATTTCGACCTATGGATGTCAGCTCAATGAGCATGATTCCGAACGGATAGCGGGCCAACTTGTTGGCCGCGGTATGGAAGCGACCGCAAATCCTGAAGAGGCGGATGTTGTCATCTTCAATACCTGCACGGTTCGAGAGAACGCTGACACCAAGTTCTATGCCCATCTTGGCCATCTCAAGACCCTGCGCGAACAGAACCCCAATCTCGTCATCGCCGTTGGTGGCTGCATGGCGCAGGCTCAAGGTGGGGCGATCATGGATCGAGTCAGTCATGTCGATCTTGTGTTTGGGACCCACAATGTTGGCGATGTCGCCAATCTCGTTGATGAAGTTCGAGCCAATGGCAAGTTGGTGGCAGTCCCTGATGCTCCTGCACCTTCCGGGGGAGACCTCGATGAAGCCTTGACGGCGGTTCGAGCCCTGCCTTTTGCAGCGTGGGTGACGCTCCAGACTGGTTGCAATAACACCTGCGCTTACTGCATCGTTCCTGACGTTCGGGGTCCCGAAGTCTCACGTCCTTTCGCTCATGTCATTGAAGAAGTCGAAGAGTTGGCTCGCAGGGGGGTTACCGAAGTCACCTTCCTCGGCCAGAACGTCAACTCCTATGGCAGGGACCTCACTGGGAGGTCGCCGCTGTTTGCCGAACTCCTCCGAGCGGCGGGAACCGTCGAGGGCATTTCGAGGATCAGGTACACCTCGCCGCATCCAAAGGATCTTCGCCCAGAGGTGCTCGCAGCCATGGCAGAAACAAATGCCGTCTGCGAACAGCTGCATCTGCCACTGCAGTCAGGCTCAAACAGAATCTTGACCGCAATGCGACGCGGCTACACCGCCGAGCGATACCTCGAGAAAATTGAAGCAGCGCGAACACTGATTCCAGATCTCGCAGTGACGACCGATCTCATTGTTGGCTTTCCAGGTGAGACCGAGGAAGACTTTGTCGCAACGCTTGAGGTTGCTGCTGAAGCCGATTGGGATTCTGCATTTACGTTCATCTTCAGTCCGCGTGAAGGCACAAGGGCAGCAGCGATGGTTGATGACTTCATCGACCCGGAGGTCGTGGCGGAACGCTTTGCTCGCCTCGTGGCCGTCGTTGAACGATCTGCGCTCCGCCGACATGAGGCTCGAGTTGGTCGAACAGAAGAAGTGTTGGTGCTTGGGCCTTCGAAGACAGACCCGACGATGACGTCAGGACGCACTCGCCAAGGCAAATTGGTGCACTTCTCCGCTCCGCCCACGGCTCAGGCGGCGGGCACCTATGTCACCGCAACCATTCACCATGGCGCTCGACACCATCTTCTTGGGACCTACCAGGAGCTCGTTGCCGCGCCCCGACACCGTCGGTCGATCCCGCTGGCCGTCCGCTGAGTACCGCTGCACTTCCCGTTTCCCTTGTTGGGACGACGGCGTCGGGTAAGTCGAGTGTCGCCATGGAGGTGGCCGAGGAATTCGGCGATTGCACCATTGTGTGCGTTGATTCAATGTGCGTCTATCGGGGCATGCAAATCGGCACGGCGTCGCCCACTCATGAGGACAGAACTCGAGTGCCTCATGAACTCGTTGATTTGGTCGACCACCACACTGAATTTTCGGTGCAACGCTTTCAGCGAGAAGCAAAGGCCGCAATGGATCGAGCGGCGAGGAGTGGGCGCCAAGCCCTCCTTGTTGGAGGGACGGGTCTCTATCATCGAGCCGTCATTGATGATTTCGAAATTCCGGGTCAATACCCCGACGTGGCCGAATCGCTCCGCACGCGACTTGACGCGGAAGGTCCTGAAGGGCTCTTCATGGAGCTCGTGGAACTCGATCCGCTGGCTGCGAGTCGAATGGAACCAACCAATGCCAGGAGGATTGTTCGAGCTCTCGAAGTGACGCTTGGTGCGAAACGACCGTTCTCGTCTTTTGGTCCCGGCCTCTCGGCTTACCCAGCATCAGGCATTACCCAAATTGGCATTCGCTATGACCGAGAGGTCAGCGATGCGGCAATCACCGCACGAGTTGATGCCATGGTCACCGGCGGGTTTGTTGAGGAGGTTGCGGAACTTCTCGCTACTGGACTTCCATTCTCCCGAACCGCCGCACAGGCAGTTGGCTACGCGCAATTCACGACCTATCTGGAGGGGAACTGTTCTCTGGAAGAGGCCAAGAGCGCCACGGTCGTCGCAACTCGCCACCTTGCCCGACGGCAATGGGTATGGTTTCGGAGAGATCCAAGGATTACTTGGTATGACCGATCCGACATTGCTCGTGGGCTTGCCGAAGCGCTCCGTGCCAACCGAGATTCGGCGCGAGACTGACGCAATGGCACTGAACACTGACCGAGAAGTGGTTGACGTGTCGGTGACGCTGCACGAGGGTGCCGGAAACGACTTCATTGTGGTCGTCGATGCCGAAGGAACGGTTGCGATTGACCCGAGTGATGCGGTTCGCCTCTGCGATCGGGCGAATGGGATCGGCGCAGATGGGCTAATTCGAGTTCGTATTGGGTCGGTGACGGATCTCCTCATGGACTTGTGGAATGCCGACGGGTCGGTAGCCGAGATGAGCGGCAATGGGATCAGGTGCCTTGCTCAGGCCGCGGTTCTTGCTGGACTCGTTGCTTCAGGATCTATGAGTGTCTCGACCCTGGCCGGCGTTCGAGTGTTGACGTATGAGGCTTCGGACGATCGGGGCATTGGCTCGGCGACCGTGACCATGGGGCCGGTCACTCTGGGCGAGACGATCACGGTCGCCGGAGCATCGCTCGCACGCCGGGCATCGATCGGTAATCCGCACCTCATTTTGGTGGTTGACCACGCTTCGGACGTCGACCCCATGATTACTGGTCCCGAGCTTTCTCGGGCGCCGAGTGATGGGACCAATGTTGAGTGGATCACCGCTGTCGACCGGGGCCATCTTGATCTCGTCGTCTATGAGCGTGGCGCAGGGCCAACAAGAGCCTGCGGAACGGGGAGTTGCGCAGCTGCGGTTGTTGCCCACGAGGCGGGGCTCTCTGAGGCGGTCGTCGAGGTTCGAAACCCAGGTGGCACGCTGACCGTCGATGCGAGCAATCGCGACGACGTGGTCCTTGGGGGACCGGTCAGCCTCCTTGGCACCTACACAGCGACTATTGGTTCACTTCGGTGACCTCAGCATTTACCGACACCCTCATCTCGAGAGAGTTCCGAGAGAAGATCATTCTCGTTGGCGTCACGCTCTCTGGAACCGTGCTCGAAGAAACGACGGCGAACTTGGCTGAGCTCGCCCTCCTCGTCGAGACCGCAGGGGCTGAGGTCGTTGGTGTGGTGACGCAGCGTCGAGAGAGTCCTGATCCAGCGACGTATCTCGGCAAGGGAAAGGTCGAGGAACTCGTTGAGTTGGCGTATGCCGTCGATGCAGACACGATTGTGTTTGACGACGAACTGACGCCCGCCCAGCAACGAAATCTTGAAAAGCAACTCGGCCGGACGGCAATTACCCGGACCGCAGTAATTCTCGATATCTTCGCCCAGAATGCGACCAGCCCCGAAGGCAAAGCCCAGGTCGAACTCGCCCTGTTGCGGTTCAGGTTGCCGAGGCTTCGCGGTCGAGGGATTGCCCTCTCCCAGCAATCTGGCGTCATTGGGACGCGTGGACCGGGTGAGACGCAGCTAGAAGTTGACCGACGACGACTTGTTCGTCGAATGGTGCAACTCGAAACCGAGTTGAAACGGGTGACGGCAACCCGAGCTACACAGCGCGCTTCACGAGCTCGTGGTCGGCGTCATGAAGTCGCGCTTGTTGGCTACACCAATGCGGGAAAGTCGAGCTTGCTCAATGCCTTGACTGGAGCGGACGTCTTGGCCGAAGACCGCCTGTTCGTGACGCTCGATCCGAGAACCCGCCAATTTGCCCTACCTGGCGGAGAGACAATCTTGCTCACCGACACGGTCGGCTTCATCCGCAAGTTGCCTCACGAGCTCGTTGAAGCATTCCGCTCGACGCTTGACTCGGTGCACCTGGCAGAACTCGTCGTCCACGTCGTTGATGGGTCCTCGGATGACCCTGAAGGCCAGATCCTTGCCGTCGATGAAGTCCTCACGGAGATTGGGGCATCCGACGTTCCCCAAATCATCGTGGTGAACAAGATTGATGCTTCTCCTGATGCCGTAGTTCTCGCAGAGCGCCTCCATGCGGTCGCCGTGTCCGCCAGAACCGGCGAGGGCATTTCGCACTTGCTGGAGGTCATTGGCGACCGGCTGCGAATGGGAGATCGCGTTGCGACCTTGCTCGTCCCGTTTGATCGGGGTGACGTGCTCGCTGGTCTTCACCGCGAGGGTGAGGTGCTGGAAGAATTGGCTCAAGAAGACGTTGTGCTCGTGCGAGCAATTCTCGATCGCGCCGCGACGGCCAAGTACGCAGAATTTGCGAGGAGCGACGCACGATGAGCTTCACCCCACCGCCCTACCCCTACGACCGTCTCGATGCGTTGCGAGAGACTGCCAAAGGGGTGTTCGGGAGCGCCATCGATTGTTCGATCGGCACTCCTTGTGACCCTCCACCAGCAGACGTCGTGGCTGCACTTGGGACCTCAGGCCTTGAACGCGGCTATCCAACCTCTGCCGGAAGTCCACAACTGCGAACGGCCATGGCGAACTACATGGAGCGACGGTTCGGTGTTGAGGTCGCGCCAGACGGCGTCGCTGCTTGCGTTGGAACAAAAGAGTTCGTCGCCTCAACGGCGCAGTATCTCCACCTCAGAGATCCCGAGCACGACACCGTGTTGTTTCCTGAGATTTCGTATCCCACCTACGCCATGGGAGCGACGCTCGCCGGACTGAGGGCAGTTCCCGTGCCGACAAGTGCAGATGGTGCATTGCGGCTCGACGAGATTTCTGCAGCTGATGCGGAGCGAGCACTTTGCCTGTGGACGAATTCGCCCTCGAATCCAACGGGTGCGCTCGACAACTTGGCAGTCGCTGCCGAGTGGGGGAGAGCACGTCAGGTGCCAGTGCTGTCTGATGAGTGCTACGCCGAATTCACCTGGTCGAAGCCGCCGCAGACGATTCTTGCGGGCGGGATGTCGGGAGTCTTGGCCGTCCACTCCATTTCAAAACGGTCCAATCTTGCTGGGATTCGGTGCGGGTTCTACGCCGGAGACCCCGAATTGGTTGCATTCCTCCGAGGTGTGCGCCAGCACGCAGGACTTATGGTTCCAGGTCCCGTCCAAGCAGCAGTGGCGGTCGCCTATGACGACGATCTTCACGTCGAGAAGCAGCGAGCGGTGTATCTCGCCAGGTTGAACAAACTCGCGCTGGCGCTCACTAGTGCGGGAATTCCAGCGACGGTCCCAGAAGGGACGTTCTACCTGTGGGTTCCTGTTCCAGACGGAGAATCCGACTCCTGGTCGCTCGCTGCCCGGCTGGCTGAGCAAGCGGGACTCATCGTCAGTCCTGGAGACCTCTACGGCGAAGCGGGGAAACAGTTCATTCGAATTGCCCTCGTCGTGCCTGACGAAGAACTCGACCTTGTTTGCGATCGTTTGAAGTAAGGATTGCTGCGAGATCTCGAGATCGAGATCTCGCAGACGGTGCGTGAGGGGACCTCGGCATTCAGTGTGCTTCGAGCAATTGAAGGACATTTCCTTCCGGGTCAAGCACGTCGAGATGCAGCGTTCCTCTCCACTCCCAGGGTGTTCTCTCCTGAACGTCAACCCCACCATGTCGAGCAACTTCTTTGCGCGTTGCTTGCAGATCTTCGACCATGAAGGAGAGTTTGATGGGTTGGTCTTCCCGTGCGACGGGTGGAACGGCAATCTCGAAGGTTGCAGCGATCTCGTCGGGAACTTGGACAAGGATGAGCTTCCACTCCGACGAAGCTAGGACCGTGAAGTCACCTTCGGTGGTCTCGACCATCATGGAACCAATGGCGCAGTAGAACGCAGAAAGCGCTTGGAGGTCGTTGACGAAGACCGTTGCCGTGGCCATTGGCGAAGTGTAACGGTGCCGCTCAACCGCGACGTGGTCGTGGTGCTTTCCCATCGGCGCAATAGATTGGTGAGATGAGCGACCTCGAACGACAGATCACCGACCTCTACGACAATCGAGCTGAGGTCTCCGCTTCGGACGAAGCTGCGCATGCTCTGGTCGATGAGGCGATTTGGCTGCTCGATCGAGGTGAGGCGAGGGTGGCCGAATTTGCTCCTGACGGCACGATGGTCGTCAACGAGTGGCTCAAGAAGGCGATCCTCCTCCTTTTCCAGCTTCGCCAAATCTCGACAACGCTTGATGGACCCTTTGAATACGCCGACAAGTTGCCCCTCAAGCACGACTTCGCCGCTGCAGGCGTCCGTGTCGTTCCTGGTGCATCGGCTCGATGGGGTTCGTTCTTGTCGCGAGGTGTCGTGCTCATGCCGTCCTACGTCAACATTGGTGCGTGGGTAGGTGAGGGAACCATGGTTGACACCTGGGCAACAGTGGCGTCGTGTGCGCAGATTGGTGCGAGGGTCCATCTCTCGGGCGGTGTTGGTATTGGCGGTGTACTGGAGCCCCCGAACGCGGTTCCCGTCGTCATTGAAGATGAGGCGTTCATTGGAAGTCGGTCGATGATCACCGATGGCGCGCGGGTCGGACGCGGTGCAGTCCTCGGTGCGGGGACGATTCTCAATCCTTCAATTCCGGTGATTGACGCTGCAACCGGGGAAGAACTCTCGCGTGGAGTCGTTCCACCGTGGTCAGTTGCCGTGTCAGCAAATAGGAAGCGCACCTTTCCAGGCGGAGACTTCTACTTGCCTTGTGTGCTGGTCCTCAAGACCCTGACAGAAGGTGAGCGCCACGACAAGGTCGCCCTCAATGAAGTGCTCAGAACCCACTCCGTCGCAACATGACCGATCTCCTTGCCCTCACTGAGCAGCTCGTCGCGATTCCGTCTGAAAGCCGGAATGAGCGAGAGATTGCCGACTTTGTTGCGGGTTGCTTGGCATCGATCCCGCATCTCAATGTCGAGCGCGTAGGGAACAACCTTGTTGCAAAGACGGCCGGGACTGATGAGGGGCGCATTGTGGTCGGTGGACACCTCGATACCGTCCCTCAACATGAAGGACAGGTGCTTCGTCGAGATGGCGACGCCCTATATGGACTTGGAAGCGCAGACATGAAGGCATCGTTGGCCATCATGCTTGACCTTGCCCAAACGATTGCCTCACCGTCGAGGCCTTTGACCTGGGTGTTCTACACCTGTGAAGAGATTGCGAGAGAAGCGTCAGGGCTCAACGAGCTGTTCGCCATACCTGGACTCCTTGCAGGAGACGTGGCATTGCTCTTAGAGCCAACGTCATGCGCAGTCGAAGCAGGTTGCCAAGGGACACTCCGAATGGATCTCAGTTTCGGTGGCGTCCGTGCGCATACGGCACGACCATTCATGGGAGTCAACGCGATTTATCGGTTGGCGAGTGCGCTCAATGCCTTACGCCAGCATCAACCAGCCATTGTTGAAATCGACGGGCTCAAGTATGCCCAGCAGCTCCAGGTTGTCGCGGTGTCTGGAGGCGTCGCGGGCAACGTCGTTCCCGACCGAGCAACGTGCACACTCAACTACCGGTTCGCCCCTTCGACCTCGCTCGAGGCGGCCGAAGAGGAACTTCGCGACCTCCTCGCTCCATTTCTTGATTCGTCGCTTGGCGATGCCGCCGTTCTCGTCGACGGAGCTGGTGGCGCACTGCCAGGCCTCACGAATCCAGTTATCGCTCAGTTGGTTGCCGCTACGGGTGCGCCAGCCTCGGCGAAGGTGGGATGGACGGACTGTGCGACCTTTGCCGCAAGAGGTTTTGCCACGTGCAACTTCGGTCCTGGCGATCCGCTGCTCGCTCACCACCCAGATGAACACGTGACGGGAGCATCGCTCTTGAAGTCCCGAGCGATTCTCGAAACTCTGCTGAGTTGAGCTCCTCGCGATAGGTTCGCACGCATGACCAATCCGGAACTCCAGACGTTTGAAGTCACTGCCGGGGCAGAGCCCATCAAACTCGGTTCACTCTTGCTGACCGTGGTCGAACCGCACCGGGGCCATGAGGTTGCCTACAACCGCTGGTATGAACGAGACCACTTCTACGCCGGATGCATGATCGGTGCGTATCAATTCGCCGGTCGGCGATTCGTCGCAACTGCTCCGCTCAAGAGACTGCGCCCCCTTGGCAGTGAGGTGATCACTGGCGAGATTGGTCGAGGATCCTACGTTGGCGTCTACTTCGTCCTCGATGGGCACCATGACTACTGGAACCAGTGGGCAGTCGCCCAGGTCAATCAGCTCCATGCGAATGGCCGCATGTTCGAGTATCGAGATCATGTCCACACCCTCCTCTACGACTTCAAGTTCGAAGCTCGACGTGAGGCTGATGGGGTGCCGGTTGAACTGGCGCTAGATCATCCCTATCAGGGCTTCGTTCCCGTTTGGGTCGATCGAAAGCAGGAGACCTCAAAGGAGGAGTTCTGGGAGTGGCTGCAGACCGACCTCTTCCCAAGCGTGTTGCCGGGCACTGCAGCTGGCCTCGTCGCTGGGTTCACGCCGCAGGCGCTTCGAGCTGATGCGCCGAGTGATGTTCCTCGAGCTGAAGCAAGCGATGAACGCACTCTGCTCTTGTTCTTTCTCGATGCATCACCGCTCGACTGTTATGACTCGACCATTGGGAAGTTCACGAATGCCCTCGAAGCATCAGGCCGGGGGAGCGTCGTAGCGGCGCTGCCGTTCATTCCGACGCTTCCTGGAACCGACAAGTACACCAACGAACTTTGGGATGCGTGAGATGACCATGACACCAGATGTTGACGTTCTCATTCTCGGTGCAGGACTCTCTGGAATTGGTGCGGCCTGCCACCTCACGAGGTCGTGTCCCGACAAGACCTATCAAATCCTGGAATCACGAGGAGCAAGTGGGGGAACCTGGGACCTCTTTCGCTATCCAGCTGTTCGGTCAGACTCGGACATGTTCACCCTTGGGTGGAGTTTCGAGCCGTGGACCGCGGCGAAGTCGATAGCCGATGGACCAGACATCCTGTCCTACATTCGGGAAACTGCCACAAAGTACGGCGTTGACCAACGGATTTCCTATCACCGACGAGGCGTTGCCGCTTCGTGGTCGAGTGAAGAGCAGTGCTGGACCGTTTCGGTTGACCACACCGATACTGGTGAGTCATCGACCATGACCTGTCGCTTTCTCTCGGCCTGCGTTGGTTACTACCGCTACGACCAGGGGTATCGCCCGACCTTTGATGGCGAAGAAGCGTTCCAAGGCCAAATTGTTCATCCTCAGCACTGGCCGGAAGACCTCGACTACGCAGGGAAGCAACTGGTCGTGATCGGAAGTGGGGCAACAGCGGTCACGCTGGTCCCGGCTCTGGCGCAAACCGCAACGCACGTCACCATGCTTCAGCGCTCACCGACGTATGTGGTTGCTCGTCCAGACCATGATGCGGTTGCGGACTGGCTCAGGGGGCATCTTCCGGCGAAGGCTGCCTACGGCATTGTCCGGTGGAAGAACATCGTGCTCTCAACGCTCATGTATCAATTCTCAAGGCGACGTCCAGACAAGATGAAGGACGCACTCAGAAAGGGTGCCGTCGAGGCACTTCCTGAGGGCTACGACGTTGACACGCACTTCAAGCCGAACTACAACCCTTGGGACCAACGGCTTTGTCTCATTCCAAATGGTGATCTCTTTGATGTCGTTGCAACTGGAAAGGCAGAGGTCGTCACCGATCTCATTGATCACTTCACTGAGACGGGCATTACTCTCGCTTCAGGTCGCGAGTTGCCGGCTGACATCATCGTGACGGCAACCGGGCTGCAGATGGAGTTGCTGTCGTCAATGCCACTGACCGTCGACGGAACGTTGATCAACTATGCAGACGCCATCGCGTATAAGGGCATGATGCTGTGTGGGGTCCCGAATTTGAGTCTGACCTTTGGGTACACCAACGCGTCGTGGACGCTCAAAGCAGACTTGACGGCGAACTACATGTGTCGGTTGCTGAAGGAAATGGACCGTCGCGGCGTTACCTCGGTGACCGCAAAGTCCCCTGATCCATCTCTGCCCACAGAGCCGTTCATCAACCTTTCGAGCGGCTACGTGACGAGGACGGCTGCGGCGTTACCGAAGCAGGGAACGACGAAGCCCTGGCGTCTTCATCAGAACTACTTCTTGGATCTGCTCATGTTCCGGTTTGGAAAGCTCGACCGAGAAGTTGAGTGGTCTGGAAAAGCTGCCTAGAAACCTTCGTCTCCAGGAGAAGCATTCTGGTTACAGCGACCGAATAACGGTCACGACTTTTCCAAAGATGGTGACGTCTTCCGGAGAGAATTCCATTGGAGCCATTGACGGATTCGATGGCAGCAACACAATGGACGTCGCCGTCTTCGACAGCGTCTTCACCGTCGCTTCGTCACCCGGAATACCAGCAACAACAATCTCGCCATTCTCAGCGGTTTGCTGTTCTCTGACCACGACGTAGTCGCCATCAAAGATGCCGGCGTCGATCATTGAGTCGCCGCGGACCTTCAACATGAAGACATTGCCTGCGCCGGTAAAGGACTCAGGAAGTGGGAGGAGCTCTTCCACCTGCTGGTCAGCAAGTACGCCAGTTCCGGCGGCCACGCTTCCAAGGAGTGGCACATGGCGGAGTGCACTCGTTGCCATCTGTGATGGTGCCTCTGCGTCGTAACGAACCTGAATTGCACGTGGCTTGGTTGGATCCTTGTAGAGGTAGCCCTCTTTCTGGAGCACCGCCAGGTGGGAATGAACCGTGGCCGAAGAATTGAGGCCAACGCTCTCCCCAATCTCCCGAACTGAGGGTGGATACCCACGATCACGGGTGGTTGTTGAGATGAAATCGAGAATCGCCTTGCGCTTTGGGCTGAGGACTTCGGACATCGTTCCCTCCAGAGTTCCGGGAGTTCCATCGAACACCCGTTTGGCATAGTACTTC
>CAIXCS010000181.1 GCA_903918025.1 uncultured Actinomycetes bacterium
CCAATCTCTTCCCGTAATCCCAAGATCGAACATGCCTGAAGCCACATAGGTGGGAATTTCTTGAGGGCGAAGGATGCGCACATCAATGATTCGAGGGTCATCAATCGTCGCGCGGTAGTCAACGTCACTCGACCGCCGCACCTCGAGGTCGGCCTCACGGAAGAGTTCCATGGTGGCAGCCTCAAGTGATCCCTTAGGAAGGACAATTCGTAGCACCGCGTCTCCTTAGTCCATCAACGGGTTGGTTAAGAGTGTCGCCATTTCAACGGCAGTCTGCCCCGCTTCGTAGCCCTTGTTGGAGGCACCAGATTGGCACCGTTCGAGCGCCTGTTCAACGGTATTGACGGTGAGCACTCCGAAGATGACCGGAACACCTGTTGCGAGCTGCACCGAGGTGATGCCCCGAGCACACTCCCCTGCGACGTACTCAAAGTGGGGAGTATCCCCCCGAATCACCGCGCCGAGACAGATCACCGCGTCACGACCTCGCTCGGCAAACGTCTTCGCCACGAAGGGCAATTCAAAAGCGCCGGGTGCCCATGCAACCGTGATGTCCGACTTCAGTACCCCAGCCGCCTGGAGTGCTTCCAAGGTGCCGTCGAGCAGCCGATTCGTGATCCCTCCATTGAATTCACCGCAGGCAATGCCGATCTTCAGGCCCAGACCGCTTTGTGTGCCCCGCAAATTGGCGCCAATTCGAGCGGCGTGGGTTTGGATGCCGTCTGGTCCGAAACTGGTTTCGTCACTTGACGTCATCGAGACCCTCCAGCAGGTGACCCATCCGCTCGCGCTTCGTACGGAGATAGGTGATGTTCTCGAGTGTCGGAGACGACTCAAGCGGCACGCGCTCAGTGATGTCGAGGCCGAAGCCTTCAAGGCCGCCGTACTTGGCAGGGTTGTTCGTCATGAGCCGCATCGTGGTGATGCCAAGGTCAACGAGAATCTGTGCTCCGATGCCATACTCGCGGCTATCAACTGGCAGTCCCTGCTCAAGGTTTGCATCGACGGTATCGAGGCCCTGCTCTTGCAGTTCATACGCCCGAATTTTGTGACCAAGACCAATGCCTCGACCTTCGTGACCCCGGAGGTAGACGAGAACCCCACGGCCTTCGGCTCGAATGAGATCAAGGGCTGCGTGAAGCTGAGGACCGCAGTCACACCGCCGTGAACCAAAGACGTCACCAGTCAGGCACTCCGAGTGGACGCGAACAAGGACATTGGACTGATCCTTGAGGTCGCCAAAGACGAAGGCGAGGTGCTGTTCTCCATCGAGAACTGACTCGTACACGTGAGCTGCGTACTCACCCGACTCGGTTGGGATTGCTGCTTGGCTCACCCTCCGAATCAACTTCTCATGGCGGCGCCGATACCTGATGAGATCAGCAATTGAGATGAGCGGGAGGTTGTGCTCTTGAGCAAAGACCTTGAGGTCTTCGAGGCGAGCCATCTCGGATTTGTCCTTGGTGACAATTTCACACAGCACGCCGGAAGGGAACTTCCCCGCCATTCTGCAGAGGTCCACCGTTGCTTCTGTGTGACCGGCGCGCTTCAGCACGCCACCTTCGCGGTACCGAAGCGGAAAGATATGGCCAGGTCGATTGAGATCGGTCGGGCGAGTGTCAGGGTTGATCATTGCTCGAATCGTCGCTGCTCGATCGGAAGCGGAGATCCCTGTGGTCGTCCCGTGCCGGTAGTCAACCGTCACGGTGAAGGCGGTCCGTTGTGCCTCGGTATTGGCGACCACCATTAGTGGCAGGTCGAGTTCGTCGGCTCTCGCGTGCTCAATTGGCACGCAGATCACGCCTGATGTGTGTGCCAAGAAGAAGGCAATCGTCTCAGGAGTTGCCGATTCGGCCGCCATGATGAGGTCGCCCTCATTCTCGCGATCCTCGTCATCGACAACGACGCACATGCCACCATTTGCAATCGCTTCGATTGCCTCTTCAACCTTAGACAAGGTCATTTACGCACTACCTCCACTCGAAGATCTTCACCAACCATGTAGCAAGACGCCATGTCGCCACGCCAGAGTTCCGCCATCGATGCCGCTCCTGGACCTTCGAAGAGACCCCGTCCATCGCTTCCTCCCATGATGGCAGGTGCCAGATAGACCACGTACCGATCAACGAGACCTTGGTGGTGGAACTGACTCGCGACGGTCGCTCCACCTTCAACCAAGACCGAGAGCATGCCCTCATCGCCGAGCGAATCGAGCAGGTCACCAAGCGCACCTTCATACGAACGAGACGGGAGAACTTTGGCCCCTTCAGGGATACTGCCAAGTACGAGGCGCTCAGGCTGGGGTCCCTCATAGCCAGGAAGACGGACCGTGAGCTCCGGGTTATCGGCTCGAACAGTCCCTGCGCCGACAATGACTATTTGGGCATCGGCTCGAAGTTGGTGGGCATCGGCCCTCGCGGCTTCGCTCGTGATCCACTTGGACGAGCCATCGGGTGCTGCCGTCTTTCCGTCGAGCGTCGATGCCATCTTGAGAGTCACCTCGGGCCGGCCCGTTGACCGATGGTGGAGGTAAGGGCGAAGCTGAACAGCAACTTCTTGAGCCAGAAGGCCGACCTCGACCTCAATCCCCGCTCCTCGAAGCACCTCAATGCCTCGACCGGCCACCTTCGAGTCAGGGTCAACGACGCCAACAACAACTCGTGCAATGCCCGCCTCGATAATGGCGTCAGTGCAGGCGCCAGTCCGCCCTTCGGTGCAGCAAGGTTCAAGCGTCGTGACGAGCGTTGCCTCATGCCTCGCTGCCGGAGAGGCAGCTGCAAGGGCAACGATCTCTGCATGACGATTCCCGGGGGGCTCCGTTGCACCGAGAACCACCGTTCCATCACTCAGGAGAAGGGCTGCTCCAACCCAAGGATTCGGAGCCGTTGTCCTGCGAACGGTCGCAGCTGCTGCCATTGCCTGGCGCATCAACTCCTCGTCGCTTGGCCTGGTCACCCGTGGGCCTCCGTCTCGAAACTAGAACAGGTTCTAGTTTAGACCTCGATGCGTGCTCTCGCTACACGGGCGGACTCAGCAATGGCTGTGGCTGCTTCGGCGGGATCTGGTCGATTGAATACGGCACTCCCTGCGACAAAGACATTGGCGCCTGCCTCGGTGCAGGCGACGACGGTCGTGGCGTCAACCCCACCATCGACCTCAATGTCGAGCTCCCAGCCATTCGCCAAGGCAGCAGCGCGGGCTTGGCGAGCAATTTCAAGGCCAGCGGGGAGAAACGACTGCCCACCGAATCCAGGAAACACGGTCATGCACAAGAGGAGATCAATCCGGTCGAGATAGGGCTCGACATCACTGAAGGCTCCATCAGGATTAATGGCAAGACCTACCCGAAGACCAAGAGCTCGCATCTGTTCAATGAGCGCGTTCGTTCCGCCGACCTCAACGTGGACGGTGCACCCGTCGGCACCGGCATCACGAAACGCTTCCAGGTAGTCCCCCGGATTGGTCATCATGAGATGACAGTCGAGATAGAGCGAGGTGGTCGCGCGAAGTGCTTGAACGACTGGTGGCCCAATGGTCAGATTTGGAACGAAGTGGCCGTCCATTACGTCAACGTGGAGCCACGAAACCGCGGATTCAACCGTGGCGATATCAGCGCCAAGCGTCGTGAAGTTTGCCGACAAAATTGATGGCGCTACCCGGAGCGATCCGACTTCCCCGGGATCTACTCGCGCAATCGTCATCAGGAAAATCCTAGAGGCTGTCTTGTTCGAGTGATGCGCCTAACGGGCGATTCGACCTGCGCCCCCGAGACCACGAGGCGGCATCCATTCGTCCTCTTCCTTCGGGCTGGACCTCCCCTAATTCCAAGACGTCGGCTCCAGTCCCAACGAAATTGCCCTCGACCTGGCCCGGTGCGAGGCCTCCGGGTTGAAGCGTTGCACTCAGGATCCTCAAGCGCTTCGTTCCATCATGAACCCAAGCTCGACCGAGACGGATGGTCCGAAGCAACTCGGAGGCTGGCTTCGAGAGATCGAGTTCATATTCCGTCGGTTTGACCTTCTTCGCATAGGTCGCTTCGCCAACTTGTGGAGCGGCTGGCCCAAGAGAGGTGAGGCCATCTGCCAGTGCTTCTCGCAACTGCGCACAACCGAGATCGACGAGTTCACGCTGAAGCTCTTCCAACGTCTTGTGCCTGATTGTCACGGCGCTGGTGCGATAGACACCCCCCGTGTCAAGGCCTTCTTCAATCGCCATCAGGCAGACGCCGGTCTCGTGGTCACCCTCCAAGATCGCTCGTTCAACTGGTGCGGCCCCACGCCACCGTGGGAGCAATGAGAAATGAAGATTGACCATTGGCAGTCCTGCAACCAATTGCGGTGACAGTAATCGACCATAGGCAACCACGACTCCGAACTCTGCACCGACATGGAGCGCTTCTTCGGGATCCTCAGTTGTCGGAATGCCAGCGTCTCTTGCTGCAGCTTTCACCGGACTTGGCGTCGTCGATCCGCCACGTCCTCGTCGGGCATCTGGCTTTGAGACCACGAGTGCAATCTCATGTCCGGCATCGAGAAGAGCCCTTAGGGGAGGAACTGCGAGCTCTGGACTGCCGAAGTAGACGAGTCGACTCACCGGGAGAAGCCGAGGAGGCGCCGAAGACCATCGGGATCAGGTGCGGTGGCGGCGTCTGCTCGCTTCGCCAAGATCTTCCGAGCCTTCTTCCGCTGATCGTCATCGAGCCGCTCGATCAAGAGAATCCCGTCAAGGTGGTCCATCTCGTGCTGGAAGACCCTGCCCTCGAATTCATCGGTTTCTATAGAGATCTCCTTGCCATTGAGATCAAGTCCGACGAGGTGGACGGCGTTTGGACGGGTGATTTCCCAAGAGAGGCCGGGAACCGACAGACAACCCTCCTCGTAGGTCCATTCACCGTCTGATTCGGCAATACGTGGATTGACGATCGCCACTGGACCGTCGCCAGCATCGTAAACAAACAACCGCTTTGAAACGCCAACTTGATTTGCCGCCAGACCTGAGCCCGGGGCCGCGTACATCGTCGCAACCATCTTGTCGACGAGTTGAACGAGAGCGCCATCAATCTCCGTCACCTCTTTGGTGACTTCTCGCAAGACGGGATCACCGTAGAGGCGAATATCCAACATGACGCAATCTTACCTGTCGACCTTTAGATGCTCTCCGCATCGACGGCCACCTTGACGGTGAACTTCGCCCGAGGGGTTGCTGCAAGCGCATCGCAGAGGATGTGAAAGGTCGGAGCGACGAGGAGACCTTCCAATGGCTCGATCTCGAGAAACTGCACGTCGCCGTTGAGGGCTACCGCGGCTCCGTACTCGGCCGCCTGCGCTCCACGAACTGCAGCATGGGCTACATGTGGAGGCAGCGAAAGACGCTTTCTCCGTTCGCTACTCGTCGCAAGAACGTCCAGCAGGTTTCCATTTTCCATCGCCCGAACCACTTCATGGTCCGGTTGACGCGTCTGGAGGAGAAGCATGCCCGGTGCTTCACTCCCCCGCGCACCGACCAATCGACCTGCTTGAACGAGTAGCGCCAGAGCGTCTTCCTCGGCACTGAAGCGGGGGGCGAGTAGGTGTTGGTCAAGATCAAGAATTGCCAAGAGGCGCGTCCTGCGAACGCGGTGCAGTACCGCTTCGGTCCCGACTATTACTCGTGCGCCTGGCGCTCCGGTACCCCCAGCAGCCGTGACTTCGTCCACCGTCACTTGAAGAAGTGCGCGGAGTTCCTCGGCGAGCCTTGAAACCCCCGGTCGAACAATTTTCATCGCGAGGCCGCCACATCCTGCACAGACAACCGGTCGGGCACTTTGGCAGGTGGGACAAAGCAACCGAACGCCCTCTTGGGTGACCGTTGAACCGCACTCGATGCATGCTGCGAGCACGTCACATCGTTTACAAGCGAGCAACTTCGCTCTGCCAGTCCTGTTGTAGAGGCAGACCACCGCAGCGGGCCCCAGGTCTTCGGCCAATGCCTCTCGTGCGGCATCGACGAATGGCTCAGTGAGGAGGCGGTGTCGGCGATCAGTCGCCTTCAAGTCAACCGTCGTCACCTTGGGCCACATTTGACTTCCGGCAGAACCGACCGCGACGCTGACCGGTCGGTTAAAGGAAAGTGTGGCGGTTGCAACCGGGGTCACGAGATAGGCAGGCGCTTTGGCCAACCTTGCACGTTCCACCAAGACCTCAACCGCGCTCCAGGTCGGTGTCGCCTCTTCAGTAAACGTGCGTTCGTGTGCATCGAGTACGACGACCGAGGCAACCTGAGGCACTGGCGCAAAGGCAACCCCACGAACGCCGACAACGACGGGCCACCCGGCACGAGCTTGGCTCCACTGTTCAGGACCAGGACCCGCTACTGCACAGCCCGATCGCAGCAGTCGGGCAGCCAAACGTTGGGCATAGGCAATCGTCGGCGTGGCAACAATGACTGAACCAGGCCGTGATGCTGCGTTGACAATCACCTCGAGGACGAGGTCGAAGGGGTCTTCAACTGCACCCAACGTGACCACTGTTGCGCCCTCATCCAACGGCTCCGGAAGGTGAAGTGATCCCTTCAGGGGTTTGGGTGCATGTGCCGGCACAGATGGCAGCGAGAGCACGTTGTGCTCTGGCGACGAAGCCTTCAAGAATCGGGTGAGGGGACCAGCCCAACGCCACGCAGCGAACTGTGCCAAGCGGAGGAGTTCCTCTGTCGGCCCAATGCCGCGAACCTTGGTAATGCGCTGGAGCGATGCCTGTGTGCCGGATCCTGGCCCGACTACCCACCCATCAACTCTTCGTCCGTGGAGCGGTACTCGCACGATCGTCCCAGGTTCAAGTGGGCCATCGTGTCCAAGCGGTGGCAGGTAGTCAAATGGCCGGCTCAGCGCAGGAACGTCGACGAGGATGCCAATGGCCTCGTCGCTCACGTGAGCAACCTCAGAGGCCGAGCGCGCTCCGCAGGTCATCGACCCGCGGGGTCTGCTCCCACGTAAAGTCGCTGTCAGCCCGTCCAAAGTGACCATAGGCCGCAGTCTTGCGATAGATCGGGCGACGCAACTGAAGATCCCGGTCAATTGCCGCTGGACGAAGGTCGAACAGTTCACGCACCGCTCGAGAAATTGCTGCCGGGTCGACTGCTTCGGTGCCGAAGGTGTCAACGAGGAGGGAAACTGGTTGCGCCACGCCAATTGCATAGGCAACTTGGACTTCACACTTCTTCGCAGCACCTGAAGCAACCACGTGCTTGGCGACCCAACGTGCTGCATAGGCAGCCGAGCGGTCAACCTTGGACGGGTCCTTCCCAGAGAAGGCTCCACCACCGTGTCGGGCCATGCCGCCGTAGGTGTCAACAATGATCTTTCGACCAGTGAGCCCCGTGTCCGCGTGAGGCCCTCCAAGTTCAAAGATGCCAGTTGGGTTCACCAAAATCCGCAGGTCGGTGGTGTCGAGTGACTCTGGCAGCAGAGGATTGATGACTTCGCTGGTCAGGTCAGGTAGCAACGTTCCCTGAAGGTCAACCCCCGGCGCGTGCTGCGTTGAAATGAGCACGGTGGTAATCGCAACGGGGCGACCACCTTCGTAGACGACGGAAACCTGGGTCTTGCCGTCAGGACGCAAATAGCCAAGTTGTCCAGTTCTGCGAACCTGAGCCAGACGCTGCGAGAGTCGATGCGCAAGCCAAATCGGCAACGGCATGAGATCTGGTGTCTCATCACACGCGTAACCAAACATCATTCCTTGGTCGCCAGCACCCTGAGAATTGAGCCGGTCTTCCCCGGCTGTTCCTTCTCGAAGCTCCATGGCCTGATCGACGCCGGCCGCAATGTCAGGCGACTGCTTATCGAGCGTCACCATAACTGCACACGTTGAACCGTTGAAACCCTTCTTGTCATCGTCGTAGCCAATATCAAGAATGGTTTGACGGACCAACGACTGCACATCAATGACGGCTTTCGTCGTGATCTCTCCTGCCACGAGCACGAGTCCGGTCGTGAGCAGTGTCTCGCAGGCAACTCGACTCGCTGGGTCCTGAGCGAGGAGTGCATCGAGCACGGTGTCGCTCACCTGGTCAGCCATCTTGTCTGGGTGACCCTCAGTCACTGACTCAGACGTGAAGACAATGGGCTCAGTCACTGGAAGTCCTTTCACGAACACTTGTCGATTGCAACCGTGTAACCCTATCGAAGACCGAGTGCGCCACGATCGCTTTTGACGACAGCTCAACGGTCGTGGCCAATCCGTCACTCCCGAGAATGGTGACGGCGTTGGTTTCATGATCAAACCCAACTTCAGGTTGGGAGACATCATTCACCACGAGAAGGTCACAACCTTTCCGGGCCAATTTCGCTTTGCCACGATTGAGCACGTCATGCGTCTCGGCCGCAAAACCGACAATTACCTGTCC
>CAIXCS010000182.1 GCA_903918025.1 uncultured Actinomycetes bacterium
CCAAGCAGCCGTCGGTGGTCTGCTTGCGGTCGGTATTGCACTCCTCAGAGCACTTGTGTAGAGCAAACGCTCGACTCAGGTCGCCCAACTCGGTTGCCCAAGGCGATACCCGACAGAACGAATCGTCTCAATCAACGACGCATGTTCTTCGCCAAGCTTTGCTCGAAGCCGACGGATGTGGACGTCAACGGTTCTCGCCCCTCCGTAGTACTCGTAACCCCAAACACGGGAGAGCAAGGCTTCGCGCGTAAAGACCTTGGTGGGGTTTGACGCGAGAAAACTCAGAAGTTCGTACTCCATATAGGTAAGGTCCAACACCCTTCCATCAATGGCAGCCTGATACGTCTCTGTGTTGATTTTGAGCGGTCCATAGGTCACGAGCACGCTCTTGCCGGCAGCGCCTCGACCAATCGTTAACTTTGAAAGTCGAACGATCAGTTCTGCTGAAGACGTTGGAAGAATCGCGAAGTCATCGAATGCCTCCCCCGTGTGCTCAAGGCTCGAAACGTCGACCTGATTCACCAACAGCAGAATCGGAACCGTCCCTTCTGCCGTTGCCCGCAGTTTCCTGCAGGTGTCGAGTCCAACCGAGAGGCCACCTCGGGCACTCACGAGTGCTGCCAGCAGTTGCTTCGGCGCCGCGTCCAGATGCTCCACGTCGATCTGCTCCAACCGGTAACCGGCTTGAGAGAGCCCAAGAAGCAGGCTCGGATCAATGGTTGCTGGAAGACACAGGAGGAGGTCGTCGGCCATGGCTAGAGGACCGGGAGATACCGATTGAGTTCAAACTGCGTAATTTCGGACTTATACGCGGCCCACTCGGACCGCTTGTTCTTCACAAACCATTCGACGACATGGTCGCCGAGGGTTGCTCGAGCAAGGGAAGAACCTTCAAGGAGGTCAACGGCATCATTCAAGTTGTTCGGCAATGGCTGTTGTCGAGCTGCTGATGCCGAGGTGAGTTCTTCCTCAAGCACATAGTTGCCTTCAATTCCCTTCAGCCCCGCGGCGAGCATCATCGCGAAGGTGAGGTACGGGTTACACGCACTATCGGGTGCTCGGTACTCAAGACGAGTGGACTCGAAACGACCGTGTTTGACGACGGGCACCCGAACGAGCGATGACCGGTTTGCTCGGGCCCATCCAATGTTCACTGGCGCCTCATGACCTGGAACAAGCCGCTTATACGAATTCACCCACTGATTCGTGACGGCAGTAATTTCCGGGGCGTGAACGAGGAGACCAGCCATGAAACTCCGTGCGGTGCTCGAGAGACCCGCCTCGTCATCTGGGTCAGCAAAGGCGTTCGACTCATCTCTCCACAGCGAACAGTGGGTATGCATACCTGAGCCTTGAACGCCAGCGAGGGGCTTCGGCATGAAGCTTGCGACAAGACCTTGTTCAGACGCGAGCGCCTTCAGCACAAGTCGTGTGGTCATGACGGTGTCGGCCATTGTTAAGACGTCGGTATAGCGGAGGTCCACTTCGTGCTGACTTGGCGCATCTTCATGCTGCGCATGCTCAACGGGAATCCCCATCTCCTCGAGCATCTTGACCGAACGGCGGCGCAATGCTGATGCCGGATCCCCAACCGACAGGTCGAAGTACCCGCCCCGATCAAGCGGCTGCGGTGTCGAGGAGGGATCAGCGGAAGCAAAGTAGAAGTACTCAATCTCTGGAGCAACGAAGAAGGTGTACCCCTCGGATCGGGCTTGTCCAGCAACGCGACGCAAGGTGTGGCGAGGACAACCCTCAAACGGCGAACCGTCGAGATTGGAGATATCGCAAACCACTCGAGCGATCTCACTGCCAGTTCCTTCATAGGGAAGAACCTGAAACGTGGACGGATCAGGGCGAGCGAGGACATCTGCCTCTTGCATTCGAGAGAAGCCGTCAATGGCGGAACCATCGAACGTCATCCCTTCTTCAAGGGCGTTCTCCAATTCCTGGGGGGTGATGTGGAATGCCTTTGGCGTCCCCAGCACATCGGTAAACCACAACTGGATGAAGCCGATTCCTCGTTCTTCAACCGTGCGGAGCACGTAGTCATTTTGGCTCAACGTTCCTCCTCGGAAACGACGATCGGGCCACCCGGGAGGGTGACCCGATCGCACAGCACTTCAACGACGCGGTCAGGATTGACCACGCTATTCGAGTGTCCTAACTCGCTGCGCCGCAGACGGTCTCAACGAGGAGACGGGTCACGGTGTAGGGGTCCATGTTGGCGTTCGGGCGTCGGTCTTCGAGCCAGCCCTTCTTGTCAACGGCAACCTTCCATGGAATACGGATCGATGCACCGCGGTCAGAGGTTCCATAGGAGAACTTGTCGAACCGAGCTGTCTCGTGCGCACCGGTCAGGCGTTCGGCGATGCCGACCCCATAGTTCTCGATGTGCTCCATGACTCGGGTCCCGATGGCCTCGCAACCGGCGATGATGGCGTCCCAGCCGCCGTCTTCACGCATTTGCTTGGTGGAGAAGTTGGTGTGAGCCCCGGCGCCATTCCAGTCACCCTTCATTGGCTTTGCATCGAATGAAGCTTCCACCCCGTAGTCCTCAGCAATGCGGTTGAGCAGCCAACGAGCAACCCAAATTTGGTCACCAATCATCACCGGTGGCAACACGCCAATTTGGAATTCCCACTGCGCCATCATCACTTCGGCATTCGTGCCTTCAATCCCAAGACCAGCCTTCAAACAAGCTGCCGTGTGTGCTTCGACAATGTCTCGACCAGGCATCTTTGAGCCGCCAACGCCGCAGTAGTACGGACCCTGCGGAGCTGGGTAACCAACTTCCGGCCAGCCATAGGGCCGATCATCTTGCATGAAGGTGTACTCCTGCTCGATGCCGAACATTGGCTCAAACGAGGCGTACTTGGCTTCAACAGCAGCACACGCGGCGCGGGTGTTCGTTGGGTGAGGCGTCATGTCAATGAGCAACACTTCGCACATCACCAAAATGTCGTTCGGACCGCGGAGCGGGTCGGGACAGGTGAAGACAGGATTGAGGACGCAGTCGGAGTTGTCTCCTGTTGCCTGGTTGGTCGACGATCCGTCAAATCCCCAGATGTCGGGGGACTTACCATCAGCAATAATTCGAGTCTTGCTACGCAACAACGGCGACGGCTTCGTTCCGTCGATCCAGATGTACTCAGCCTGGTAGGCCACGGGTTCTCCTCGTATGTTCATCGAAGCAGCAGCTTGGGCGAAATCGCCATTGACCCACCTGCCGTGCCCGGGGTGACCTCCACCCACGTCTCTATTCTGACAGCACTCGAAGGGGGGTGGCTCTGGCGAATGTGAACGGCGTGTAAAAAATCTTTCTGCGTACTCGTTCCTGCCCCCCAACCGAGCGCTTTCCCACCCCGTTAGGCTCTGGTTGTGTCGACCGTTCGCATCGCCGCAGCACAGATCAATACGGTCGTGGGTGACCTCAATGGCAACGTGGAACGGGTCCTCGCTCTCCTTCAACAGGCCGAGGAGCAGGACTATGACGTTCTCCTCTTTCCCGAACTGACGTTGACTGGCTATCCGCCTGAGGATCTCCTGCTGAAGCCAACATTCATCCGGGACGCCGAACTGGCGCTACAGCGGATCGCCGAAGCCTCGGGTCGATGTCTGGCGGTGGTGGGTTCTGTCGAAGCGGTTGCCGATCCAACGCTCGTTGGTGTCACTCGAGACAGCCGAACGAGTGCAGGATCGAGCGGCGCACTGTTGGCAAATGTGGCAGTTCTGATCCAAGGTGGGGAAGTTCGCGGCGTCATCCGAAAACAACTTCTCCCGACCTACGGCGTTTTTGACGAGCAGCGATGGTTCAGCCCAGGCCACAGCGAGCCTCTCGTGGTTGAGGTTTGCGGGACGGGTCTTGGCATTGCAGTGTGCGAAGACCTCTGGGCGTCAAATGGTCCAGCAGCAGCGCTCGCAACGGCAGGGGCATCAGTCATTTGCTCGATCAACGCCTCGCCCTTCGCCCGAGGAAGGCGAGACGAGCGAGAGGCCATGGTGACGGAACGAGTTCGTGAAACCGGTTGCTCGATTGTCTACGTCAATCTCGTTGGTGGACAGGATGAACTCATCTTCGATGGAGGTTCCTTCGCTGCGACGCCAGCAGGGATTGTCGCTCGGTCGAGTCAATTCATTGAAGACGTGCTCGTGGTTGATGTTGCACTTCCTTCTCGACCCGTGGGTCCGAGTCTCGTTCCAGCTCTTTCAGAGCGAAAGCCGCTTTCAGGTAGCCCATGCGCGGACCTCCGTGCACCAGCGGCCGAAGTTTGGGATGCGCTCGTTCTTGGCGTTCGTGACTACTTCGAAAAAAATGGGTTCAAGAACGCAGTCATCGCACTTTCTGGAGGTATTGACTCCTCGATCGTCGCGGCCATCGCCGTTGACGCCCTTGGGCCTGCTCGAGTCCACGGCATCACCCTGCCGTCGAGATACTCGAGCGAAGGGTCAACGGTTGATGCCTACGACCTCGCCAATCGCCTTGGTATGAGTTGCTCAACGATTCCGATTGAGCCTGCGCACACTGCATTTGCCCAGATGCTTCGTCCAGCGCTCAACGGAGAGCCAGCAGGACTCACGGATGAGAACCTCCAGTCAAGGATTCGCGGTCTCCCGATGATGGCTTGGTCCAACGCGACCGG
>CAIXCS010000183.1 GCA_903918025.1 uncultured Actinomycetes bacterium
CCATTTGGATACTTACTGCGCAAGGAGGACAGGTCTCATCTCACCGCCTGTTTCCGTAACCTCTTCGTGTCGCACCGCAAACCTCAGGTCAAAGTGAGAGACAGACGTGGTTTGACTCAGATCCGCTTTTGTCACTTCATCGATCAGTGAAAGAGATTCCCAAACGAACCTCTAGATATCTTGGTTCGGGTGTATGTGATCGAAGCATGCGATAGTTGGCCATGAATCAAGAACTTCCCCGCACTTCAAACAAAGTTGAGAATACGTGGGCACTCCTTAGGCTCCTAGAGTCCTGTGCGGATGGCTTGAGTTTCAAAGCAGTCTTTGCGGCACTACTCGTCTCCTGTCGTTCGGTTCCAGAAGCTCTTGAAAGGGAGTTGAAGCTACGACTCCGAAAAGACAAAACGGCTGAGGGCAAGAAGCTTTTGGCGTCCTACGTGCAATGGTTTGCAGCCAAAGAGAAGGAGCGACAAGAGGATGACAGTCTCCTCAAGTTCGTTGAAAAGGCCCGCAATGAAGACGTGCACGGTGGAATACATCATCTTGTCTTTCCCCGGGCCATGATCAATCACGCGGCACTTTCCACGAGCGAAGGACCGCCAGGAACAAGTTCGATTGTCGTAAACCCCGACGGAGTTTTCTACATTGTCGATGCTGATACCGCAGCCGAGAGAAGAATTCCGGTGCAGGGCGTGGACTCGACCGTTGAAGTGCATCTTGCGACACCCTTGACTCATCACCTTGGGAAGCCCGTTGTCCAAAATGACCCGATCTCCGTAGCGACGGTTGCGGTCAACTTCTATGCAGAGATGCTTTGGGAGGCAGGGTTCAAGTTCATATCGTGAACTCATGATTGAGTTGGCTGATAACCGGGAAACGCCAGTGCGAGTGCCCGAAGTGCCTCCCAGTGCCTTGGGTGCGGCAAGCGCACCCCAGCCCGGATCTTCGACGCCGCTGACGTAGACATCCCTGTTGCCCTTGCGATCGTTATGAGCGACACCCCAGCTAGTCCTGGCAGGACATTGACGGTGAACCAATCAGGATCGTGGTCCCGCGAATCATTCGCAGACTCCCATTCCAGGCGGGCGAGTTGTTGTCGCCGGTTAGCTGACTGACGCCGTTCTTGAGACTCCGAGGATTGTCCGACAGGAGCTCTTTTAAGCGAGTCCCTTTGCATAGCTCCACCTATCTCTCGGCGTCGAGTTGCGAGGCACGCCGAGCAGTACCGCCCTCGCGGTCGGTCACGATCCGGCTCTGAAGGAACTGGATCCCCGCACGATGTACACACCGGGTGCGGAAGTGATGCAGTTCCAGAAGCGGTCGGTCGTTGTCGCCGTTTCGCTCTGGGCGCAACTCCTCCTGGATTCGCTCCAGGCAATGCAGCATTCACAGGTGCGACATCAGTCGCACCTGACCGTCGACGAGCTGCTGCCTTGTGCTTGGACCTCGACAAAGCACTCGGTACGTCCATGTCATAGGGCGATGCCTCTCCGAGCATTGAAGCAACCTGTTCTGCGATTGGTGCCAAGGTCGCTCCGTACGAAGGCATGGCATCGGTGAGTCGATGTGAGAGTGGAGCGAGGACTCGCACGACGCCTCTGGCATCTTCAGCAAAGTCACGACGTTGGAAGACCTGGTTCGTCACGAGTCGAGCGATATGAGCATCGGCGATTGGTCGGCAAGCTTCCATGAGATCTAAGACAAAACCATCGCGGTTGCGCATGTCGGCGTGGAGGAGCCCGAGTCCGGGATCAAGCCCTAGGGCCAGGATCGCAAGCCTTGCCTCTGCTTCAACCAGTCGGTAGGAGTAGTTGAGCAAGCTGTTGATCACGTCCGTGCTACTGCGGGCAGTCCCGGGATTTATCGCTGACCGCCTTCCTTCGAACCGTTGCCAATTGTCCGGAATCTTGTGGAGGTCTCGTTTGACGAATGTTGGCTCAATGCTCTCCCACGCCAACCAGTAGACATTGGCAGATATGGCTTCAATCTGGCGCACCTCTTCGAGGCTGTCGGCTTGCTCGATTCTCTGAGCCATCTCGCGAATGGACTTGGCAGAAACCTCGTTGTGAAGGTGCTTGGCAACTACGTCAGCCTGGCCCTCAAGTTTGGCTGCGATGAGGTGCTTTGCAATTCTCTGGCCGCTTTCGTTCCCGAGTGCCAACGCCTGGGACCTTCGAAGCCTTGCATCATCAACTGAACAAGCACCCGAGGTTGAAAGCACCGATCCATCTGACGGATTAAGCACCACAACCGACACCCCAGCACCGGCACACCACCGCATGGCTTCCAAGCTGATGAATCCGGTTGCACCAATGACGACGAGCCTCGCCAAGCCATGGATCGCTCTGGCGTAGCGACGGGTTCGCCGATGTTGACCAAAGCCATCGGCCACAACCAAGTGTTGACCGTCAACCGTGACTCGCAAGCCGTAGCCATCAACAACGCAGACGGATTGGTTCGGGGAGTCTCTCGTGAACGTCTCACGAAGCGCTGCTCCGAGCTCTTGAGGTTCGAGGATTGTGCTCTGGCAGGTCGCTCTCTCACTCATTGACTTGACCCTCCCTTGTTTCTCTTTGCTCGCAGCCATGCACCTTGGTCGATGTCGCGAGTTCTCCTCTACGGCTAGCCCGCTCTGCCCTTGTGGGCGGGTTCAAGCAAGCCACGCTTTCGGGCTTCGCGAACCCAACCCGATGCAGTATTCCGACTGACAACTTGTGCTTCTGCAATGACTTTGATCGGGTGCGACTCACCATTCAGGAGGCACCTTCGGTACGTGTCGGCGACCTCTTGATAGTACGAATCAGGGTGCCCATGGCGTCCGGGGCGTCTACTCGTTGACGAGCCATCTGGGCGAGCGGCTCGAAACATTCGATCAACGAGCACGCTCGTTTGCCTGAACATCTCATTGAAGGGAGGGATGTCTCGACCAGCGTTGAATTCCACTCGTGCGGCCCGGGCAATTGCGATCCACTTCGACCATTTGAAGTTGGAGAGGTCTGTTGGCGTAACACCATCGGGAAGACTCAACATCACGTGAGTGACTCGATCGCCACCCGGTTCGAACCAAACCGTCAAGAGGCGTTGCCCACCGTCTGTTCGATCCAACGACGAGACCACGTTGATGGCATTTTCGCCCTCTTGGTTGACTTGGACTCTTCCTTCGGTTGTGTACACCTTCGGGAGGTGCTTTGGAAGAACGTGATCTTTGGGAATGAAACCTGGTTTGGGGATCTTCTGAATCTCAGCCACATATGCTTCGAGCTCTTTTTCCTCCACGTACTAAGTGTAGCAAGTTATGCACGGAATCTGCACAACTCCATTTATTTATCCTAGTTAGACCTAATAAACATGGACTTTCCAGAGTAAATCGACTGTTTTTAGTAGACTCTGTGTGTTTAGATTTGGAGCATGAACAACCTCGAGACCCGAATTGCTGCGCTGCGACTCAGTCGCACCGGCCTTGCGCGTCAGCTACGGGTTCG
>CAIXCS010000184.1 GCA_903918025.1 uncultured Actinomycetes bacterium
TTCACGATCTGAACTCTCCTTGTTCGTGGGGACCAAACAGTCCGCCCTTGTGCAGATCCATTGTTACCGCATTTCCAAGTGAAATGGGGGATTCTCGAACTTCCCTGCCATTTTGGTCCTGTTCAGCGCGCTCTGTTGGTCGGTAGGGTGGTGCACGTTCGGTTCGACAGGAGGCACCGGTGCAGACCTTCAGCGAGTGTCACTGCCGGCTGGATCAGAGGCCCCAACCGACAACCAACGTCAGAACGATCGAGGTTTGCGTTGACTGAAGCCGGCTATCACACTCCCGTTGAGGAGTACCTCGAAGCGGTCTACGCCTTGAGTGAGGAGGGGACCGCGGTCATTGCGGCTCGCGTTGCCGAGCGTTTGGGGCGTTCCGCTCCAAGCGTGTCGGAGATGCTTGACCGGTTGGAAGTTGACGGTTTGGTCGAGCGGTCGGGACGAATGATCAGCTTGACGAGCACCGGCGCCACCTTGGCGGCGACGGTCGTTCGACGACACCGCCTTGCTGAGCGGCTCTTGGTGGATGTGATTGGGCTGGCTTGGCACAAAGCACACAGTGAAGCCGGTCGGTGGGAACACGTCATCTCAACCGAAGTCGAGGCGAAGCTGATCGAACTCCTCGGCGACCCTGCGACCTGTCCTCACGGCAATGCGATTCCAGGCTCAACTCCAAGACCCAGGCGAGAGGAATGCCCGCTCATTGACTTTGTTGGCGAGGGAATGGTGGAGATTCTGAGGATCTCTGAGGCGCTGGAGCCGGACGAACCGACCATGTCTGCTCTCGAGGGCGCCTCCGCTATTCCGGGTCGAGTCGTCGAGGTGAAGTGGGGACCCAGCGGAAGGACGCTTGAGGGGGTGTCTGGAAGCATCACGGTCAGCGATGAATTGGCAGCAATGCTCTTCATTGGTGCGGAGGTCCAGCTGAATGGGGAGACACTTCTAGGCTGAGGGTATGTCATCCTTCGTCGACCGGGCCCAACTTCATGCCAAGGCTGGGGATGGTGGCGCTGGATCCGTCTCCTTCCGTCGAGAAGCCCATGTGCCCGAAGGTGGTCCTGATGGTGGCGATGGTGGCTTTGGCGGAGACGTATGGCTCGAGGCAGATCGCAATACCGCAAGCCTCCTTGGCTTTAGGGATCATCCCCATCGTGCAGCAACGTCGGGGGATCACGGGACCGGGAAGAAGCGCCACGGGGCAAGTGGAAAGCACATCACGGTCAAGGTGCCGGTCGGCACGGTGGTCTCAACACTTGAAGGCGAGCAACTCGTAGATCTTCTCAATCACGGCGACCGATTTCGTATTGCAGAGGGAGGCAAAGGCGGTCACGGCAACGCAAAGTTCCTGTCAAATTCCCGCCGAGCACCTGCCTTTGCCGAGCAAGGCGAACACGGCGAAGAGCGTTGGTGCAACCTTGAACTGAAACTCATGGCTGATGTGGCATTGGTTGGGTTTCCCAATGTCGGCAAGTCCACGCTCATTTCATCGGTTTCTGCTGCGAAGCCGAAGATTGCGAACTACCCGTTCACCACCCTTGAGCCACACCTCGGTGTCGTCCGTTGGCCGCTGCACGGGACGCCGAAGGCTGAATTCGTCATGGCAGACATTCCTGGTCTCATTGAAGGAGCCGCCGAAGGAAAGGGTCTTGGTCTTGAATTTCTTCGGCATATCGAGCGAGCTCGCGTGCTCTTGTTCCTGCTCGATCTCGGTGAAGAGGCTCCAGAGAGTCCGGCCCGTCAGCTTGAGGTATTGCGTCAAGAGCTTGGTCAGTATCTTCCCGAACTGCTCGAGCGGCCCTCGGTGGTCGTGGGCTCGAA
>CAIXCS010000185.1 GCA_903918025.1 uncultured Actinomycetes bacterium
CACAGTGGCCATGGTCGGTGTACTCGTCGAGGCAGAGATCGGCAATGAGCACCAGGTCATCACCAAACTCCTTTCGGAGGGTTTGCAGGCTTCGCTGCACAATCCCTGTTGGCGACGAAGCTTCAAGTCCGGCTGGATCTTTCTCCAAGGGCAAGCCAAAGAGGAGCACCGCAGTAATCCCAAGGTCAACCAATCGATGACACTCGGCCAGCAGCGATGCCTCGCTGTGTTGGAACTGCCCTGGCATCGTTGCGATCTCTGTCGGCCCATCGGCTCCTTCTCGAACAAAGAGCGGGGCAATGAGGTCACTCACTGACAATCGGTGCTCGGCAACGAGACCGCGAAGCGCAGGTGTGGCCCGAAGGCGACGAAGACGACGATTGGGAAAGTCCACGAGTGGAGCCTATCGGCGACTCCACTTACAACTTGAGCGCAGCGACGCTGCAAGCAGCAACCAATTCGTGAAGGCCCGGTCGAACTGCTGTTGCCAGAACATTGCACCCTGCAGCCTCGGCCGCGGCCGACGTCGTTGCGCCAATTGACACGAGCGGAGGAACACGGTCACGTCCAGCGACCTCAACGAGATGCTGCACTGCGCTCGGCGACGCAACGACGACGAGGTCGGTCCGAAGGAGGGTCTCGAGACGGTCTTGATCGAGCATTGCCGGAACCGTGGCATAGGTCGGGACACCAATCACCGGAATTCCTGCTGCTCGAAGTTCACGCTCGAGATCTGGCAACGGATGGAGGGCTTGGGAGAGCACCACGCCTGGGGGCTGTCGAACAATCAGCGCGTCAGCGAGACCGACGGCGGTAGTGACCGAAGCCTGGACGTGCACAACAAGGCCATGAAACTCGGCTGCTGCAGCCGTGGCTGGACCGATGGCGCCAAGTTGGGGCTGAGGTCCTCCAAAACGAGTGACCGCTTCTGCAATTGCGACGGTTGCATTGGCGGAGGTGGCGGCCATCCACCAATCGGGATGAAGGTTCATCGCAGCAACAAGCGCGTCAACCCCTTCTGGAAGCACCTCAATCGACAACAGCGGGACGACGTCAACGTGCGCCCCGAGGGCAATGAGCTCGTTCTCAAGGCGACCATTCATGCCCGTCGGTCGTGTGAGCCCAACCCGCACTCCCGTGAGGCCCTGTTCGATCACTCGGTCGTGTCCCCACGTGCCCGTTGCCACTGCTCCATGAGCGCAGCACCACCAAGTTGGTCCCGGAGTCGACCGGCCACGAGTTTTCCGAGCGCTTCAGGCTCAATGCCCGTTGCCATGGTGCGAAGCACCTGATCGCCGTCGGGACTGGCAAGGAGTCCTCGCATGGCGAGCGTGCCGCCGGCAAGGACGGCCCACGCTCCAGCCGGCACGGAACAGCCTGCTCCGAGTTCTGCCAAGAAGGCACGTTCTGCTTCAACTGCCCGGCGAGTGGCAGCGTGGTCAACCGAGCGAAGTGCGGCCAAGGTGATTGGGTCATCAGCCCGACACTCAATCGCAAGCGCCCCCCTGGCCGACTTGGGGAATCCAAATCGTGGGGTCGAGAATCTCCGCGATCTCATGGTCGAGTCCAAGTCGCTGCAGCGCGGCGACCGCCACGACAACGGCATCAATGCCACGTTCCCTGCTCTTCTCGACGCGAGTCGCAATGTTGCCTCGAAGCTCAACCAGATTGAGATCCGGTCGCTGTTCAGCCAAGACTGCTCTCCGCCGAGGCGCACCGCAGGCAACCGTCGCTCCGGGTCCAAGGCCAGCGAGTGTCCGTCCGACGAGGCAGTCACGCACATCGGCTCGCTCCGTGATGGCGGCCAAGAGCAGGCCGTCCATCGTGGTCGAAGGAAGGTCCTTGGCGGAATGAACGGCGAAATCCGCTTCGCCAGAGAACAAGAGTTGCTGTACTTCTTTGACGAACACCCCTTGCCCGCCCAGTTGAGCAATGGCAACGTCACGCTGACGATCACCCATCGTTGAGGTCGGCACGAGTTCGACGTGGAGACCTGGATTGGCGAGACAGAGCGCGTCGCTCACCGCGTTTGCTTGGAAGAGTGCAAGCGCCGATGCTCGAGTCGCGAGGCGGAGGTGAAGGGTGGCCACGACCTGTTAGCAGCCGAAGAGTGTGCGAAGTGCATCGACGAGTCGCTCACCCCTTGGGGTTCCTGCCGTGTCTCGAACGACCACTGTTGGTTCGTGAAGGACTTTTGCGAACATTGATTTCGTCAGCGCATCAATCTTCAACCACTGCTCGTCATCAAGGTCGGAGAACTCGCTCCTGCGCCGCTCAAGTTCGGTCGTTCGCAACTCTTCGAATCGACTCCGCAACGAGGCAACGACCGGTGCGGCGCCACGAGCCCGAGCGACATCTCGGTAGCGGTGGACTTCATCGTTAACAATTCTGTTTGCCGCGTCGATTTCGTCTCTGCGGCTCTCGAGGGTTGCCTTCACTCGTCGTCCGAGGTCCGACACATCAACCAAAGAAACTTCGTCAAGCGATCTCGCCATTGGGTCAATGTTTCGAGGAACACCAAGGTCAACAATGAGGAGTGGTCGCTCGCGACCGGAAAGGTCCTCGTAGGTCAACAAGAACCCATCGGCATCAATGGCTGCGACCAGCAGATCAACGTCATTGAGCGCAGCACTCAGATCCTCAAGTGCCATTGCACGGAGATCGGTTGACGGTGCATCAAGAGCACCAATGAGTTCCGTCGCACGTTCGATCGTTCGATTGGCCACAAGCACCGCTGCAGGTGGAGCAGCTGGATCTCTCGACACAATCGCCTCAATGACCCCAGCACCAAGATCTCCTGCACCAACCAAGGCAATCGTCTTTCCGGCAAAGGAACCGCCGAGATGATCCGCGGCCATGGCAACCGCAGCCTGTGCGAACGACGTCGCTCCTCGAGAGATTGGCGTCTCGGTGCGAACTCGCTTTCCGGCATGGACTGCGGAACGGAAGAGCTCATTCAAGATGGGGCCACTCACCTGATCTTCGAGTGCCCGCTCATGGGCTCGTCGGACCTGGCCGAGCACTTCAGTTTCACCAGGCACCGAGGATTCAAGTCCAGAGGCCACCGAGAACAGGTGCGTCGCCACGTCGTAGTCATACGCAATCGTGAGCGAGGTCCCAAGACTCGACGCGGTCAACCCAGCATGATCAGCCAACGCATCGGTGATCTCTGAAACCGCATCGTGAAATCGCTCAACCACGGCATAGATCTCGGTCCGAAGACAGGTGGAGAGCACCACGAGTTCTGAGAAGTTGGCATAACCACGGAGGTCGGCCACGACCTTGTCGAGATCGTGATCGGCAATGGCGACCTTCTCCAAGAGTTCCAAGGGGGCCATCCGGTGGTCAAGCCCTACCAGCACCACCGACATTGCCGCTCCCTTCCTGGAGGTCCGGCACACTCGGCCGAAAACGCACCTCCTGAGGCTACCGGGCTGACGAGGACCGTCGAGTGCCCATTTCAGACAGGACCGACGGCGTGGTCAAAATGCCCGCAGTTCCAACACTGGGGCCGCCTGCACGCCCTTCACCTTCTCGTGCGTAGAAACCCAGAGCCTGGAGTTCAATCGAGAGGTCTACATACCGGATGGTGACGTGGCCGCCAACGTGCAGTCTCGCTGGGGCGAAATTGAGGAGGCGGTGCACCCCAACGGCAACAAGACGTTCAGCCACTCGCTGCGCCGAGGATGGTGGGACCGTGAGCACCGCCAAATGCACGTCGTGCTCGGCCACCGTCTGTTCGAGTTCGTCTTCGCTTTGCACCGTGTGCCCAGAAATCTGCGTCCCGATCACCTTCGGATCGGCATCGAAGACACCAACAAGAACTGATCCGTGACCAAAGAAGCTCTCGGAGTGGATCAACGCCCTTCCAAGATTTCCGGCACCAACGAGGATGACGCCCTGGGGTGAATCTGCGGCAAAGACGCGGTCAATCTGGCGACTGAGCATCTTGACGTCGTAGCCCGTCCCGCGAGTGCCAAGGGTGCCAAGGCGAGACAGGTCTCGGCGAACGCTGGCGGCGTTCTCCCCTGAGAGTCGTCCAAGGTCGGCAGACGAAATCGTCCGGCGACCGGCACTGGCGAAGGTCTGAAGGATGCGTTGGTAGACGGGAAGTCGAAGCACGGTCGCCTCTGGGATTCGCACCGTCCCGTTCTCTCCATCAGATTCCAGCATGGCCGCATCGTAGCCAAGGAAGGCTCCGTGTGGCCGGCCTTAGGCCGTGAACGTCACGTGACTTCCAACCTCAAGTTCGAGCGTCGCAGCCGCAGATCCTTGATTGACCACAAGGGCAAGGTTTGAACTCGAATCGACGAGGATGCCAATCCCTCCGAGGGGAAGGTCTCCGAACG
>CAIXCS010000186.1 GCA_903918025.1 uncultured Actinomycetes bacterium
TGGAGTTGACCCACTCTCCCGCGCACATTTTTCTAAGCCACTGATGCTGATTCAAAGTCGGCTGGTGAACGATACCCGAGACGCTTTTGGATTCGCTCAGGGTTGTAGAAGCCTTCGACGTAATCGAAGATCGCCGAGCGGAGCAGACTTCGTGATCTCCAGGTCTGCTTGCCATAGATCCAGTTGAGATCACGCTTGAGCGTTGCCCAAAGCGACTCGACCGCAGCGTTGATGCCCCTATATGTCAAGAATTGATCATGCAGCCGCTGAAAGAGCAGTTCTGGCACGGAAATCTGCCATCACTCGACCATAGATTTCTCGAGCGATGAAGCGCTTGAGGCAGCGGATGATGTCTCGCTTGGAGAGTCCTTCCGCGGTCCGCTTGGCGACGTAGTCCTTGGTCGGTTGATGGTGTTGCATCCGAACAATGGCGGTGCGGTAGAGAGCGGCATTGGCTTGGCGATGTCCGTTCCACGCAAGACGATGACGAGTGGTCATTCCAGAAGATGCCGGTATGGGCGCGACGCCACACAGTTTGGCGAACGCCGCCTCGGAGCGAACGCGGTCCGGGTTGTCGCCAAAGACGATGAGAATCTCCGCGGCCGTGTCCGGCCCAATGCCGAAGCCATCACACAAGGTCGGTGACAGCGAGGTCGTGAGTTTGGCGATCACCGCGTCGTGATCTTTCACCTCAGCGTTCAAGAACTCCCACCGCCTTGCCAGGGCTCGCAGCGTGTGCTTGGCCGCCGAGATTGGATCGTCGACGGTTCCCGGTCGAAAGCCCGAGCATTTCTGGATGAGTGCCTTGTCGCCGAGGGAATCGAGTTGCTCTTTCAGTTCCTGTGGCGTGTTCACAATCACCGTCTTCAAAGAAATAATCGCACTGGTGCGGTTTTTGCAAGCAATATCGCGGGCCACCTTGATCTTTCGGATCATCTCGACCGTGCCGTCAGCGCTTTTGGGAACGGCCGTTGAGGTGCCGGCGATGATGCTGCGTGCGGCGAGTTCAGCATCGAGCGTGTCGCTCTTGCCGTTAGCTCGACGAGCTCTGCGGTCGCCACGATTCACTTCAACGACCTTTCGCCCCTGGCGTCGGAGGTAACTCGTGAGGTTGGCTCCGTAGCTGCCGGTGCCCTCGATGCCGTAGGCGAGGACCCGGCCGAAGCTCTGGGCCCAGCGGTCGAGTTCCTGGTAGCCGAGCGAGTCGACAGGGACTCTTAGGTCACCGAGTCGCTGGCCGTCATCGTCGATGGCAACTGCAACGTGAACGTGTTTGTGGGTATCGACACCGATGATGATCTTGCTCAGTGGCCCCGGTGGTGAAATGCTCGACATGGCTGTTCTCCTTGAACGGTTGGTGTCAGCGGGTCGAGTGGGCGGACAGGACTGTGAAGAGTCGTAATGAACGAAAGGCCCCTATTGGGTCACTCCCGCTCGACTCGCTGGCGTCTGCATTGATCGCTGCATGACCCGGACCGACAGATCAACGCAAAGGCACGATGGCCAGTCATAGCAAGGGTCAGATCTAAGTCACGCAGCAGCCCTATTTAACTCACAGTCATAGCAATCACCAGTCGAGCCAAACGAACGGGTGACGCCGAGTTCGGCTGCTCGGTTGCCGAAGGCCAGCGAGGTGTAAACCGCACCGCGATCCGAATGATGGATGAGCTTCTCATCGGGCCTCCTGCGCTGAAACCCCATGAGGAGCGCACAAGTGACGAGATCTGCATCGGGGGAACTCGACATTGACCACCCAACGACCCTGCGTGAGTAGAGGTCAATGACGCCGGCGAAATAGAGCCACCCTTCACTCGTCCAAAACTGAGTGACATCAGCCGCCCAGATCTCATCGGGTCGAGTTGCGCTGAAGTCACGGTTGACGAGGTCCGGAGCTGGAGCGACGTCGGGTCGACCTCTGCGCCACTTCCTTCGTGCATGCGCTCCAACAAGGCCGTTGCTTGCCATGAGACGAGCAACACGCTTCTTTGAACATCGCTCGTTCAAGCGACGCAGCTCGGCGTGGATCCGAGGGGATCCATAGGTGGTGCGGGACCGAGTGTGGATCTCGGTGATGAGTGCGCCCAGTTCGCTATCTCGCTGAGCATGGAGCGACACCGGGCGACCCAACCAGTCGTAGTAACCCGAGCGAGAGATCTTGAGCACCCGACACAGCCGCTTGACGCCATAGAGCTCGGCGTGGTCGGAGACGAACCGGAAGCGGGTCACCGGATCGTCTCCTTGGCAAAATAGGCAGCTGCCTTGCGCAGGATCTCACGCTCGACTTTGAGCTCAGCGTTCTCTTTCTTCAGGCGCTTCAGTTCAACCCGTTCGCTCTCACTGAGCGCCCCAGGAGCAAAGTCCTTGGCAACACGGTCTTGTTCAACTCGGACCCAATTGCCAAGGGTCTTGTAGTTGATGCCAAGGTCTCGAGCGACCTCAGCCATTGATTTGTTCGTGGTCAGGACCAGTTGAACCGTTTCACGCCGGAACTCTTCCGGGTATTTCGAGCGGCGACCCATTGGGCACCCCCTTCTGTGAGCCTTGGCTCACTATTGGGTGCGCGAGGAACCGGGTCAACTCCACCGGCGGAATGATTCGCATGATGACATGCCAAAGAGCCGTCGCTCAAAGAATGAGGCCGAAAAGTCCTCGAGCATCTAAAGGAGATTCCGCAGCCCGCCGAGCCTCCGACGAGACCGTCAATCTTCTCAAGCAATTTGGGCAGATCTTGATTTCCGTCTGACGTCGGGCCTTGGTAGGCAGTCGAGGGTAGGCCACCGCACGCCCTCATTTCTGTCTCGGCTTGCGCGACAAAAATTGGATGAATTCAATCATTCAGATCTGAAGTTCGGCGGATTCAAAACGACCATCCTCGAATGCGTCACAGTAGGTCTCACCGAGACAGCGATGCTTCGGATTAGCCGCTAAGGGTCCAACGAATAGCCGTCGAAGACGGTGCCGCAGTACCAGAGACAATCTGGATTGCCCAGAAATCACCAGCGGGAATGGTTGTACTCAAACTCGAGGTTGAAAACGATGTCAACGTCGAGGTCCAGGTACCCAACAACACGGTGGTTGGTGACGTCAGGCCAACGTTGGTTGAGTAGACAAGGTTAATGGTGAGATTTGTGGCACCTCCTGGTGCAGCAGCAGACTCAAGGTCGAACGACTTCACAGCCAATGCATTGAATGTCTTCGCGGATTCAGTTGTTGCGGTCGTTGCTCCGAGTGGAACTACTGGACTGAAGTACCAAGTCGTCGACGCAGCATTCTGGATCGCTGACGAGTAGCCCATGACGTCATTAGTTCCAGTCGTGCCCTGGTTGCCTTGGTTGCCTTGGTTACCTTGGGTTCCTTGGGTTCCTTGGAAGCCTTGCGTGCCCTGAGCACCGGTTGCGCCTTGTGCTCCTTGGGCGCCGGTTGCGCCCTGAACACCTTGGAAGCCCTGAGTTCCCTGGGCTCCGGTTGAGCCTTGGGCACCGGTTGCACCTTGTGCACCAGTTGCACCTTGCACACCTTGGAAGCCTTGGGTTCCCTGGGCTCCAGTTGAGCCTTGAGCACCGGTTGCACCTTGGTTACCTTGATTGCCCTGGTTACCTTGGAAGCCTTGGGTTCCCTGGTTCCCAGCAATACCGAAACTCCAGGTCGTGGCGGTCGTGACCGTTCCAATGAGGTCGACGTTGACAGTGATGGAGGTGTTGGCAACGAGCGCGGTGATGACACCTTCCATGTAGCTCGCCGTGTTGGCAGTGTTGGCTACTCGAACGCGGTCGCCAACGGTGTACGCACCAGTTGACGCAACGGCAAAGAGTTTGGAACCAGTTGCCACCGTGGTACTCGTCGCTGAGGCAACCCCGTTGTACTGCGACCCTTGGAAGCCTTGGTTGCCCTGAGTTCCTTGGAAGCCTTGGAAGCCTTGCGGGCCTTGAACGCTTGATTGGAATCCTTGGGTTCCTTGGAAGCCTTGGGTTCCTTGGAAGCCCTGGAAGCCCTGGAAGCCCTGTGAACCGACAAGACCCGTGACGGAAACAGTCCAGTTCGAAACCGACACCGCGGTGCCGGCGGTTGATTCAATTGTGAACGTGATCGACCGAGCCAACACACTGACCGAAGAAATGGTCGCTTCCATGTAGTTGGTCGGATCAGCGGCATTAGTGACGCGAATGCGTGAACCAGCGGTCAACGCTCCAACGGTTGTGACGTGGAAGGTGGTGATCGTTCCAGCAAATCCATCGGTGAAGGTAAAGGTCGTATCAGACGTAATGCCGTCGTATCCAGCGCCTTGCGTACCTTGACGTCCTTGCGCTCCAGCTGAACCATTGAGCCCTGCGGTCCCTTGGAAACCCTGCACACCTTGGCGACCTTGGAAGCCTTGATTACCCTGGAAACCTTGGATACCTTGGACTCCCTGGGCTCCAATGAGGCCTTGGGCTCCGTTGAACCCCTGGTTGCCGAGAGCACCTTGGGTGCCTTGGATTCCCTGAACGCCCTGGACGCCTTGGTGGCCTTGGGTGCCTTGAACGCCTTGGTCGCCCTGTGAGCCCTTTAGACCTTGGAAACCCTGCGTACCAGCGACTCCTTGACGGCCTTGCGTTCCTTGCGTGCCCTGACGCCCTTGTGTTCCTTGTCGACCTTGCGGGCCTTGGGGTCCAGTCAACGACAGCGCAGGGAGGTGAGGGCCAAACGACGTAAAGCGGGCTGTTTCAAACTGGGGGGTGGTCAGCGGGTGATTAATGGCGTGCCGTGGAACGAGCTGCGTTGCAGCCGACGCAACACCTGAGGGGAGAAGTCCAGTTGCCCCAATGGTCGAAGTGACACCGGTCACTGCCATAGCAGCAGCGGACAACTGCTTCCATTTTGGCGTCGTCGTCCGACCGGTCGACTTCGACGTTCGACGCTTACTCATGTTGTCTCCCCTGTGACACTCGGAACTTCATCGAAATGAGAAGTACTCACCTTCGAAATCCCGAAGCTCCCCTTGACAATGCACTTGCAGATTGCCTCTAACCCTAGGTTCGATCGAACGAGGAGACAAGCCACTTCGGTGACCTTCTCAGCCAACACTTACGTCGAACTCGACTTCGAGATACTGCTGGACCAATCAAATAGAGAGGATGCCGCCCTGGCGTGGGCCGTCTTTAATGGCAATCAGATTCGCGTTCACATACGGGATGTTGTGCTGCTGGTGCCAATCATTCGGAAAGAACGTCACCAGACGACTCACTTGGAACCGAGTTTTGATTTGCGGCACGAAGGCTGCATAGTTCGCATCAGTGAAATACCAGAATGAATTCTCGTTGTAGTAGGCAACGTGCGTCGGGTCCTGGAATGCACCGCGACCATCAGAACTCGGTGTGAGAGTGAGCAACAAGCCTCCATGTGCGAGAACTCGATAGAGCTCATTGAACAGTGCAATCTTGTCGGGAATGTGCTCAATGAAGTCTTTGGCTCGAATGACGCCGACTGAGTTGTCAGGAAGATCAATTCCCATATTGAGGTCGGCAACGATGTCGACCCCTTCACGTGCATATTGATCGACACCCAAGTACTGGGGGTGCTTGTTGTGGGCGGCGCCAAGGTCCAAGGCAAGAAGACCTTCGCGCTTTGCCCACGTCAGCGCATTGGCCTCGACGTAGGAGTCGTAGAGCGCAACGGTATCTACTTGGATTGCCTGGTTAATGGTGGGGTCTGCCTGCGTATTCCTCGAGTGAACACGTTGAAGGTAGAGACACTCATCAATGAGGTGAAACGGCGCCTGGTGGTAGAGCCGACACATGATGTCCTGGTCGTCCAAAACTGTCAACTGCTCGTTGTAGCCACCAGCTGCGTCATAAGTTGTCCGTCGAAACGAACGAAGATGATTTGGCGCGTACCAGATGTAACTGACATTTTGCGGATACGGCAGAAGGGAATCGCACTGAAGGACTGATTGCCCATTGACCTCGACCTCTTTGTAGGTCCACCCATGGGCAACATTGAACTTGACGTCGTTTCGGGATCCATCTTCGTTGATCTGCGCCGTGTGACTGTAGACAAAGCCAACCTCAGGATTTGCATCAAACGCCTGAACAACCTTCTCGAGTGCAGAGTGATCCAAGATGTCATCGTGGTCGAGTTCGAGGAGAATCTCGCCCCTCGTTTGCTCACAGGCAAAGCGCTTCGCAGCGCCAACACCGTGAACATCATTGTTCTGCATGACGCGTACCCGTGGGTCTGCGACTGGGGGACGCCAGTTGGCGCCACCATTCATGACGACAACCCACTCCCAGTCCCTAAAGGTCTGAGCAACGAGACTGTCGAAACAGTCATTCAGATAGGTCGGCCGATGGCTCGGCGTGAAGACACTGATCCGAGGTAGAACGTCGCTCACTTCTTCGGATGGAGAATTACGGTCGTCGGAACTCGAGGAGCAAGGGACGGCTGGAGCGCAATTGCCTTGATGATGTAGATCCGACCTTGAGCTTGGTTGCCGGCGTCATAGGTCAACAAACCAAGGTTGAACAAGGAGTTCGCGTCGGTTGGCTTGATCACGATGATCTCTTTGTAGAGCGTCGATGCGTAGGTCGGGTTCGTCGGCGTTACGGCGACCGCCAAGTTGAATTTGGCCGAAAGGTAGCCAGGAGCAATCTTGAGCGCCTCTTGGTAGTTCGTTATTGCGTCGGCTATATCTCCATGCTGCTGGTGAATGGAGCCAATGTTGAAGTAGGACACTGCGGCGTAGCCACCGAGGTTCTTTGGGTTGTCCTTGATGACCTGTTGGAACGTCGCGATGGCCGCATCGGTTTGACCGGCCGTTGCTTGCGTGAGTCCCGTGTTGAACTCTGCTGCGATGTCGCTCGCACTCTTCGTTCCAGAAGACGTCAGAAGCAGTGCCGCACCGATAGCGACGCCAAGAACGACCACGATCGCAAGGATCGTCACAATCATGTTCTTCTTCTTATTGTCTGCTGTAGGTACTGGAA
>CAIXCS010000187.1 GCA_903918025.1 uncultured Actinomycetes bacterium
AGGATCATGCCGAGCAGCCCGAACAAGAGTGCGGGCAGCGCCGCCCACGTTGCGCTCGACAAATTGAGCGGCAGCCACAAATGCAGGAGCCCAACGAAGCCAGGAGCGGTACCCGCCATGTGCAGTGCTCGGGTGAGGGGGACCGTTCCGGTCAGCGCTACCCAGGCATCATCTTGGAAGAGGCCCCCGGTTGCGAGGCTGGTTATTCGAAGTCCGATACCGAGAGCAAAGGCAACGAGGAGCAGACCACGAAGGGGCCATGTGGTTGGTAAGACGTTCCACTTCGCCTGAGCCTGTTGCCCGGCTCGCTCCCTCACGCTGGCTACCAGCCTCTGAAGTGAGGTGTCCGCCGTTCGACGAACGCAGCGATGCCTTCTCTCATGTCCTCGGTGTAGGTCACGAGCTCTTGGCCCATTGCCTCGTCGTGAAGGGCTTGGGTTCGGTCGACATCAAGGGCTCGGTTCGTCAGAAACTTCGTGACGGCAATGGCTCGAGTCGGCGCTTCTGCCAGGCGGTCGGCGAGTCCATTGACGGTCTCTTCGAGTTGTGCATCTGGCACCACTTTGGTCACCATGCCAAGTCGTGCCGCCTCGGTTGCCGACAGCGCATCACCGAAGAAGAACAGTTCCTTTGCCTTGGTGATCCCGACAAGTCTCGTGAGGAGCCAGGCTCCCGCGGCGTCTGGGGCGATACCTCGACGGACGAAGGCTTCAACGAAGGTTGCCGATTCAGCCGCCACGATGACGTCACAAGCGAGCGCGAGATGCATGCCGCCACCCGCTGCGGTTGCTTGGACCTGGGCGATGACCGGCTTCTCACAATCAAGGATGGAGTTGACCAGTCGTTGCCATCCGTTTCGAACCATCCGACCATTGTCACCAATGGCCTTGTCGGGGGCACCTTCTGGGCGGGGGAGTGAGGGTGGCATTGACCGAAGGTCCGCACCAGTGCAAAAACCTTTCGGTCCGACCGACTGCAGCACGATGACGCGAATCGATAGGTCACCTGAAGCCTCTTCAAACCATGAGGCAAGTTGATCCCGCATCAGGTAGTTGATGGCTCCACCGGCTTCAGGGCGGTCAATGGTGAAGCGAGCGATGCCGCCTTCAATGGTTCGTGTTACTGGCACATCAGCGCTCACGACGGCTCCTCCAAGTTCGCGACCAATGGCCGATTCTGCAGGTTCTGATCACTGACTGGACTTGGGGTGAGTAACGGGGTTCGAACCCGCGACCTCCTGGACCACAACCAGGCGCTCTAACCAGCTGAGCTATACCCACCAAGGCCTCTAAGTTTGCCACATTCGAGAGGGCCCCGACTCACAGGCGGCTGACGTAGTGTGGAGGGACTCAACCATGAGTTTGTGGTTGTTGGCCCCTGTAGCTCAACTGGATAGAGCAGACGGTTTCTACCCGTCAGGTTGCGCGTTCGAGTCGTGCCGGGGGCACCCAAGAGGTTCGAAACAAGGAGACCAAGGTGGACGAATCAAGTGCACCGGGACCTGATGGAGCGCGCGGTCCCCTCGCGCGATTCATGGAGTCCCAGCTCGCCAAGGCGGCAATCGCCGAGAGCGCCGGTCCACCTGTTGACCCCATGGGAAGAGAACTCGCTGACTGGACCGTGAGAGTCGTCGCAACGACGATTGACTTCCTTGTCGTGGTGGCCTTCCAAGCGATACTGCGAGGACTCGCTCCTCGAGGAGCAGTGCAATTTGTTCTCGATATGGCTTTTGCCTTGGCCTACCTGACCATCCTTGGTGCTGGTGGCAAGACACTCGGTGGGCTGGTCACGAAGACGTCGGTCGTCAGTGCATCGACCGGCAGTCAACTCGGAATGCGTCGGGCGGGCCTTCGATCTCTTGCGCTTCTTGGACTTGCCTTCACCCTCATCGGCGCAGCGGTCGATGTGCTCCTTCCGCTGGCTGATCCGAGGCGCCAATGTCTCCACGACAAAGCAGCGGGCTCCCTCGTTATCAGGACCGGTCGAATTTTCCCGGTGGCGTCGATGACACCTCCAGGGCCAGGAGACCGCGTTGCGCCTTGAGATCGATGACGCTGGCAGCGTTGCGCTTGCGACGACTGGGCAAAGGGTCCGAGCGACACTCCTTGATCTCGCGCTCTGCGCCTTGACGTCGTCGATTCTCGTGAAGACCCTCTTCGCTGGGTCAATGAGCGAGATGACCACCTTCCGTCGTCAAGTGGTGAGCAGTTTGGTGTTTACCGTGCTCTTGGCGCTCTACGAGGTGTTGATGATTGGTCTTCGTGGGAGAACACTCGGCAATGAGGTCACGAGAACCGCGGTAGTCCACGCAGATGACCTGTCAACTGCATCAATGCTTCAAGCGGTGATTCGCTTCTTCGCCGGACCCTTCGTCTTCTGCGTTGGATCAATCATTCTGTGGCTGATCCCCTATGTGATCGTCGACCACGCCTTTGCTGCACGTGGTGCAACCATGCAGACCCTCCATGATCGAGCGGCCCGAACGGTCGTCGTCGTGGTCGACACGAGTGAGGCGACCTAGGGGTTCGTCTTGCTGAAGATGAAGGGGTGGCCTTCACTTCGCACGACCAGTCCTCGTGTTTCGAGAAGCACGAGATGCGCAAGTGTTTCGCCGTTCGCCGCTCGTTGCATGTAGTCGAGGATCTGATCGAAAGGTCGCGACCACGTCAGTCGTGTCGTCAGGTCCCACGCAGTCGCACCCTCTGGACCAAGGAGATCGAGGATCTCAATGAGGCGCTCTTCATGGTGAGCGATGAGCCCATCGAGGCGAGCTCCCAAGTTGCGAAATCGATACTCGTGAGCCGGAAGAATTTCTTCGGGTGCAAACGCGCGCAGCTTCATCAATGAATTGAGGAAGTCACCCAGCGGATTCGGGAACTGTTGGGTGTGGACAGAAATGTTTGACGTGATTCGCGGGAGCACATGGTCTCCTGAGAGTAAGAGCTGGTGCTGGTCACTCCAGAGGCAGACGTGTCCGGGGGAGTGGCCTGGAGTCCACAGCGTGGTGAGATCCCAACCGCCGAAGGTGAACTTCTGTCCATCATTGAAGAGCACATCGGGTTTGGCGGTGAAGACCAGCCCTCGGACTTCCATTGATGAATTGGCCAAATCAGGCCGCTTCTCCAGTGGAACGCCCGAGGCTTCCAAGAGTTCCGTCATTCGTCGAAGGAGGTCGGTGGTGTCGGCGTAGCGATCGTCCAAGAGCACCGCATCTTCAGGATGGAGGCCAATCCACGCTCCTGAGGCCTCACGAACTCTTCCGGCCAAGCCATAGTGATCCGGATGAATGTGCGTGACGAGCACCGCTTCGACATCGGTGATGGATCCTCCAGCTTGCGCAATACCCGCATTGAGCGCTGACCACGCTTCATCGGTATTCCAACCAGCATCGACCATGACGAGTCCAGTTCCGGTCTCAAACAGATAGACGAGGACGTAGCGAAGTGGATTGTGCGGCATGGGCACGGGGATTGACCACAGCCCTGGACGGACCTGTTCAACAGGTGGGAGCACGTTGTCAGCCCAGGCTTGTTTCTGAAGTACGCCAGTGACCTCAATGTCGTGCATGGCGCTTACGGTACTCCGCCCTCTGAAGGGGTTCAGATGAGAACCTCCCGAGATTCCGCCAAGACTGTTGTCAGTGGCGGAATCTCGGGTGGTGGTCGGGCAGGCGGGATTCGAACCCGCGACCCCCTGCTCCCAAAGCAGGTGCGCTACCAAGCTGCGCCACTGCCCGTCGCCCACCACCCTAGTTCGCCACGAGACTCTCCTCAGCGTGCCCGGAGGAGACCCACCTGCCCGATAAGGTGGGTTCTCCTATGCGAGCCACAACCCAAGAACTCGAAGATTTCCGTGTCAAACTCCGCGTCGAAGTTGACGCTGCTGAGGCTGAACCCACACTCCAGGATTTGAAGAAGGCGATGGCGCGCCAAGCGCGCCTTCCCGGCTTCCGTGCTGGCAAGGTTCCGGTCAAGGTCTTAGAAGCGAGAATGGGCGGTGCCGATGCCCTTCGTTTGGAGGTCATTCGTGAGGCGTTGCCGAACTTTTACTCCCAAGGCGTCCAAGACGCAGGCATCGACCCCATCGACACAGCTGAACTCGATTTTGACGAGGCGCAGCAGACGCCGGAGCTCATTGTCTTTGAGGCAACCGTTCTCGTTCGGCCTGAAGCAACGGTCTCGAGTCCCGAGAAGCTGTCAGTTACGGTGCCCTCGCCGCTGGTTGGCGACGATGAGATCGAAGCGCAGATCGCTCGAATGCGCGAGGCCGATGGCGTGCTCGTTGAAGTAGCAAGAGCTGCCGCCGATGGCGACTTCACGGTGCTGAGCCTTTCGGCCACGGTCGGCGAGGAAGGTGAGTCAACCAGTCTCGGCGAAGAGATGAGCTACCAAGTTGGTTCTGGGAGTCTTGTTCCCGAACTCGATGAGCATCTCGTTGGCCTCGAAGCTGGAGGCTCAACCACCTTTACCTCGTCGCCCGCCATGACCGGCGTTGAAATGACGTGGACTGCGGTCGTCAACGCGGTGAAAGAGCGACAACTCCCTGACCTCACCGATGAGTGGGTGGCGGACAACACCGAGCATGACTCTGTTGGCGCATGGCGAGATGCACTCCGCGAGCAGATGGGGCCAATGAAGATTGTCCAGGCGCAGTTCGCTGTTGGCGACGCGATTCGCAAGGCCGTCTCTGAGCTGGTTGAAGATGACCTCGTGCTCGACCAGTTGAAGAATGCAGAACTTGGTGAGCGCGTCGAGACCTTTAATCGACAGTTGCAACAACAAGGGATTCCGCTCGAGCGTTACCTGATGATGGTTGGCATGTCTCAGGAGCAACTGGTTGAGCAACTTCAATCCGATGCGGCCACTGGGGTGAAAGTCGATTTGGCGCTTCGTGCCATTGCCCGGGACAACGCGATCACTCCGACTGAAGACGACATTGATGCCGAACTGGAGAAGTCAGCCTCCCGTCTTGGTTCGTCAATGGACGTCCTCCGCCAGCAAATTGAGAAGGCTGGTCGGATGGGTGAGTTCACTGGTGAACTCGCGAAGTCCATGGCCTACGACTGGCTCTACGAGCGTGTAACGATCACCGACGAAATGGGCATTCCTGTTGACCGTGCGCTGTTGAAGGCAAATCAGGCAGATCACGACCACGACCATGACCACGATCACGGAGGCACAGCATGAGTGAAGTTCGAGACGGAGCAACCCACAAGGCTCTCAATTATTTGGTGCCGACCGTTGTCGAGTCGTCCTCACGTGGCGAGCGAGCGTATGACCTCTACTCTCGTCTGCTCAAAGAGCGGATCATTTTCTTGGGTACGCCAATTGATGACACGATTGCCAATCTCGTTTCTGCTCAACTCCTCTTCTTGGAGTCTGAGGATGCCGATAAGGACATTCACCTCTACATCAATTCTCCTGGTGGTGACATCACGTCACTCTTTGCCATCTACGACACGCTCAAGTTCATCACGCCAGATGTGTCGACGTTCTGCTTTGGCCAGGCAGCATCAGCTGCTGCAGTCCTTCTAGCTGCAGGAACCAAAGGCAAGCGCTACGCGCTGGCTCATGCTCGAGTCCTCCTGCATCAGCCTTATGGAGGCATTCAGGGCCAGGCGACAGACATGGAGATTCAGGCGCGTGAGATTCTTCGCATGCGAGACCTCCTCAACGAGATGCTCGCCGAGGACACGGGACAGTCGATCGAGCGGATTGCTGGTGATACCGATCGTGACTTCATCATGACTGCAGCCGAAGCGCTCACCTATGGTGTCATCGACGAGGTCATTACGAAGCGCGATGCCGCTGGCATCAAGAGCTGAGGACAACCGAACAAGCAGAGGGGGCGAAGCATGGCGAAGTTCGGTGAGGGCGGTGAAACCGTCAAGTGCAGTTTCTGTGGCAAAGGGCAGAAGGCTGTCAAGAAGCTCATCGCGGGACCAAATAACGCCTACATCTGCGACGAGTGCATTGATCTCTGCAATGACATCATTGCGGAGGAACTCCCTGAAGCTGCAGAAGTCAGCTTTGACGAACTACCAAAGCCCCGTGAAATCTTTGAATTCCTCAATGACTACGTCGTCGGGCAGGATTTCGCCAAGAAGATCCTGTCGGTAGCGGTCTACAACCACTACAAGCGCATTCAAGTTGGCAGTGGGGGAGACAACAAGGTTGAGCTGGCAAAGTCGAATATCTTGCTGCTGGGACCAACAGGTTGTGGGAAGACACTCCTTGCCCAGACACTCGCTCGGCTCCTCAACGTTCCCTTCGCTATTGCCGATGCGACTGCATTGACCGAAGCCGGTTATGTCGGTGAGGACGTTGAGAACATTTTGCTCAAGTTGATCCAGGCGGCGGACTACGACGTCAAGCGGGCGGAAACGGGCATTGTCTACATTGACGAAATCGACAAGATTGCTCGCAAGTCCGAGAATCCATCGATCACGAGAGATGTTTCAGGCGAAGGCGTGCAGCAAGCACTGCTGAAGATTTTCGAGGGCACGGTTGCAAGCGTTCCACCGCAAGGCGGACGCAAGCATCCGCACCAAGAGTTCATCCAGATTGACACGACGAATGTGCTGTTCATTTGTGGTGGAGCCTTCGCCGGCCTCGAAGACATCATTGCGGCGAGGATTGGCAAGAAGGGTATTGGGTTTGGGGCGACGGTCAATGAGCCAGTTGCCGAACAGACCGCAACGCTTCGCAAGATCCTGCCTGAAGACCTCATGAAATTCGGGTTGATCCCCGAGTTCATCGGGCGGCTACCCGTCGTTGGTGCCGTTGCGCAACTTGACGAAGCCGCGCTGGTCAAGATCTTGGTTGAGCCGAAGAACTCTCTTGTTCGTCAGTATCAGCGGGTCTTTGAACTCGATGGTGTCTCCCTTGAGTTCACCGAAGATGCCCTCATTGCCATCTCCCGTCTTGCCTTGCTTCGAGGAACAGGCGCTCGAGGCCTTCGAGCCATCATGGAAGAAGTGCTGCTCGAGGTGATGTACGACCTACCTTCACGGACCGACATCGCGCGGTGTGTGGTGGATGAGAAGGTCGTAATGGAGAAGGCAATGCCGTCGCTTCTCACGAATGCAGAACCTCGAGTGAAGGCAACCCGAACGCGTCGAGCAGCTTCGTAGACCTTGCCAACATCAGGATCACCATCGCCAGAACTCCTCCAAGCACTTGGATGGCTGGATAGTTTC
>CAIXCS010000188.1 GCA_903918025.1 uncultured Actinomycetes bacterium
CGGCCGTGCCTCGAGTTGTCGCTCAAGTTCTTCAACTCGAGCTCTCGCTTCATCGCGCTGTTCTATGGCGACCGCCAACCGTGGTTCCCACTCTCCAAACAACGAGTCGCGGGCCCGTGCACGAGAAATTTCCACCGAGAAGTCCTCGTCGCGGGGGTCAAAACTTGCCACGATCAAACCATCCCCGCTGAGCGACTCACTGACAGAGTGCTCGGCAACAATGTGCCCACCGAGCTCACGGACTCGTTTGAGAACGTCTCCGTGCGTCGTCGCTGAGCCAGAAATGATCGGGTCATGGGTCGAAATGAAGAGGAACCGAACCAACCTTTGAGCAAGGGAGTCCCCGCTCGTTTCAAGAAAGGTGAGTTCTGCTCCTTGAATATCTGCCAAGACAAGGTCAAACGTGCTCACCTCGGCTCGCTCGAGCAACTCGCTCAGTCCGTATTGGCGGACTTCATGGGGAAGTCCATCACTCGCGGCGATGAAGGAAAGAAGTTCACCTGGCTGCGGTCCAATCACACCATGGAGAAGCAGTGAGTCATCAACACCGTTGAGGGCATAGTTCTTGCGCCCCGTCTCGAGAAAGGGAAGATCTGGCTCAATGCCAACAATCACCGACTCCGGGAAGGAACGTTTGAACCAGAGGGAGTAGTACGACCACCATGCGCCGAGTTCCACCATTGAACGTCCTCCGCCGGTTGCAGCCAGGCGCTCCAAGACCGCATGGAACACGACTTCTTCTTGCGGTTCGTGGTGTCCGTGCAGCGAGGTGATCACTGAGGTCTGCCACGGCCCCAGATAGCCATCCTTCACGACGAGAACTCCGTTATGCATCACTTGCACGTCAATGCCATCAACCTGAAGAAACCCACCGGCACCGGGAACTTTGGTGATGGGGTCCGTATCGCGCGACGAAAGCGTGAGACCAACTCTTCGGTCGAGGTCTTGCATGAGCGAAAGGGCAGGATCAGTAGGTCCAAGCATTTCGTCACGCTACCGCCACGTCGCCAACGACAACTTCGAGCGAGCGGTTTAGACGTTAATGAGCGAAACATCCAACTCTTGGTTGAGACCAACGCCACGTGAACTGCCACCCATGAGTTGACCCGCAGAGCACTGAAAGCGTCGGCCACTCGGGTCATGTCCGTCTCGGTCTTCCACGCTGCCGTACATGGCCGTGAAGGTAGGCTCCTCAGCGTGCTGGGATTGCTCGAATTTCGACCTCCTTGTGGCTTGTGACTGAGACCGGCACAGCATTCCGACCTGGAACGCTCGATCGACGCCTGGTTTCGGCTGCGAAGGCAAGTCGAGGCGCACTCACCATTGCACTTTCGGCGCTACTCCTCCAAGGATTCGCACTGGTGGTGCAAGCGCTCAGCCTTGCAACGCTGCTCTCCACACTCGTGCTGTCGAAACGGAATCCACTCGACACGCCCAGGCCACTGATTGCGTTCCTCGTCGCCACAAGCATTGGGGTGCTTTCACTCGCCGTGAGCCAGCGCTCGCTCGGACGAGCCGCAGACCAGACGGTTGATGCACTTGCTCACGACGTGCTGAGCCAGCTCGCGGTTGGGGTAGGTATCGAGAGCGAGCGAGCCGGCGGAATCGCGATCGCTCTCACAACCGGTCTCGACAACCTGCAGGCCTACTTTGGGCGCTACGTCCCAGCATTGCTTCACACCATGCTCCTTCCGCCATTACTCCTCGTGGTCATAGCCCTCCTTGACCCTTGGTCAGCATTGCTCCTCCTCGCGGGCCTCCTTGCTCTCCCGCCGATTCTGTCGTCTGTTGGCAAAAGAGGGGCTGCTGTTGCTGGTCGCCAGTGGCGCACGCTCCACGCACTCTCTTCACGGTACGCAGAACTCCTTGACGGACTCGCTACCATCCGACTCCTTCGCCAAGAGGCTGCGTCTCGCCATGAAATCGAATCAGCAACACAGTCCTTCGGTGTGGCGACGATCGCTGCCCTCAGAGTCGCCTTCCGCTCATCGCTCGTCGCTGAATTCATGGCAGGTGCAGCGGTCGGGCTCACCGCGATGCTTCTCGGATTTCGACTCTTAGCTGGGCAAGTGCCGCTCTCCCACGCCTTGGCGATCTTGTTGCTTGCCGGCGAGGTCTATGCACCACTTCGACGGGTCAATGCTGAATTTCATGCGGCGTCCAGTGGCCGAGAAGCAGCAGGAATGCTCTTTGGCCTCCTCGACCAAGATATTCCAACCGTGGTTGACGGCGTCATCCTCTTGAACAATGAGCTGGTTCTCAAGGACGTCACGGTCGGGCTCCCCACCGGTGAGCCCCTTGAGCCCCTCTCGGCTGTTGTTGAACGCGGTGCGGGACTTCATCTCACTGGACCATCCGGCGTCGGTAAGACGACAGTTCTTGAGGCGATCACTCGAGCACTCGGAAAGAACGCCGCCCTTGCCCCGCAACATCCCTACGTGTTCTCTGGAACCCTTCTCGACAATCTCGTCCTCTCCAACCCTTCAGTAGACCGAGAAACCCTCGAGAGGACTCTCTCGATCTGCCAACTCAGCGAACTCATCGTTGCCCTGCCTGACGGACTTCAAACCAACATTGGCGATGGAGGCCTGCAGTTGAGTTCAGGCGAGCGCCAGCGAGTAGGTCTCGCACGGGCGCTCTTGGCGCAGCGGCCGGTCCTGCTGCTCGACGAACCTGGCGCGCACCTCGACCCTGAGACGTTGAAGGCGCTACGTCATGCGCTCAAGCCGGTCTTCGAGCACTCCATCGTGATTGAAGTAGCCCACAACCACGGAGTGGTCGACTGCACACTCACTCAAGAAGTGCGGCGATCGAGATGAACACAGCAAGAAGGCTGCTCCGTCTGCACGCAATTGCCTCACCAAAGCCAGGTGATCTGTTGCTCTCGAGCGCGACATCGGTTCTTGGTGGCATTGCCCAAGTTGGGCTCATGGCACTGATTGGCTATCTGCTCGCGTGGTCGGCACTTCGACCAAGTCTGGGATCGATCGGTGGGCTCCTTGCGGGTGTTGAACTGCTGGCATTTCTCCGATCACCACTTCGTTATGCCGACCGCATCCAAAGCCATGCCGTCGCCTTTCGGGCATTGACGAAATGGAGAGTGTGGCTCTTTGATCTCCTCGTACCGCTCTCTCCGGCGGGAATCGTGCGACGTCGAACAGGTGATCTCTTGGCGACGGCAATTGCAGACGTTGAGACCTTGCAAGACCTCTACATCAGAACCCTGCTTCCTCTGACGGGAATCCTTGCGCCACTTTTGGCTGTCGTCATCATTCTTGGTGTTGTTGCACCGCTCGCCGGAGTACTCGCTCTTTCATTCGTGGTGCTGTGCATTGCTGCCCAGTTGCTTGGGAGTGGGCGTGGGGCACGCGTAGCGCTCACTCGAGCGCAGCTCAATGGAGACCTCACCGCCCTCCTCGTTGATGCGGTGGCTGGTGCTCACGCACTGACAACCTCAGATGCCTGGGGATCCACCATTGCAGAGGCAGCCAACTTGAGACGGCAGGCGACTGCCTTGAAAGCGGCAGATCGTCGTCGCACCACGCTCAGAACCCTGGGCCTTGGCGTTGGTGGTCTCGGACTGATCCTTTGTGGCCTCTTCGCTGCAGCTGACGCAACCACCTCCAACCGCCTCGATGTGCGTCTTGCTGCGGCCCTCGTCTTTGCCTCCATGGCCTCGGTTGAGTTGCTCAATGGTCTCGCACAATCCCTCGGGGCCCTCGAGCACCTCGGAGCAGCCGCGTCGAGACTCGGCGACGTTGCTGATCTCGTTCCCCCTCTCGCGACCGGCACCGTTGAGATCGGAACAGCCTCGCCAATTGAGGTGGCGATGGAGGAAGGAACACTGCAGTACCCACTGGCGAAACACCTCGCACTGGACAAACTGTCGCTGTCGCTTCCTTCCGGCCAAACGCTGGCCTTGGTTGGTCCATCAGGTTCCGGAAAATCAAGCGTCCTCGTTGCCCTCCTCGGGCTCTGGCCGCTCGAGAGTGGAAA
>CAIXCS010000189.1 GCA_903918025.1 uncultured Actinomycetes bacterium
GAGCGTCGAAGTTGACGCTGCCATCATCGCGAATGTTGTACCAGAGTGGAATCGGAACACCGAAGAACCGCTGGCGTGAGATGTTCCAGTCCTGATTGAGGCCCTCAACCCAGTTGGTGTAGCGATGCCCCATAAAGCCAGGGTGCCAGTGGAGCTCTCGTCCACGCTCCAACAAGGCTTCTCTCAGTCCAAGCGTCGCAATGAACCACTGTCTGGAGGACACGATTTCTAGGGGGCGATCGCCCTTCTCAAAGAACTTGACCGGGTGCGTGATGGGCCTCGGTTCTCCAAGAAGTGCACCGCACTCACTCAGGAGTTGCACAATGCGGTCTTGACCCGACTTCACCGTCTTGAATTCGAGTTCGGCGTAGTTGGCCGTTGCCGTTTCGAGATCAGTTGAGGGGATGGTGCCGTTAGCGAAGGGGTTTGCTTCGAAGCGACCGTTCCGTCCGATCGTGGTCCTGGCCGGAAGCCGCAACTCTCGCCACCAAATCACATCCGTCGTGTCACCGAAGGTGCAGATCATGGCAATGCCGGAACCCTTTTCAGGGTCAGCGAGAGTGTGGGAGAGCACCGGTACGTCAACGCCGAAGAGCGGCGTTCGGACCATGGTTCCAAACAACGGTTGGTAGCGAGCGTCATCAGGGTGTGCGACCAGTGCGACACACGATGGGAGGAGTTCGGGTCTCGTGGTTTCGATCTCAACAGTTCCTGTGCCGTCCGCCTTCTCGAAAGCGAGTCGGTGATAGGCGCCGGGTCGTTCACGGTCTTCAAGTTCTGCTTGGCTCACTGCGGTCTGAAAGTCCACATCCCAAAGGGTCGGTGAAGTCGCTTGGTAGACCTTGCCGCCCTTCAAGAGTTCTAAGAACGACCGCTGTGAGATACGGCGAGCCTTCTCGCCAACAGTGGCATAGGTCATTGACCAATCAATCGAGAGACCGAGCGTTCGCCACAGCGCTTCGAATGCCGCTTCGTCTCGTTCGGTCAGCTGGGCGCAGAGTGCGACAAAGTTCGGCCGAGAAATTGGAATTGGCGGTGTTGCTGGCTCAGAAGGAGGGAAGAAGTCTGGATCGAAAGGAAGCGAAGGATCGCACCGGACACCGAAGTAGTTCTGGACGCGTCGTTCTGTGGGCAGGCCGTTGTCATCCCAACCCATTGGGTAGAACACCTCTTTGCCCGCCATACGTTGGAATCGAGCGATGGTGTCGGCATGGGTGTAACTCGAAATGTGACCGAGATGAAGCTCGCCTGAGACCGTCGGAGGTGGCGTGTCGATGGAGTACACCTCGGCGCGGGTCTTGGTCCGGTCGAATCGGTAGGTTCCTTCGGCCTCCCAGCCGCGGGCCCACTTTGTTTCGAGACCTTCTAGGCCGGCCCTATCGGGGATTCGCGATGCCGGCATCGAAGGGTCGGTTGGCGGTGGAGGTGGGGTCATGGGTGGTTTACCGTAGTGGGATGCTCAGGTTGCACGACACGATGACCAACACTGTGCGCCCACTCGCTCTTCGCGATGAGGGCAAGGTGTCGATGTATGCGTGTGGACCCACAGTCTACGACCTCCCGCACATTGGCCACGGACGCTATGTCTTGGTGTGGGACGTTGTTCGTCGATTTCTCATCAGTCAAGGACTCGCCGTTACGTTCGTCTCCAATATCACCGACATTGATGACCACATCATTGAGCGGGCGGCTGAACACGGACGAACTGAGCAAGATGTTGCTCAGGAATTCGAACATGCATGGTTTTCGGCGATGGATTTGCTCTCGGTACTTCGCCCTGATGCCGTTCCGCATGCAACGGCCTTCATCCCGGGAATGGTTGCGTTGCTCGAGCGCCTCTTGGCGTCCGGCGTTGCCTATCAAACCTCAGATGGCGTCTACCTCGACACCTCAAAGATCGCCGATTACGGAGTCCTGGCTGGTCAGCCGCTCGACCAACTTCGCGCTGGAGCGCGGATTGAGACCCATCCTGAGAAACGAAGTCCACTTGATTTCGCCCTTTGGAAGGCGGCAAAGGCTGGAGAGCCATCGTGGGATGCGCCATTTGGAGCAGGTCGCCCAGGTTGGCATACCGAGTGCGTGGTGATGAGTCTTGACCTCTTGGGTGAGGGATTCGATCTCCACGTTGGTGGCCAAGATTTGAAATTTCCCCATCATGAAAATGAGCGGGCTCAAGCGGTTGGTGACGGAAGGGTCTTTGCTACGCACTGGGCCCACTCTGGCTGGGTCGTTGTCGATGGCGAGAAGATGTCGAAGTCGCTGAAGAACTTCACCTCGCTCACCGATCTCCTCGCTCGCTGTGACGCACGTGCGTACCGGCTCCTCTGTCTCCAGTCCCACTACCGTGCGCCCGTGGAGGTCACCCCCGAGACCATTGCCCAGGCTGAGGCCGCACTGCAGCGCCTCGATAATTTGGCTCGGCGCTTCCGTCTAGCGCCAATTGGTCCACAGCCAGTGGTCCTTTCAGACGCTGAGGTCGACCCAGAACTCCTGCAGACGTTCGTTGAGGCAATGGAGAATGACCTTGATACGCCGCGGGCATTTGCCAACCTTGCCCTTGCGGTTTCGGCAGCCAATGCTTCAGCCGATGCTGGTGATGAAGAAGCAGCAGGTAGGGGCTTGGCGCAGTCTGTTGCGGTGCTGCTGGCAGCACTCGGGATCACGCTTCGATCTGGTCTTGGTGAGGTTGATGCCACGGCGCAGGACCTCGCACGGTCTCGTGACGAAGCGAGGGCACGGAAGGATTGGGCTACGGCTGACCGAATGAGAGCTGAACTTGAAGCGCTCGGCTACACCGTTGAAGATCGCAATGGAGAGACTTCCCTGAGCCGCTGAGGACCGTTTGGGGACTCGACGGAAATTTTCAGGCTAGCGTTGTGTTTCGCAACCGAGGTTCGCTGTGCGTGTCCTCTTGCAGTGCTGGCGTCCGCCAGACAGTACAAGTGAAGGAGGATCGCTCCAGTGGCATCCGGAACGGTCAAGTGGTTCAACGCGGAAAAGGGTTTCGGGTTTATCTCGCAGCCTGATGGTGGAAGCGACGTGTTCGTGCACCACACCGCAGTGCAGATGCAGGGCTACCGCGTCCTCGAAGAGGGCCAGGCAGTGGAGTTCGAGGTCGAGCAGGGTCCTAAGGGCCTCATGGCCAAGGACGTCCGTCCCATCTAAGTATCTGCCTTAAGACTGAAGAGGGGCACCGTTCGCGGTGCCCCTCTTTCGCGTTCAAAGAGAGTCTGCGGGGCTCTGTTTACTGCGTCGCAGGGCCTGATCGGTGGCGCCACGATGTTCGGTCCAGATGTGAGTGATGCCGTCCTCACCACTCGGACCTTGAGGTGCACGATTGACGCGGCATGCTGGTTTCTCTGAGGTTGCAAATTTTTGGGGCAGGAGTGACTGATGGAGGTGGCGCTCTTGGTTACTATGGGGTAACTACTGCGGCTCGAGCGCCGGTCCGCAACAAATGCCGAAAGGTCCCTCACATGGCTGACTTCTCAATGGAGCTCAACGACGACCAGTTGACGGTTCAGTCATGGGTGCATGACTTCGCAGAGAACGTGATGCGTCCCGCTGCACACGAGTGGGATGAGCGTGAAGAGACGCC
>CAIXCS010000190.1 GCA_903918025.1 uncultured Actinomycetes bacterium
ATGATGGTTGAAGCTGGTGGCACCGAGATGTCCTTCGACTTCTACGAAGATGGTGCCCCAAAGGTCACTGAGGAAGTTCTCGGAGAAGGCCTCGAAGCGGCGAAGCGTTGGATTCGCGACTCGATCCTGTTGCAGCGTGACCTGGTGAAGGCCGTTGAGGCCGAGCGTGGCGTCAAGGCTCCGTTGAGCTTCTCAACCTTCACCGACTACGGCGACGACATTGGCGCACGCGTGAGCGAAGTGGGAGCGGACTCAATCGCTGCCGCAAATGCCCACACGACGAAGTCTGAGCGCAATGCCGCACTCGACGCCGCCACTGCGGAGATCCTGACTGCACTCGAAGCAGAGTTCGAAGGTCGGACCCGTGAGGTCAAGGCAGCGGTCAAGTCGCTCACAAAGAAGATCGTTCGCAAGCGAATTGTCGAAGAGGGTATTCGCATCGATGGTCGCAAGATCGACGAGATTCGCCCACTCAACGCTGAGGTCGACCTGTTCCCAACGGCGCACGGTTCGGCACTGTTCGAGCGCGGTGAGACCCAGGTGGTCAACGTCACGACACTTGGCATGCCTCGCATGAACCAAATGATCGACACGATTACCCCAGATGAGTACAAGCGGTACATGCACCACTACAACTTCCCGCCATTCTCGACGGGTGAGACCGGATTCATGCGTGGACCAAAGCGTCGTGAAATTGGTCACGGTCTCTTGGCGGAGCGGGCGTTGTTCCCGGTTGTGCCAAGCCTTGAAGAATTCCCGTACACGCTGCGCTTGGTCTCCGACGTCATGGCGTCGAATGGCTCAACGTCAATGGCGTCGGTTTGTGGTTCGACCTTGTCGCTCATGGCTGCTGGTGTGCCGATCAAGGCCCCTGTTGCCGGCATTGCGATGGGTCTCGTCTACGACGAGGGCAAGTACGTCACCCTGACCGACATCCTCGGCGCTGAAGACGCATTCGGCGACATGGACTTCAAGGTTGCCGGAACGTCAGAAGTCGTGACCGCGTTGCAGCTTGACACCAAGATTGACGGCCTCCCGGCTGATGTCTTGGCGAAGGCACTGCTCCAGGCAAAGGTTGCCCGTCTTCAGATCCTCGAGGTCATCACTGCTTGCATCGCCGAGCCTCGCTCCGAGGTCGCACCGTCGGCTCCAAAGATCTTCTCGATGGAGATTCCGATGGACAAGATTGGTGAGGTCATTGGGCCGAAGGGCAAGGTCATCAACACCCTGCAGCAAGAGACCGGTGCCGACATTGCGGTTGACGATGATGGAGTCGTCGGAACCGTGACCATTGGTGCAGTTGACGGCGAAGCCGTTGAAGAGGCCAAGCGTCGCATCATGCTGATTCTTGACCCACCTTCGGCAGATGTTGGAGAGATCTATCAAGGCAAGGTTGTCAACGTGACGGCATTTGGTGCCTTCGTGAACATCCTTCCTGGTCGCGACGGATTGCTCCATATCTCGAAGATGAGTTCGCTTGCTGATGGCAAGAGGGTCAACAAGGTTGAAGACGTGGTCAATCTTGGGCAAGACCTTGAAGTGCGCGTTGATGAGATCGATCCCAAGGGAAAGATTTCACTGTCGATCGCTGGAGCTCCAGCGGCTGAGCCTCGTGCACCGCGCGAGGACCGTCCAGCACGGGAAGACCGGGCTCCTCGTGAAGAGCGGGCGCCAAGAGCCGAGCAATCAGCTTCTGCTTCGTTTGAAGCATCATTCGAAGAAGAGTTGACCGCCGACCTTGGAGACCTTGGTCCAGGAGGACCGACGTCAAGTAACGAGGATGGCGACCGCCGCCGTTCGCGTAACCGTCCACGGCGTTGACCACTGGTCGACGATGACCTCGTCGATCTCATTGCATCTCCTCGATAACGGCCTTCGGGTCGTTGTCGACGAGATGGCAGTGGCCTCATCTGCCATTGGGTTTTGGGTGCACACGGGTTCCCGTGATGAGCCCGAAGTCCTGGCAGGGGCTTCACACTTCCTTGAACACTTGCTCTTCAAGGGCACCGAAGAGCGCAGTGCCTCATCAATTGCCGAGGCATTTGACGCAGTCGGTGGTGATTGCAATGCCTTCACCACCAAGGAATACACCGCGTTCTACGCCAGGCTTCTCGCAGAAGATGCGGGGCTTGCCGTTGACATCCTGAGCGACATCCTCTCGAAGCCCGCACTGCGACCATTCGACGTTGATGCCGAACGTCTGGTGATCGCTGAGGAACTCGCAATGCACGGTGATGAACCTGCTGATCTCTCGGCTGAACTCTCGAGCGCTCTCCTCTATCCCAACAGTGGTCTTGGCAGGGACACACTGGGCACGAAAGCAACCATCACCTCACTGACGGCCACTGATATTCGGCAATTCTTCAATGATCACTATGGGGCAAGCAATCTCGTGGTTGCGATCGCTGGCGGGGGAGCCATGGAACCACTCCTCGAACGACTGAACTCGTTTGTGCCGGCTCCGAGGTCCATTGCTCCTGATCGGTCAGCTCCGAAAGAACCTTCGACGAATCTTGCCGTGAAGCGGTTGCCGACCGAGCAGGTGCATCTCACCATTGGTTGGCGTTCTGTCGACCGCCAGAGCCCCCAGCGTGTGGTGGCTGGTCTGTACAACCATCTTCTTGGGGGAGGACTCAGTTCTCGGCTGTTCCAAAGAATTCGAGAACGTGAGGGTCTTGCCTACTCGGTTTGGTCCGAACGAGAGGTGTACGACCACGCGGGAAGTCTCAACATCATGGCGGGGACGTCGCCTGATCGCGCTGCCCAAGTCGTTGAGATTTGCTTCGAAGAGGTTGAACAGCTCGGCGCACATGGTCCAACTCCTCGAGAGCTGGCGGTTGCCAAGGGAAATCTTCGGGCGGAACTCCTTCTCAGTCTTGAAGACTCTGGAGCCCGAATGCACTTCGCCGCCACGGAAGTGCTTCGCTATGGACGGGTTCGCCCAATCGATGAACTCTTGCAAGAACTGGACGCGGTCACGTCGACACAAGTCGCGGAGTTCGCCAAGACACTCCACCCAGACGCTGCGGTCGTCGCAGCAGTTGGGCCAGTCTCGAAGAAGTCCTTCGCACAGGTGTTGCCCTCGGCAAAGGTCAGGGTTCCTTCCAACAGCCAAGAGTAAGGTTTCTCCATGGTGCGGATCGGCGTGGTGGGTGCAGGTGGTCGGCTTGGCACGGCTCTGGTCGCCGCAATTGATGCCGCAGAAGATCTCACCCTGCTCGCTGCTGCCGACCTTGGAAAGGCTGG
>CAIXCS010000191.1 GCA_903918025.1 uncultured Actinomycetes bacterium
ATTGATCTCGAGGTGAAGCCCGGGGAAGTTGCCTGCCTTCTTGGGCCTTCGGGTTCGGGGAAGTCAACCTTTCTTCGATGTATCAATCACTTGGAAAAGGTCAGTGCGGGACGACTCCTCGTTGATGGTGAGTTAGTGGGTTACGAAGAACGTCGGGGAAAGCTCTACGAACTCACCGATCGGAGGATCTGTTCGAAGCGATCCGAAATCGGCATGGTCTTTCAGCGTTTCAACCTCTTCCCCCACTTGACGGCACTCGAGAACGTCATGATTGGCCCAAGGACCGTCAAACGAGCGACTCGATCAGATCTCGAGCGTCAAGCAATGGAGCTTCTCGAACGCGTGGGGCTTGCAGAGAAGGCGGCGAACTATCCGTCACAGCTTTCCGGTGGACAACAGCAGCGCGTCGCAATCGCTCGAGCCCTGTGCATGGAGCCGAAACTGATGTTGTTTGACGAGCCAACGTCGGCACTTGATCCCGAACTGGTCGGTGAAGTGCTGAACGTGATGAAGAGCCTTGCGGAGGATGGAATGACCATGGTGGTCGTCACCCATGAAATTGGCTTCGCCAGAGAAGTCGGCGACACGGCGTACTTCATGGATGGTGGGGTCATTGTGGAGTCGGGTAAGCCCATGGACATCTTGGTGAAGCCACAACACCCGCGACTCCAAGACTTCCTCTCAAAGGTTCTCTGAGCCGCATCGCTCGAAGGCACGCAGCATCGGGCCGTGCCGTGGCCCCATGATCCTCTTGCTGCTCCAACAGGCCTTCCCCTTGAAGGCGTGAAGGTCCTCGATCTCTCCCGGGTCCTGGCTGGACCATTTGCCACACAACTACTTGGTGACCTTGGTGCCGATGTCATCAAAGTGGAACAGCGGGGATCTGGGGACCCCATTCGCCAGCTTGGGCCACCCTTTGTGGGAGAGACCGCGAGTTACTACTTGGCGACCAATCGGAACCGCCGGTCGCTTGTGGCGGACCTTGACCGGGATGAGGATTTCGACATCGTCGCCGAACTTGCTGCGAGTGCCGAGGTCATCGTCGAGAACTTCTTGCCCCATCAAGCACGAGAGCTCGGGATTGATGCCTTGCGGGCCTCACTTCCAGAGGTTGTCTGGATTTCCGTTCGACCAGCATCGTCCAAGGGCCCCCTCGGCGGTCTTCCAGCCTTTGATCTGTTGGCTCAGGCAAGGTCCGGAATCATGGGAGTCACGGGCGAAGACGATGGCGAACCGCTCAGAGTTGGATCACCCATTTCGGATGTTCTGACTGGTCTCTATGCGGCGACTGCTGCACTTGCTGGACTTCATCGCAAAACCGTTGAAGGGCGGGGAACCCACGTTGAGGTTCCGCTGCTTGAATCCATGGTCACTGGTCTCGTCAATCAAGCGCAAGGTTTCCTCGTCACTGGAGTCAATCCAAGAGCGATGGGCAATCACCACCCGTCAATCACTCCCTATGGACCAGTTGAGTGCAGCGATGGCTTACTCATGCTTGCGGTTGGAACAGAGGGTCAATACCGAAGCCTCGTGCGCCTCCTCGACGATCCACGACTGACGAATAACGAGCGCTTCGTTGATTTCGCCACCCGGTCGAAACATCGAGAGGAACTTCTCTCGATCCTGGCTGAACACTTCAAGCAACAATCACGCTCAACTTGGCTGGAGCTCCTCGGAACTGCCAAGATCCCAGCGGCGCCCATCAACTCTGTTGAACAGGCACTGACGGATCCACAAATTGTTGCGGCAGAACTCTTGATTGACGCGCACTACGACGGTGCACCTGTTCAGTTGGTTGGTTCGCCGCTCCTCGTAGATGGAGCAAATCTCCCACTTCGTCGAGACCCACCTAGTCTCGGGGCTGATGACTTCGACATTCGCTCCGAAATGAACTCGTGATGGCTCGCCGGAGGCCAATAACCACGACGATTGCCGCTGGCGACGTCAGCGCAATTGAAGCAGTTCTAGCCGAGGTCATCGCGAAGGAGAGTTGGGTGAACTTCCTCCCAGGAACTGCGAACGACCTCGAGGAACACTTGCCGACCTCTGGACCATTCTCGGCACTGTTTGGCAAACCAGTTCGACCATTCGCCGAAGTCACCGTCGTGACCGATGGAACCACTCAGATCGGGGTGAACCATCCACTAGGCCGGCTCAACGCGGCCGTGCTCTCTGAGCGAGGCTTGACCTTCCCGCAGGGATGGAAGGTCTCCCAGAATCACACTCGTCGAGGTCTGGTCGTCACCGCAACCAATGATCCGCACACGATTGCGGTCTGGTGTGCTCGAGCGCTCGTTCAGCTCACCCTCATTCCGGAGCAACAGGAATGGACCATCGAGCGTTATGACTCTCCCTGAGTTTCGAACGCATCGCCGTTGAGCGAATCAATGGTGGTGAAGGCCGAGACCTTGGCGCGGCGAAGCTTGGTTGGTTGGAAGGTTGGATAGCCAAGGGCCATCAGTCCCGCAATTGCATGATGGGATTCCATGCCAAAGGTGCTCCGAAGTTCATCTTCAGAACGAACGACCATTGTCGTGAGTACGCCGCCAATCCCGTGTTCTCTGGCGGCGAGAAGCACTGACCACGCGAAAGGGTAGATCGAGCCTCCTCCAATGAAGCTGTAGCGAGCCGAATCACGATCGACGGCCGCAAGGTAACGAAGATCAGCAATGAGGAGCAGGAGAACTGGTGCCTTGTCGAGGTGCTCCGCAAATCCACCAGGGCCTTCAGCTGCTTGCGCAGCGAACATCGGCGCCTGAGCGAGCGCCGAAGCTTCTTGGGCAAGGTCCGTTACCGGTGCCCACGGAACAAGTCCCGCCGCTCCTTGGGCCAGATACTCATACCAACCAGGCAGATAGGCATCTCGGAGACGCGTTCTCTTCGCGTCATCCTTGACGATGATGACTCGCCACCCTTGACGGTTTCCGCCACTTGGGGCAAAACGAGCCGTCTCGAGGATGGCCTCCAGTGTTACATCATCGACCGCTCTCTCTTCAAAACTTCGAATTGCCGCGGTTGAACGAAGGGCAGTCCTGAGGTCCATGGGACTACCCTAACGGTGGCCTCAATTGGGCGCCGTTGGAAACGTTGGGGGAGCACTCATGGAGAAACTGGTCTACGTGGTCTGGATGCCAGAGGGCACGCCACGAGAAGTCGTTGGTGCAACGATGCGTGGGGAAGTGGCAAGCGAACTCCTCGCTGCTGGCGTGCTTGGGCTTGATCTCTACTTGGATGATGAATTTGCCGATGTGCGAGCACCAGTACCACCACCGGCGGATGAGCAACTTCCCGATGCTGTCGTGTCGCTCTGGGTCGACGCGTATGACTACCGGGCCGAGATCGAGACCATACTCACGAGGGCTGCAGACAAAGTTGCTGGCTACCAAGTCGTCGAATCGCTCTACGGCGATTACGGCAAGAATCCGCATTCGTCGGCTCGGACTTGGCCCGATGGCGAGCGTTCGCCGGGGATCATGACCGTTGCCTTCTTCCCGGAACGCCCCGGAATGGACGACGACGAGTTCTATACGTTTTGGCACACGAAACAGTCACCAATGTCTGAAGCCATTCAACCGAGATGTCGCTACGTTCGAAACGCCGTCTTTCGCCCAATCACCGACGGCGCACCGCCATGGCGAGGCATCGTTGCTGAAGCTTGGCCATCAAAGGAATCCGTTGAGGATCCCTTTGCGTTCTTCCTTGCTGGAGAAGATGCCGACGTGTTGACCGCGAATGTGACCACCATGATTGAACACGGCGTTGCGTTCATGGATATGGAGCAACTTCGAAGCGTCACGATGAGTGAATACTTCGTGAAGACCATTGGAGGGTTTCATGCTGAGTCCTGAGCAACTGCGCGCTGCCCATGACCACTACGTCGAGGTCGCGAATGGCTGCTCAGCCAGCGGACAGTGGCGCGCATGGGCAGACCTCTTTTCGCCTGATGCCACCTATGAGGAACACGTCTTTGGCTCGTTCCGTGGTCCTGAGGAGATCTACAACTGGATTCAACCGCTCATGTCGAGCTTTCCAAATCGAGAGATGCGGAGCTTCCCCCATGAGTGGTGCGTGTTCGATGAGGAGCGCGGTTGGTCAATCTGTTGGATCCAAAACCGATTTGATGATCCAGGTGATGGAAAGCTCTACCAGGCACCGAACTGCACGATCCTGCACTTTGGCGATGATGGACTCGTCCTGCATGAAGAGGATGTCTATAACCCAATGACCTTTGCACCCGTCGTGACGGCGTTCACTGAGGCATACGCTGCCCACCATCCTGAGGACTAAGGAACGTTGTCGAATGCTCACCTTCTTGACTGATTCAGTTGCCCACGTTGAGGGAACGGTTGTTGACCAACAACTCTTCTTTGCGCCTGAGTCGCTCGAGGCTGCTACTGGATGGACACTCAAGGACGTCGGTCTCTGCCGAGGTCCGGTCTGCGTCCCCCTTCGAGGTCTTGAGCTTCGTGGTGAACACGGTGTCAGCGTCGAGCGCTTTGCCGAGGTGCTCGGAAGAAGCGTGATCGTCGATTCAGAACGCGGCATTGCTGCAATGGCCGTTGATCCATTGATACGAGTTGGGGCACTGCGCGACAAGGTGGCGCCGGAGATTGTTCTTCCTGATCTCGACGGCACGCTTAGGTCGCTCATTGAATTTCGAGGTCGAAAGACGTTGGTGGTTACCTTTGCCACGTGGTGTGGGTGTCGGTATGACTTGCCAGGTTGGCAAGACCTCGAAGACGAACTCCGCGAACTTGGCTTCGGTGTCTTGGCGATTGCCTTCGATGACGACCCAGAAGAGGTTCGGCCATTCACGAATGGCATCACCTTTCCGGTGTTGCTCGACCGCCACCACGTGGTCTCCGAGGCCTATGCGATGAGCAATGTCCCCACAGTCGTGTGGATTGATGAAGACGGCCGAGTGGTGCTGCCAAACTCCGAAGCCTTTGGCACCGATCTGTTCGCAGACTTCACTGGAGTCAAGTCCGGACCTCATCTCGACGCCATCCGGGCGTGGGTGCAAGAGGGGAGGGTGCCTGAGGTTGCTTCATTAGTGGTCGAAGACTTTTCCGATGAGGAAATCGATGCCCGACTTCATTTCCGCATCGGCGTGGAGCTTCGTGGCCAGGGAGATCTTGAAGGAGCAAGCCACCACTTCGCTCGAGCAAGCGAACTGGCACCATTTGACTGGACCGTCCGTCGTGCAGCGATGCCCTTGACTGGACGCGATCCCTTTGGCCAGGAATTTCTTGACCTCTACGACGAATGGAAGGCCCTCGGCTCGCCATTTCACGGCATTGCGTCAGTTGCTGAGGTCAGGCGTCTCGCCGAGTAAGCAGCACGGCGCCAATGGTGAGCGCGACAACTGCATAGACGGCCATGGCAATAACGCCACCCCAAATCGACAGCGAGGTCGCAGACACGATTGGCTTTGAGGCCACCACCGTCTGTTGGATTTGCAGGGGAAGAAACTTCTCGAGGCGGTCCTTGAACGTCGCCGGCAGCAAGATCACCAACAAGAACAGCGGAAACAGCAGACCGACAAAGGCGGAGATCGCCCCTGCAGTGTGGCGGATGAGGAAGCCAAGTCCAAGAGTCAACAGTGAAAGCAAGGTGAGGAAGAGTGCCGTGGCAACGAGCGCCGTCATGACGCCGGGCCCCGAGAGCGAAACGGTTGGTGGCTTTGCTGGAAGGTGCACACCGTTGATCAGAATGGGCTGGCTTCCTGATGCCGAACGAAGAATCGCCTGCCCCAAGAAGAAGGCGATCAACTCGGAAATTGCTGCGACGATGAAGACGCTGATTGACAACACCACTGCTTTGGCCAAGAGCACGGTGGTCCGATGCGGGATGGCCGCAAAGGTTGCCTTGATGGAGCCTGTGCCGTATTCCGACGAGACGACGAGGACGCCAAGTACACCAATGGCGAGTGAACCCATCGTGACGCCTGCGAGGCTCGCAGTCACCGGATCAAACGTGAGTGCTTCTTCGGCCCGTTTGCCCCACTGACTGACGGTGACGGCGCAAAACAGTGCACTGAAGCCAATCATGATCAGTGAAAAGGTGCCGAGACACCACATGGTCGAGCGAACCGTCCTGAACTTGATCCACTCCGACGACAGAGCGTGACGGAACTTGTAGTGACCCGGCGGAAGCTGGCGGTAGCTCGATGGAGGAGAGGGAAGGGACGTCATGTGTTTGGCTCCGATTGCCCGTGAAACTCGACGTCGTCAGCGGTCAACTCCATGAAGGCTTCTTCAAGTGAGGCGAGTTGAGGTGAGAGTTCGTGGAGGACGATGCCATGGTGGGCGGCGAGTTCCCCGATCGTTTCGGAGGGAGTCTCTTCAATGAAGAGCGCATCGTCTTCTCGCATGAGTTGGTGTCCGCCTGCGGTAAGGAGATCGGCCAACCTCTCGAGTTCAGGGCTTCTGACTTTGACCTTCTCCGTGGTGTACTGAGCAATGAAGTCCTCGACGGTTGTGTCTGCCTTCAGTTTTCCGTGACCAATCACGACGAGGTAGTCGGCGGTCATCGCCATTTCAGCCATGAGGTGACTTGAGACAAAGACCGTGCGACCTTCGGCGGCAAGACTCCGAAGAAAGGTCCGAACCCAAACAATGCCTTCAGGGTCAAGCCCATTTACGGGCTCGTCAAAGAGCAAGACCTCAGGGTCCCCGAGCAGCGCTGCAGCGATGCCGAGCCGCTGCCCCATGCCTAGAGAAAAGCCACCAGCACGCTTCTTGGCGGGCTCGGTAAGTCCAACGGTGTAGAGCACTTCATCGACACGACTCTTCGCAATCCCATTGGCGGCCGCCAAGGATCGAAGGTGGTTATCTGCGGAGCGCCCGGGGTGAATTGCTGATGCTTCAAGGAGCGCGCCAACTTCTCTGAGTGGCCAACTTGCATCATGGAATGGCTTGCCATTGATGAGCACGCTCCCTGAACTTGGACGATCGAGGCCAAGCATGAGGCGCATGGTGGTGGACTTGCCCGAGCCATTGGGGCCGAGAAAACCAGTGACCGCTCCCTCTCGAACGGTGAAGGAGAGGTCATCGACGGCAAGCTTGTCACCAAAGTTTTTGGTCAGGTTCGTGACGGTGATCATTGCCCCGCCTTTCTCCAACAGCCATCGGAGGAACGAGTGTTCATCCCTTCACGAGCGCAGTCTATGGGCGTACGGTAAGGACGAGGTAAGAGTGCAAGAGCACCAGAGAATCCCTCAGAGGAGCGTGGCCAATGTCAGCAGGTGTACTCGAAGCGGTCCGATGGGGAGCCGTCGTACCGCTTGACCACCCCAATCATTTCCTTACGTGGGGATGGTTGTCGATTTCGTACTCAAACTTGATCGTCATTGGACTGATGGTCGTCACCTTTCTTGGTGCGATCCTGATTCCGTTTCCGGGCCACAAGAAGAGCGGTGCGAAGTGACAACGGCTACTGACAAGAATTGGACGCGCTCGCTCCGAAAAGCAGGAGAGGCTGCATTCCCACCAGAACGGCTGTTGCCGGATTCCCAGCCGAGCTACGTCGCGTCGTGGATCTACGTCTTTGGTGCGCTCACGATGGCGGCACTTGGGGTCGTTACGGCCACCGGTCTGGTGTTGGCGGTTATGGGCCCAACCTGGTGGCACCATTCCTCAACGGGCCACTTCATCAACTCGATGCACCTTTGGTCGGTTGAGTTGTTCTTCTTTGCCATGGTTGTCCACCTATGGGGCAAGTTCTTCATGGCAGCGTGGCGAGGCAATCGGACGCTGACGTGGATTACGGGCGTCGTGAGTTTCGTTGTTTCCATTGGAACGGCATTCACGGGCTACCTCTCACAGACGAACTTCGATTCGCAGTGGATTGCCACGCAGGCCAAGGACGGCATCAACTCGACCGGAGGTGGAGCGGTCTTCAACGTACTCAACTTCGGCCAGATGCTCATGTGGCATATCACGCTTCTCCCAATTGGGGTTGGAGCGATTGTGGTTTTCCATGTGCTCCTTGTTCGTCGCAGGGGAGTGGTTCCACCATTTGACCTGTCCCCAGTAAAAGAGGAGGTCGCACAATGACCAAGTCCTCGAGACGTTTCAATATTGACCGAGATGTTGCACCGTGGACTGGTGCCTCGAGGCCGTATGACATTGCCAAAGAGGTAGCAATCTGCTTCTTGGTGATCGGTCTCCTCACCGTCGGGCTCTCGGTACTCTTCTCCTCACCGGATGATCCTGCAGTCACGCTCAAGCAGTGGGCGGTTTCGACACCGATTGACTTTGCGACGACGGCAGCAACTGAGCTCGATGGAACGGGAGGCACGGCAGGCTATGGACCTCCGTACAACACAGCGGCCGACGGTCCAAAGGTGCTGGGCATCTCTCCAGCGAAGATTGCGGGCGTCCACATCCCTGTTGATGCGGCGAAGGACTTTGTCTTGTCCCCAGTGGCAGCACTGCCGGAGAATCCTGTCGCTTCGCAAGCAATTGCAACGTATGAAGCGGCAAGTGTTGCGCAACGGCAATCCTGGGCAGCCAACTACGACGCCGCGGTCACGGCATCGACGGCGTCAACTTCAGGAGGCAAGGTCATCGTTGTTCCAGGTGACTACGGACCGGTCTCAACGATTGTTGACCAGCTCGTTGCCATGGCGCAGTCAGGTGCACTCGACACCACCATGTTGACCCAGCAGCGGTTCTTCTCAACTGACTTCACCAAGCCATTGCTGTTCATCTCCGATGGCAGTTTCCTCGCCAACAAGGCAGCCATTGATCATCTTCAAGGTGACCAGTGGGGAATGATGAATGAGACGGGATCGTGGCCCGGCCAGGCATGGCTCTGGCTCTACACCATGTGGTACCAGGTGCCAGGACTCTCAACGTCAGACAATGCGGACCTCCAGGTCTTCTTGATCATCATTGGATTGACGTTGTTGCTGGCGTTCTTGCCATTCATTCCTGGACTACGTTCAATCCCTCGGTGGACGCGTGTCTACAAGGTGATTTGGAAAGACCACTACCGCAACACGTAGTCACTGTTCAACGATCGGTAGTGAACAATCCCGCCCGAGAGGGCGGGATTGTTGCTTCTCTGGTTGTACTAACTCCAACTGCTGCCCAACAAGGGGTATACCTTACGGTGAGACAGTCCGACAAAGGATGTCTCATTGGATCAATGGAGGGGTTATGACCATAGACATGGAAATGGATCTCGAGTATCTCGAGCGTGCGCAGCGGGGAGAGTTTGACCTCGGGTGGCTTCGTTCAACGAATTCTGAATGGGGTGTCCGAGCGACTCCTTCAAAGACTGGACTTACCCTCCGAGACATTTCAATCGGTTCGTATGGACTGATCCCAGAGCATGCGCCGAGGCGGTCCATGGCGCCTCGAGGATCTGATGTTGAAGTCGGCGTTCCTGACCTTGGCTACACCATCAATGATCGGGCCGAGGTGTGGTCAGACAATGTCATGGACCTCTATGAAGAGGCCGTTGCGCGCCAATGGAGTGCGACGAGAGACATTGCGTGGAATGACCTTCGACCACTTGACCCTGACGTCGAGCATGCCATGTGCCAATTGGCAACGGTCCTGTCTGAGGTCGAAATGGTGGCTGCGGATTTTCCGGCGAAGTGGCTCTGGCAGATCAATCAAGATTTTGTTGAGGCAAAGATGTTCCTCTGTACCCAGGTGATGGATGAGGCGCGCCACGCAGAGGTCTTCAGGAAGCGAGCTCTCGCCAATGGGGGAGGCCTTGGGAAAGCAACTGCGGTCATCGAGCGATTCCTTCAGTTGATTCTCGATGCAAAGAGTTACGACGAAGGATCTGCACTGATGCACCTCCTTGGGGAAGGGATCGTGCTGTCGTTGTTCAGGGCTGGCGAAGCTCTCGCCCCCTCACCTGTTGAGCAGCAGATCTTCCGACTCTGCATGCAAGACGAGGCACGCCACGTTGCCTATGGGACCATGCACCTGAAGTATCGCTTGGCTGCGGATCCGTCAATGGCGTCGGACTTCCACGCCTATCTCGATAAGGGCGAAGAGATTATGACCATGATCTTCTCGACTCCCGAGATCGTCGAACCCACGTCAATTCTTGCTGCGGGAAGTGTTGAAGCTGCAATGGCACTTGGAACGGGCGCTGGCGACATTTTGAGGAAGCAGATCGTTGGTGACTACTTGAAGCGGTGTCGCCATGCCGGACTCGATCGAGCCGGGCGTCTCAAGTTGCCTGAAGCAATGTGGCTTGACGTTCCTGGAGCAACGCTTGAGGCGGTGGCGTCATGAAGACGGCCATTCGTGCGTTCTCCTCACATGAGGTCTTCGATCAGGCGATTGCGGTCGCCGAAGCTGCTGGCACCTTGGCTGGTCTTGGTGCGGCGGATCTTCGACTTGGCATCGAAGTACTCGACGGTGAGGACAAGAACTTCTTCGGCATTACCTTCGTCGATGACGAAGTGACGGCAATTGGTCCGGTTTCAGAAGACTGGTACCGACCTGAAGTTGTGCTGTCGGCGACAGCCTCAACGTGGGAGGAGATGGTGGAAGTCATCCGTGTCAATGGAAGAGCGGATCTCGGTCACACCATCAACACCTTGAGCCTTGCCAATACACCCGTCTCTGTCCGCGGTGATGATCCAATGGGTGAAGACAAGCTCTACCGGTTCATGGGTTCGGTCCAGGCGGTGTTTGACGCCCTTGGTCAGAAGTCGGCGGCCTGAACTTGGCACTCAAGATCCTCCAAGAAGAGTGCATTGGTTGCGGCGGGTGCGAGTCGACCTGTCCAAAGGGGGCGATCCATCAAGGTGATGGGTTTCCCGTCCTCTACGGAATTGACCCGCTTCTTTGTAATGACTGCAACCAGTGTCTAACGGTTTGCCCGGTAGATGGGTTTGCTGTGGATCCTGAGTGGGCAATTTGCCACGGGCGGGGGTGTCCCCTCGCTTCCGCCCGACTCGAAGGCGTGGCCTGCAGCGAGGGCAGCGCAAGTTGCCCGGACTGCGGCGCCATGCTGTGGCAGCGCCCGGGCGAAGATTGGGCATGCCCCTCGTGTTCGGCGGCTCCTGGATCGCACGTTGCCTCCTGCCCGAAGGCGAAGAAGGCAAAGCGCCTCAGCTCAGCGTGACCGCATCGTGAGCAACAACTCCTAGGCTGGATCAGTCAAGGAGGCGGCTCATGATGTTCGGACTGAAGAAGTCAAGTGCAATGGTGCAGGCTGATGAAGCACTGGCGGGACGGTCAACGCCAATTCTTCCTACTCGTCCACACCTCGTGCTTGGAACCTCAATGGTCTCGCCATACCCCGAAGGCACCGAAGTTGCCTATGTGGCACTTGGTTGTTTCTGGGGAGCTGAGCGCGCATTCTGGACGCTTCCGGGGATTGTGACCACTGCTGTTGGCTATCAAGGTGGCTTCACCCCAAACCCGACCTATGAAGAGGTCTGTTCTGGCCGAACGGGACACGCCGAAGCGGTGCTCATTGCCTTTGATCCAAACGTCGTGTCCTATGCATCGCTGTTGTCGGTGTTCTTCGAGAACCATGACCCAACTCAAGGCATGCGTCAGGGCAATGACGTTGGAACCCAGTATCGATCAGCGATCTACACCACGACGCCTCAACAACAAGCAATGGCCGAAGCCGCTGCGACGTCGTTCGGCGAGCGACTCGCAGAGAACAAGCTTGGGCCGGTCACGACCGAGATTGCTTCGGCGGGTCCCTTCTACTTTGCCGAGGACTACCACCAGCAGTACTTGGCTGCGAACCCGAATGGCTACTGCGGGCTGGCGGGTACCGGCGTGAGTTGTCCTGTTGGGCTCTTCGCGTCGAGCTAGTTGATGGTCCGGAGTCGAGCGAGTGCTACCTCGGCTTCGGCAACGATCTGACGAACGAGATCGCCAGCTGGAATGAGAGAGGTAATGGCCCCCGCCGCTTGGCCAGCAGGGTAACCCTCGCGATCAGGGTCAACACCTTCAGTTTCCGGGCCACCGCCCAAGTGGAAGGTCTTGTTGAAGGACACACCGAGTTGCTCAGGAAATGGCTTCAGTTCTTCTGGGTGTGCCTCAAAGTAGGACGTGGTCTCATTCTTGATGACTCGCATGGTCTTTCCTGAAAATGCTCGGCTGATCGTCGTTCCGTCTTCAGCAGTTGCGAGGAGTCGCTCTTTGTAGTGCGGAAGTCCTCGCGCCTCTGGCGTTCCAATGAAGCGGGTCCCAATCCACACACCATCTGCGCCGAGTGCGAGGGCTGCAGCGAGCCCACGGCCGTCAAAGATTCCTCCAGCGGCCACGACGGGTACTCGTCCGGCGACAACATCAACCACCATTGGGACGAGCGGCATCGTCGCAACTTGGCCAGTGTGGCCACCTGCCTCTGTGCCTTGCACGATGACGAGATCGACGCCGCCATCGACGGCGCGACGAGCGTGCTCAACCTTGCCGCACATTGATCCCACAAGGACACCGTGCTCGTGGCAAAGATCAATCACTTCCGAAGGGACGCCGAGCCCAGCTACGAACATCTTGGCCCCTCCTTCAATGAGGAGTTCGGTCTGTTGGATCATGCTTCCTGGCATTGCGGTCAGGAGGTCGACGCCGAACGGCTTCGAAGTCAGTGCTTTCGTCTTTGCAATTTGCTCCACCATGGTGTCGACTCCCATGGTCGACGCGCCGAGGCAGCCGTAGCCTCCGGCATTGCTCACGGCCGCTGCGAGTTCTGAATAGGAGACCCCACCCATGCCGGCAAGCATCACTGGGTGCTCAACTCCAAGTTTCTCGGTTAGCGCAGTCTTCATGGTGGCTCCATTCATTGGTTGTTCTCAAACTAGTGAACGCCGATACCTAGTGGCGATTCGGCCTTCCGACGATCACTGCGACCCCAAGGAGAAATCCGACCAGCGAAGCGACCAGAAGACCGAGTTTGGTCGCTGCGAGAAGGTCGCTTCTGCCGTTGAAGGCGATTGAGGCGTACAGCAGTGGGACGGTGAAACCAACACCGCATAGCGCTGCAGCTCCGAGCAGTTGACGCCACGAGACCCCTCGGGGGAGTCCACCGAGATGGAACATCTGGAGAAGGGCAACGCTTCCCCCAATTCCGAGCACCTTGCCGAGCGTTCTCGCAAGCATGAGGCCAAGGAAGGTCGTCAAGGGTGCGGCATGTCGAAGAGGCGAAACATTGAGTGCAATTCCGGCATTCGCCAAGACGAAGAGCGGAAGAACGACCCCAGCAGAGATTTTGTTGACAGGCCGGAGGAGCGAGGTTGAGGTCGAGGGTTTCAATCGGTCATCGCCAGTCGGCACGAGAACTCCAATGATTGCTCCAGCCAAGATCGGCTCAATGCCAGAACGCGCCATGAGCCACCACAACACAGCGGTTGCGACCACGTAGGGCCATCGGGTGACGACCTTTTTTCTCATCACGAGCACAAGAACCACCACACCGATTCCGAGAATCGCCCACGTGAAGGCAGGAGAGGTCGAGCCAGTGAAGCCAAGTGCAATGACCGAGAAGATGTCATCGGCAACGGCGAGGGCCAGAACAAAGGCGCGAAGCGCTGACGGCACTCTTGCGCCAAGAAGTTGGAGGGCGCCAAGTGCAAAGGCAACATCGGTTGCCATTGGAACGCCCCAGCCCTTGAGAACCGCAGGATCACCTCCCCGAATCACGGCAACGATCACAAAGAGTGCAGCGGCAACGACCATGCCACCAAGCGCGGCCACAACAGGCGAGAGCGCATGGCGGTTGTCGGCCAAAGCCCCATGGCGGCGCTCATGACCGACTTCAAGACCGACAGCCAGGAAGAAGATCGTCATGAGTCCGGAGTTGATCCAGCCCACGGTGGAAGAGAGGACTTGAGGAAGTCCAAGGTCAATTGAGGTTTGATGCTGCAGGAAATTCGTGTAGCTCGATGCGTCCACATTGGCCCAGAGCAGTGCGCCAGCGAGTGCGGCAAGAAGAGCGAGCGCGGGCCACCGAGACGGGAGGTCCGCGTCGGTTTGGTCGAGAGAACTCACCGAATCAGTATCGCCGCGACACGACGTCGGGCGGGAACCTTTAGAATAAAACTGTTGTGAAACAGAACAATCTCCCGAAACCAGCTGAAGAATTCGCTCGTCAGTTCCTCCTGTGGTCCTTTCGCGTTCGGAAGGAAACCAATGAAGCCCCTCCTGAGAACGCACTGGTTGCCGCTGTTCGGGCTGACGAATCTCTGGCCCCTCGCCATTTAGTTGCGATCGCAGTGATCTCGATCTCTGGTGAGTTAACGGTGTCAGAACTTGCGGACTCTGAGGGAATCGCCGTGTCGACCGCCTCGCTCCTCGTGAGCAAACTCGTCGATGCCGGCTTGGTTGTCCGCCGAGAGGATCCAGAGGATCGTCGACGGATCTGGCTCTCAATCCACCCTGACTATCGAGCAGAGGGTGAGGCAATTTTGGAACAACGCCTCGCGCCCCTCCGGCGGGTCTATGAGCGTTTTACCGCTCAAGAGATGGCGACGCTCCTCGAGTTCCTCGACGCATTGGCCGTTGAAGTTTCCCTATCCCAACGTGAAGAAAAGTGAGCAACAACTCATGGTGAACCGTTTCTACGAATCCCTTGGTCGCACGGTCGTTCGTTGGCGTTGGATTGTCCTCGTTCTTTGGTTCGTTGCTGCTGGTATTGCGTCATCGCTGCCGCAGATGGCGACAGAGTCCCAGGGTCAGTCGAGCTCGTTCCTCCCTGCATCTGCGCCGAGCCAGAAGGCAGCAGCCCTGCTCACGCCGCTCGTTGGGTCGACCACGACAGCACAGCTCCAGGCCGTTGCCGTGTCGTCGACGGGACCATTCACCTCTACCGACCTCGGCACGCTCAAGGTGGTTGAGGGCAAGGTCGCTTCGGTCAATCACGTGACCGGTGTCAGTGTCGTCGGTATTGCGCACTCAAGCGAGGCGGCGCAACTCCTCATCAAGACCAACGTGCCCTTCTTCAATCAACAATTGCTCTCGAATACGTTCAAATCAGTCAAAGATGCCATTGCCAGCGCGCCGCTTCGAACGGGGCTGAACGTCTACCCCGCCGGGCAGACAGCAGATTCTCTTGAAGGTGGAGGGAAGACGAAGACCCAGAACACCACGATCGAGTTGTTCTCTCTGCTCTTCATTCTGGCGCTCCTGTTCCTCATTTTCCGGTCTGTTCTCGCACCAATTTTGATTGTCATTCCGGCGGTGATGGTGTCGGCAATTGCGAGCGGCCTCATTGGCGAGCTGGGTGTCCACGGCCTCAAGATTTCCGCCATTGCCGTCTTTCTCCTGACTGTTCTCGTCCTTGGTGCTGGTGTTGACTACGGGCTCTTTCTCGTGTTTCGCGTCCGCGAGGAAATCGAGAAGGGAAGCGACCATCGCAGTGCCGTCATCGAGGGCATCCACAAGGTTGGTGAGTCCATTACTGCCTCAGCTGGAACGGTGGTTGTCGCACTCTTGACCGTTCTCTCGGCAACCTTCGGCATCTACCACGACCTTGCAATTCCTCTGGCTATTGGGATCGTCGTCATGTTGATCGCTGGCCTGACCTTGCAGCCGGCACTCATCGCGATCTTTGGAAAAGCCACGTTCTGGCCAATGAAGGTGAAGGCTCGTGACCACGTTGATGGTTGGTGGGGAAGGACTGCTGGTCGGCTTGTTGCCCGACCTGTCCTCACCTTGGTTGCGGGCGTCGTCCTTCTTGGAGCATTGGCGCTCTTCGTTCCGGCAAACAAGCCTGCTGGTTTTGGCGGCGAAACGAGCGCTCCTGCAGGTTCGGTGACTCGAAGCGGTGATGAAGCACTCGCGAAGTACTTCCCTCGGACAGCCGACACCGCCACCGCAGTCGTCATGAACTTTGGGACGTCGCTCTGGGACTCGCCAGGCACCGTCTTGAAGGTCCAACATGCGCTCTTGACGACTGGGTACTTCAAGAAGGTCGCTACCCCTTTTGACCAGCTTGGCTTCTCGATCAGCCCGCAAACCATTGGTGGGGTTCGTGCCGTCTGTGGGCCCGCTGCATTGCTTCCTGCGTTCCAGGTTGCCCTATCTCCGACGAGTCCTTTGGCATGCCGCACGGTGCCAGCGGCCGCGTATGGCGCCTACGTCGCCACTGCCCGAACGCTGTCGTTTGACGGAAAGACGATTGCCTTTCAAACGTCACTCAAAGCAGGCGAAGGGGCATCGACCGCGGCGCTCAACGCGGTGCCGTCCATTCGCGAAGCGGTGACGAAGGTTGGAGCGTCGTTCCAGGCACAAGACACTGGCTTGTACGGCTTCGCCGCCATTTTGTCCGATGTGTCGAGCCTCTCCTCGAAGGATCTTCGGCTCATGGTTCCTCTGGCCGCACTCGCAATCGGTTTGATTCTTGCGCTTGTCCTTCGGAGCCTGATTGCGCCGCTCTACTTGATTGCTTCGGTGGTACTTAGCTACCTAGCATCACTCGGTTTTGCGGTAATTGTGTTCATGAAGATTGGGGGTCAGGACGGGCTCATTTACTTCTTGCCGTTCATGCTCTTCTTGTTCCTTCTGGCGTTGGGTGAGGACTACAACATCCTCGTCATGACGAGAATCCGCGAAGAGGCTCGGAAGCGTCCCCTCAAAGAGGCGGTGGTAACTGCCATTGGGACGACAGGG
>CAIXCS010000192.1 GCA_903918025.1 uncultured Actinomycetes bacterium
CTGCAGGTAGGGAAACGCCGCATCTGCCCACAGCTTGGTCGACCTCCCCCTCCAGCGATCATGCAGTTGGACGGTCCAGTTGCCGCTCTCGTCTCGGGCGAGATCGGTGTAGGTCGTGTCGAGCACTGTTTGGTCGAGTCGAGTTGGCATTCGAAAGTCAAACGCGGTGCCGTCAACGCTCCGCTTGCCTCCGGTTGGAAGGAGTCGCTCATTCGTCACGAGCGTGGTCGAAGCCGGCACCTGAAGCTCCACTGCACCGAGGTCACCACCGAAGCCCAAGTACGGGTGCACACCGAAGGCAAAGGGGCATGGCTCATCGCCAACATTCGTTGCCCGTGACGTGACGACTAGGCCGTTTCTGCTCAGGTGGTACTCGACGGTGAGGGTGACGGCGAAGGGATAGGCCGGCGTGGCAAGCAGGGTGACCTCGAGCGTGACGCGATTTTGCGCCGAGGCCACAAGGGTCCACGGGCGCCAGCGGACAAGCCCATGGATGGCGCAGCCATGTTCGGGATCATCGAGCGGCACGAGACCTTGTCTGCCGGAAAAGGAATACTTCCCATCGGCCAAACGATTTGGCCAGGGAGCCAACACCTGTCCTCGAGCAGACGAGGGGAACTCCGAAAGCGGAAACCCTTGGATCACGTCGTGACCCCCCTCGCTATAGGAGCGGAGGGTCGCCCCAACTTCGGCAATGACGACTTCTGCGGTGCCGTGGCGCAGCGCGTATTGGATGCCCGAAGGGGCGAGTGGTCGAAGTCGTGGTCGAATTGCCGTCACGCGTTCGTTCCTTCCTCGCAACCCAGCCCCGGTAGCGTACGCCCCATGCGAGTCTTGGTCACGAACGATGATGGTATCCACGCAGAGGGCCTTGCTGCTCTCGTCCGAGCCCTTGATGCGTGGGTGGGCGACGCTCCAAATGGGCAGTCACGTGAAGTCGTCGTCGTCGCACCAGACACCAACTACTCAGGCGCCGGGGCAGCGGTTGGTGACATGTACCTGAAGCCGTCACTGGCCTACGCACGAGTTGAGTTAGAAGGCGTCACCCGCATTCCGTGCTTCGGTCTTGATGCCACACCGGCACTCTGCGCGATCGTTGGCAGCCTCGGAGGATTTGGGCCCCGCTTTGATGTCATTGTTTCTGGCATCAATGCCGGTGTGAACGTTGGTCGTTCGGTCCTCCACTCGGGAACCGTCGGTGCGTGTTTGACCGGAACCCAATTGGGCATGTCTGGTCTTGCGGTATCGGTGCGGACGCACCAGGAGTCGTCAATGGGCTATGAGACCGCGGCAACACTCGCCGTTGCCGCCCTTCACGACTTGGAGCATGCTCCCCCGAGAACGGTCATCAATTTGAACGTGCCGAATCTCAAGCTGGAGGATTTGAAGGGCGTTCGCCATGGGCGAATCTCAACCGCTGGCATCATCAAGTCCTCAACAAAGGGCACCCCGACCCTTCCAACCGAACCCTTTGGCCACGTTCCGCTGACCCTTGGATCCTCCGTCCCAGATTTGGGTGATGTCTCTGATGAAGCTGACGACGACGATGGGGCAATCGTGGCGTCGGGCTACGCGTCGGTGACGGTGCTGAGGTCCGTGCACGAGGCAACCGACGATGAGGCCGATGCTCTCGCGAGGTCAACGATTGCGTCGCTCAACGCGCTCTCGTAACTAGTCCTCAACCGTTGGACGTCGTCGAGTCTGCTTGACCGTTCCGCGGCGTTGTTTCGAATCCACTCGCCTCGCTTTTGCAGCTCGTGAGGGCTTCGTCGGTCGCCGGAGCGGGTCAACGACCAACGCGTCGGCCAACTTCTCTCCAAGGCGTTCAAATGCTTGCTCTCGATTCCGAGCCTGGCCTCGATGCTCGGCCGAGGTTGCGGAGGTCGTGGTCCCAAGTTTTGCCATCACTCGAGCACGCTGGTGAGGGCCTAAGCCGCTCACGGTCGTGAGATCAACTTTGACGGTCACCTTTGACGCAGTCCGATTCGCATGTTGTCCGCCGGGTCCCCCGGGCGTCGAAGTCTCAACGTGGAATTCACCAAGAGGCAGGTGCACCCGCGCGTTGACGACGAGATGGGTCGCACTCAGGTGCGGGCGCATGATGTCAGCTGAACCGAGCTTGGGCCAGTTGGGTGGCCTGGGCAACGAGTGTGCCCTCACTGTCGATCACATGGCAAACCTCATCAACGAGGCGACCATGCACCACCGTGATGGATTGGCGAACTTTCAGCGGGCCCGGTGCGGGCAGGGCTCGGACGTAGACCGAGAGCTGCAAGGTTGGCACCCAACCAACTGATCCAAGGTTGAAGGTTGCCGGTGGGAAACAGTCTCCAACGAACAACAAGGAGAAGGGATCAAAGTCGGTCCCATCTTCGAGCCGAACCCAACCTCGAAGTTCACCATGGCCTTCTCCGCCGAGACCCGCCCAGCCAAGCGTTGCCGGATCGAGCCGCTGTTCTGACCCTTCGAGGATGCCAACGTGATTGCCATTGGTATTGATGGCTGGGAGTCGAAAGCACTCAGCAAACGGAGGGACCTCGATGTCGTCAACGACGTTGTAGCGAGGATGCTCATCATGATCGAGCCCACCGAAGGTGTACTGCCCTGTGACCGCGGTCGCTCCGCCTTGGCTCAGCACGACGTGAACCTGAGCGGCCGAACGGCCTGTTCGAAGCACATCAACTCGAAGTTCCGCCGGACCACAGTCCGGCACGCTGGCGTAGATCGCCGACGCCGCGATTGGAAACGGGTGCATGACGCCGTGGGCACTCAGTTCGGCCTCAACGCCGCGTGCCATGACCGCCAAGAGATAGCCACCATTGGGCTTTCCCATGACCGTCCATGTCGGATCCAACTGGACGGCGTAGTTGGACTCCCCGAGCGGCGTGACCCTCGTTGCGGCGCGGAAGTTGACCGTCATGAAGGTGAAGCGTCAAAGCGTGAGTTGAATTTCAGGAGTGCACCCGTTGAGTAGGTCCGATGCTCTTCAAAGACTCGAACGTAACCAGTGTGGGAAATCTTCCATTGGCCGGCCTCACGAACATACCGATCCGAATAGAAGGCCGTCCCACCAATTTCGTAGTCCATCTTCGGGAGAATCACTCGATCGACGAGATACCAGGTTCCTTCGGCCGAATCCTCGGTGATGAGTCGGAGTTCAGGATGGTGGCCATGGTGCATCGAGATGAGGTCATGAGTCGCCATGGACGTCACCAGGAATTCCATGATTGCCGCCCGGCCGGTAAACGATGACTTGCCATCTTCATACGAGGCAGTCGCGTCCTCGGTGAACAAACCCTCGAGCGCGTCCCACTCCTTCGAGTCGAGGTGGCGGAAGTACGCGTATTTGAGGGCACAGATGGCCGCGGCATCGTCCAAGTTCATACAACGAGCCTACCGAGCGAGGCGAAGGGGAACGTACCTCGAGAACCCAAGGTCAAAGGTGCCGCGGAAGATCTCCAAGAGTTGACCTTGCTGAAGGCTCTCGAGTGCAGAGGTGTCCTTGAGGGGCCATGTAGCCTCGCTCTGACGATTACGAGGAGCTTTAGGTGCACAAGATCCCCCACCGCCTACACGGCACTGATTTTCCCGGGAGCAGCGAGTCCTTCGGCCAGGTGTTCAACCCGGCTACTGGTGAACAAATCGCCGAGGTGCACCTCGCCAACGCCGAGGACGTTTCGGTAATCGTGGCCGACTCGGTTGAAGCTGCGGCGAGTTGGGGTTCGAGCTCTCTGTCGAAGCGAACTGAAGTCCTCTTCTCCTTCCGAGCCCTCATTGCAAGCAATGCCGACAGACTTGCGAAGGTAATCGCCGAAGAACATGGCAAGGTCTTGGGCGATGCACTCGGTGAAATCGCCCGAGGACTCGAGAACGTGGAATACGCGTGTGGTCTCGCAGAGCACTTGAAGGGTTCATTCTCTTCGGAAGTTTCAACTGGCGTTGATGTTGCGTCAACACTTGAACCACTCGGCGTCGTGGCTGGCATCACGCCCTTCAACTTTCCGGTCATGGTGCCGCTTTGGATGGCGGCGAATGCGATTGCCTGTGGCAATGCCTTCATCTTGAAGCCTTCGGAGAAAGACCCGAGCGCCGCCTTACTCTTGGCAGACCTTTGGGAAGAAGCTGGACTTCCTGCAGGCGTCTTCAATGTGGTCAATGGCGAGAAAACTGCGGTTGAGAGTCTGCTTGCGCACCGAGACGTGAGCGCGATTTCCTTTGTTGGGTCAACCCCAATTGCACGAACGGTCTATGAGACCGGCACTCGAAATGGCAAGCGCGTCCAGGCCCTTGGTGGAGCGAAGAATCACATGGTCGTGTTGCCTGACGCCGACCTTGATCTTGCCGCTGACGCTGCCGTGTCTGCTGCATTCGGATCGAGCGGAGAGCGATGCATGGCGATCTCTGTTGTCGTCTGTGTCGACCCAGTCGGTGACGCCCTCGTCACGGCGATCTCCGAACGGACCAACCGTCTCGTGGTTGGACCGGCATCTGACCCAACCGCACAGATGGGGCCACTCATCACCGCAGAACATCGCGACAAGGTGGCACGAGCCATTACGAGTGCAGATGACGACGGCGCCACGCTCGCAGTCGATGGACGTGGCTGCGTGGTCCCTGGCTCAGAACTCGGCTACTTCCTTGGGCCAACCGTCATTGATCACGTGACCGAAGCAATGAGCGTCTACGAGATGGAAGTCTTCGGACCGGTTCTTGCCATCGTTCGAGTGGCGACCTTTGACGAGGCGCTGCGCCTCATCAATACCAACCCCTATGGCAATGGCACCGCCATCTTCACCAGAGACGGTGGTGCCGCACGGACCTTTGCCAAGGGCGTGACCGTTGGCATGGTTGGCATCAACGTTCCGCTGCCCGTTCCGGTCGCTTCCTACAGTTTTGGTGGATGGAAGGACTCGCTCTTCGGCAGTCACCATATGTATGGACCCGAAGGCATTGCGTTCTACACCCGGGCCAAGGTCACGACCACTCGGTGGCCAGACCCCGCAACCTCCATTGTTGACCTTGGATTCCCGAGAACGAGGTAACGGCAATGGCTTCTTTTCGGAAACGGCGTCAACGGATTGCCACCTATGGCCTCTGCATTGAACAGAACCAGATCCTGTTGTGCCAGGCCTCAAAGCGGACTGAAGCCCATGGTTGGTGGTGGCTACCAGGTGGAGGCATTGACTTCGGTGAAACGCCCGAACAGGCGCTTGAACGCGAGTTTCTGGAAGAGACGGGCCTCACCGTCGACGTGGGCGAACTCCTCGGCGTGCTCGTCGACGTTCGACAGCGCACCAATTTCGCCGAAGATGTCCACACGGTTCGTGTGATCTATGCGGTCACCAATCCCCGAGGAGAATTAGTGGCCGAGACGAGCGGCACCACTGAGGGCGCAGCATGGGTTGACCTGGGCGCCTTGGACGGCCTTCCGGTCGCCCGCTACGTCAATGAGGCCTTGCTTCTTAGGCGGTAAAGGCCGTGTCGCGAAGTTCGCGCTTCAACACCTTGCCCTGAGCACTGCGAGGCAGTCGTTCGGTGGTGATCAGCACCTTGCTCGGCACCTTGAACGCGGCCAAGTGGTGGGCAACGTGGGTCTGGAGCTCTTCGACGGTCAAGGTCTCGCCGTCTCGAAGCACCACCACTGCGGCCACTTCTTCGCCAAGACGTTCATTCGGCACGCCGAAGACCGCAGCTTCAAAGATGGCATGGTGTTCGTAGATTGCGGACTCGACTTCGGCGCAGTAAACGTTCTCGCCACCACGAAGGACCATGTCCTTGGCCCGGTCTTCAATGTAGAGGAATCCCTCGTCATCGATTCGACCAATGTCGCCTGAACGGAGCCAGCCATCAACAATGGTCTCGGCCGTTGCGTCCGGACGATTCCAGTAGCCCGAAATGAGGTTTGGACCCTTCATCCAGATTTCTCCACGAGTGCCGACCGGCAGGTCGTTGAAGTCGTCATCTCGAATGACGCAGTCCATGACGGGCATGTGCGCACGTCCCGTTGAAGTTGGGTGGCTGACGTAGTCATCGCCATAGTTGCCTGGACCATAGGCATTGGTCTCGGTCATGCCGTAGCCAATATTTGGCCGGCCGGCCTTGAAGGTTGACTCAATGCGTCCGACCAACTTCTGAGGAGCCGGAGCACCTCCACCGCCGACGGAGACGAGCGTTGAGGTGTCGTACTTAGCGAAGTTCGGGTTCTCGAGCATGTCCCAGCTTTGCGTTGGCACACCAACGAAGTTGGTGACTTGCTCTGCTTCAATGAGCTTCAAGGCTGCTTCTGGGTCCCACTTGTACATCATCACGAGCTTCAGACCCATCGTGTAGCAGGTCATCATGACCGGAACACAACCCGTCACGTGGAAGAGCGGCACAATCAAAATGAAACACGGTGGGTTTGCGCCACCAATGACGTCAGCTCCGCGGCGAATGGACTGAATCCCGGCGCCAGCGGCAAAGGAGAGCATTGCTTGAAGGACAGCTCGGTGCGTTGACACGGCACCCTTGGGTCGCCCCGTTGTTCCTGAGGTGTAGAGGATCGTGGCGTAGTCCTCGCTGTCAATCGTGACGTCGGGCATGGTGGCGCCCTCTACGAGGATGTCCTCCAGGCGGTCAACGTCATCAGGCAAGTCCATTGCTCCCGAGCGCACCACAACGACCTTGGCGCCGAGGCGACGTGCGGGCTTGGCCGAACGCTCAACTCGCTCGTGGTCAACGAAGATGACTTTTGAATTGGAGTCCTCAAGGGCGAAATCGTGTTCTTCTTCGGTCCACCACGCGTTGAAGGACACCGAAACTGCCCCAACCGACAAGATTGCGGCGAAGGTCTGGACCCACTCGGGCAGGTTGCGCATGGAGATTGCGACCCGGTCGCCCCGCTCCACGCCGTAGGTATGCACGAGCGCATGCGCAATGGCATCAACCCGAGCGACATGGTCGGCGAAACTCCATCGCTCGTCTTCGTAGACGATGAAGGTTCCCTCTTTGCCCCGTGCGGTCTCAAAAATGTCGCGAAGCGAATTCGGGGTGTTCTTAAACGCCCGATAGGTCACGCCGCCGAAATCACGACTCGCCACTTCAAGTGGAGAGCCAGGACCAGAGACCATCGCCAACGCCTCTTCGTAGGAAACCGCCACTGCTCCTCCTCAAGTGCCGAGGCGCCTGCCTCGCCGCACGGAAAATGAGCCTACGCCAGCGCTGGACCACCTTTGTGCCCGTTGGGGGCAAGTGTCATGAACTCAGGCATCTGCCGCCTCAACGGCTGCCTTGATCAGTGCGAGACCCTCGTGGGCATTCTTCATCGAATCACGCCAGAGACGCCCGGTCGTGAGCCCTCCGTCGACCGCCAAACGCTGACCATTGACAAAGGTTGATCGATCTGACCCCAGGAAAATTGCGGCCTCGGCAATGTCACTCGGCATGCCCGAGCGTCGAATCGGTGCCGCTTCGGAAGCCGACATCTCCATCAAGGCAATGCTCGCTTGGGCTTGGTCTCCTTCAAGGCCTGCAGCACGCCCAAAGATTGGCGTCGCAATGAACCCGGGGCAGATGGCATTGACCCGAACCCCTGACTCGCCGAGTTCATTGGCTGCGGTCTCGGTGAGGTGGATGATTGCCGCCTTGGCTGCCGAGTAGTCATGGCCGGCGAAGTTGGCCTGCATTCCAGCGACCGATGCCGTGTTGATGATGGAACCCGAGCCTTGGGCAACCATGACCCGCCCAGCCGCACGGATTCCAAGGAAGACCCCCTTCAAGTGGACGGCGATGGTGCGATCGAATCCTTCCACCGTGACGTCGAGGATTGACCCAATGGATCCGGGGTTTCCCGCGTTGTTAAAGACAATGTCAAGTCCACCGAACTCATGAATCGAGAGGTTGATGGCTCGTTCAATGGCGCCTTCTTCGGTCACGTCGACGTGAACGTAGGCGGCGTGCTCGCCGAGCTCCTTGGCCAGGGCTTCCCCTCGATCGTCGTCAAGGTCACAGATGACGACGGTCGCGCCTTCGGCGACGAAGCGTCGAGCAGTCTCGGCACCAATACCGCTTGCCGCTCCCGTGATGACCGCATGCTTGCTGTCGAGCAATCCCATAACACTCCCCCTCTCCCGCAGACGCGGGACCGAGCAATGTTCTAACGCATTACCGCTGCTGTTGCACTCGCATCAGTCGCACGGTGTCGGTCATTGGCACCGCCGTGTCACGGGAACCCGCCAGAACAACCACCACATCGCCAGGGACGACAAGTCCTTCGCTCAAGAGGTGATCAATGGCTGCGTAGGTCTGCACATAGGAGTCTTCGCTCGGGTGCACAATCACCTCAGCCACGCCCCAACTCATGTGGAGCTGTCGAGCACGGAACTCCGTCTTTGTGACCGCGACAATCGGCATGGACGGTCGGAACCGCGAAATAGACCTGACGGTCATGCCCGAATTGGAGCAGGCGATGATTGCGGCGGCGTCTTCTTCGAGGGCAGCTCGCCACCCAGCGGCCGTAATCGAAGCCGTGATGCGAAGGGTCGATGACCGGTCATCAGAAATCTCTTGAACCCCAAGATTCGAACCCCAGCGGATGTAGTCGAAATCGAGCTCTGCCCGCTTCAAGATCCTCGCCATGGTCTCAACGACGAGCGCTGGATCATGCCCAACTGCCGTTTCGGCCGAGAGCATCACCGCGGAGGTCCCATCGAGAACCGCATTGGCCACATCGGTCACTTCTGCACGGGTCGGGACATTATTCGTGATCATTGACTCAAGCATTTGGGTCGCGGTGATCAC
>CAIXCS010000193.1 GCA_903918025.1 uncultured Actinomycetes bacterium
TATGGAGAACGTGCAGGCAATACGGATCTCACTGCGGCCATTGCCAATCTCTCGCTCAAGCTCAACATCACCACGGTTCCGAGGGAAAATCTTGAGCGATTGACCTCAGTAAGTCATGTCATTGCGGAACTGGTCAATATTTCACCGAACCCGCAGCAGCCCTACGTTGGTCCGAGTGTGTTTGCCCACAAGGGGGGCCTCCACGCGAGTGCCGTTGCCCGTCGTCGAGATCTCTACGAACACGTCGATCCAAGTCTTGTTGGCAACGCGATGCGCGTCGTTGTTTCAGAGATGGCGGGTCGCTCGACGCTCTCGATGAAGGCGGATGAGCTTGGTCTCTCGCTTGACGCATCGATCTTGGGGCAGATTCTCGATGACCTGAAAGAACTCGAGTATCAGGGTTACCACTTCGAGGTCGCCGATGGCTCGCTCGAGTTGCTGCTTCGTCGTGCCAGTGGTTGGGAACCTGACTTCTTCAAGGTTGAGTCGTTCCGGGTCATCACCGATCACCACGATGGCCGCCATGGCGGAGATGTCTCCACTGAAGCGACCGTCAAGGTGCTGGTGAATGGTGAGCGAGTCGTGGCAACGGCTGAAGGAAATGGTCCAGTGAATGCCCTCGATGCAGCGCTCCGACAAGCCATTGAACCGGCTTTCCCAGCGCTTTCCTCCGTTCGACTGAAGGACTATCGAGTACGCGTGGTCGACACGGGAAGAGGGACGGGAGCCGTCACTCGGGTGTTGATTGACTCGGGGAGCGAAGGACACAACTGGACAACGATTGGGGTGTCCGAGAACATTATTGAGGCCTCCTGGCAAGCGCTCTACGACTCGATTGTCTTTGCGCTTCTGCACGCCACCAACTGATCATGCAAGGAAGTTCGTCGACGGCGTTCTTGTAGCATGGAGGTTGTTATGACTCAGCCCACTTTCCTCTCGCATCCAACCGTTGCTGATCGACCGCCGGCTCAGAAGTTGTCTGCGGTGAGGTCTTGGACCGCTGATCGACCTGGTGAATTGGAGCCCGCCGTTGAGCAGGCTGGTGCGCACTTTGGACATCCCGGACCGAGCCAGGGCTTCGCGTTGACGATTGCCCATCGACTCTCAAGTTCACTGGTTCTCACTCAGGGTGAGTCGCACCACGATGTGGAGGTTGGCGCAGCGGCTATCGCCTGCCGGAGAGCTGCGTTGTTTGGTCGCGCCCCACAGGTGTTCGACGTTCGCCTCGCCCTCTCGCTCTTTGGCTATCTCGAAGCCGCAACACCTTCGGTCGTTGCTCGTCGCAAGGCAAGATTCAGTGGCGTGTCACACAGTTATCCACTTCAGCGTCTCCTGGCGGACTCAATTCCCGAGTCCACGCTCAAGATGTCGGTTGAAGCGGCACTGGCGTTGCCACCTGAAGAGGCAATCGGCGCCTGAGGCGAAGCCCTGGTGGGTACATTGGTCAGATGACCGAGTCTTCCTTCAACCTCACTGACACTCAACGCAGTTTTCAGGCGATGATGCGAGCCTTCTCCGACCAGAAGATTGCCCCACATGCCGACGAAGTTGACCGAACCGCAACCTATCCTTGGGCGTCCTTCAATGCGCTGAAGGATGCCGATCTTTGTGGTCTTGGCATCCCCGAGGCCTACGGCGGACAGGGGGCGGACATGATCATCCAAGCGATCGCCACCGAAGAGATTTCTCGGCACTGTGCCTCGACAGCCGTGACGATGCTGATCTCAAAACTTGGGATGTTACCGGTGATGAACTTCGGCTCAGAAGAACTGAAGAGCACGTATCTTCCGAAGATTGCTAGTGGGGAGTACCAAGGGAGCTACTGCCTCTCTGAAGCCGACGCAGGTTCCGACGTTGCGTCAATGCGCTGCCGGGCAGATCGAGACGGCGACGACTACATCTTGAATGGATCGAAGTACTGGATCACCAATGCGGGGATCTCCGACACCTACACCGTGTTTGCGAAGACGGACATGTCGGCTGGAAGTCGAGGGATTTCCTGTTTCCTCGTTGAGAAGGACTGGGGTGTGCAGGTCCCGAAGCTCGAAGACAAGCTCGGACTTCGAGCAAGTCCGACAGGTGAGATTGTCTTTGACAACGTGCGAGTTCCGAAGAGCCACTTGATTGGCGAGGAAGGCCAGGGCTTCACGATCGCCATGCACACCCTCGACCGGTCCCGCCCGACCATTGGAGCCCAAGCTGTTGGGATTGCTCAGGGTGCGACTGAGTATGCGGCACAGTACATGAAGACCCGAAACGCTTTTGGGGGACCGATCTCAGAACTTCAAGGACTCAGGTTCATGTTGGCGGACATGGCGATCAAAACAGAAGCAGCACGGGCGCTTGTCTATAGAGCCTGCGCCATGGTTGATTCCGATCCTGATGGCCAACTCACGATGTTCGGGGCACTGGCCAAATCATTCGCTTCGGACACCGCAATGCAGGTGACGATCGACGCAGTGCAACTTCTCGGTGGGTATGGCTACACCAAAGACTTCCCCGTTGAGCGCTACCTCCGTGATGCGAAGATCACCCAAATCTACGAAGGAACGAATCAAGTACAGAGGGTGGTAATTAGCAAGGCCCTACTGAAGTAAGGGGCCACCAGTAACTGAATGTAGTCGGATGCAGGAGTAGTTCAAACCGTCCCGCGCCTCTGAACCTTGCGATGCAGCGGGGCTGTCGTAGAATTTCTGCATGTGGACCGAGCCGACTGTTAGAGAGATTGCCGCTGAAATTGCGCAATCTCTCGAGGAGGGTGATCAGGCTATGGCCATTCGTCTCGCATTTCGCATTGTTGAGCGCTATGACGTCTCAACGTGGGAGGTTCGCCAAGCGATGATCTCAACTGAACCTGGTCCAACTGGAAGTCGTCGCTTTGATGCCCTTTTAGCCGCACTGGTCGAATACTCGTGTGCAGTCCGACAAGTGGTTTCGCCCGTGTGGGTTGAAGGTCATTCGCGATTTCTTGATGAGTTTTGGTTTATTGCAAATCTTCGAGGACTCGAAGCTGACGCATTGGCAAACTCCCCGATCTCCTTTGCTCGTCGTGGTGTCTTTATCAATAGTGGAGCACTCACTTACGCATGAAGCGGAGCCTGGGACGAGAGGAACTGCTCGAAGCTCTTCAGGCCATGGATGACGAGTTGGAGCGTCGCGGAGTTCGGGCGGAACTCTTCGTTGTTGGAGGCGCTGCAATGGCCATAGCGTACGATGCACGACGTTCTACGACCGATGTTGACGCCGTCTTTGCACCTTCGGACGTTGTTCGTGAGGTTGCCAGGAAGGTGGGCGGCGACTTGGGGTTTCAGCTCGATTGGCTGAATGATGGCGTGAAGGCATTTATTCCAGGGGAAGACGCTGATCGTATCGGCGTGTTTGAGGGCACGTTTCTTAGCGTCGCAGCAGCTTCGCCGCGCTTTCTCTTGGCGATGAAGCTATTGGCATCACGAACAGAACGTGATCAGGATGACATTCGATTTCTCTACGATTTGTGCGGATTCACCACTGTCGATGAGGGTCTCGAGTTGTTGGAGCAGTATTACCCTCAACGACTCATACTTCCGAGGGTTCAATATTTACTTCAGGAGATGTTGCAAGAGCGAAGTCGAGATGATGCCCGAGAATTGGGTCGGTAGTTGCTCCGATGAGGAGGCCCTTGGACCGAATGTCTGCATGCCATTCCTGGATCTCAAATGGTTCGTGAGGAATGGAGCTGAAAACTTGGACGCAACGTTGATTCAATTCCCCCGTTTGAGAGTCAGTCAGCGCCTAGTCGAAGGATGACGGACCCTGAAGGCCGGGGCTTGCCAAGTGGCCTGATTTCGCCGAACCGACACCTGCTACGGTCGGAAGGGAGCAGAGGACAATGACATGCGCAGATTCGTCGTGGCTGCAGGTCTCGCGTTGGCAGCAATTGGCCTCTCCTCCTGCGGGTCTTCAGTAGCAGCGCCTCCGTCAACGACGACCACTTCTCCTGTGACAACGACAACGATGGCCGTCGCTGCCGCTCCGTGTAACACGCGCCAACTCTCCATCACGACGTCGAGTAACGATGGAATGGGTCACATCGGCGTGGTGCTGATCTTCACCAACGCTTCAACAACCCCTTGCACCGAAGTGGGCTACCCCGGTGTTGCGGCGCTCACCTCCACCGGCGTGCAAGCCATGCAAGCCATTCGGACCCTCAGTGGCTACCTCGTTGGCACCCCTGCCCTGCAGACGATCACGCTTGCCCATGGTGAGTCTGCGTCGGCAATCGTCGAAGGGACGGACGTGCCGTCGGGGGATGCAACGTCTTGTCCGACGTATCCCCAACTGCTCGTCACTCCACCAAATGCAACGGAGTCGGTCACGATCGATGCAGTGCTGCCTGGATGCTCTCCAATAGAAGTGCACCCTGTTGTCCCTGGAGTATCTGGCATGAATCAGAGGTAACCCTCGGAGGTCTCGCCTCCCTTGGAGAGCATTCGATGAAGACGACGTCTGAGCGCTCTTCGTGCGTTCCAGTTGCCGTGATTCGGCGGTAACCACCGAAGCGTGCTGCACGGTGACTCGTTTAAGTCGATGGTCTCTTCGCCATTTCTTCTCTTCGTTTTGAAGGACGGTGATACGTTCGAACTACCGACGGTTCCGCAAATCGACTCCATCGCACCCGACATCCGTCGGGGCAACGAAGCGATGAGTGGCGACGAACCCCACAGGGGTCGAGTTGGCAACCTGGCGGTAAGCGTTTCTCCTTGCTGAGGAGGAAACATGACCAGCACTATGCATGAAGTAGCAGTTCCCACATTCTCCAACGGTGATTCACCGCCGATTGAGGTGCCGAGAACTCCGTCCGGCACGGCAGACCATCATCATCGGGAGATTCATCCAACGAGACGAATGGCAGAAGTTGCCCTCGTTGTCGTTCTTGCGGTGAGTGGTGCACTTCTTGTTGGTGTCGCGAGTTCAGCCAGATCCACGGTGAATTCCCAACTGGTGACGCAAGGTCTGCACTTTCCCGCGGCGAGCCCGGTGTTCTCCTCAACACTCTTTCCTGACGCGTATAAGTATGCCGGTGACCTTGTGAACACCGGACCGTTGGCAGATGTCTATGCCAATGGGTACCTTGCCCCTGGGATTTCCTATTTGACCGGCGGGAAGACTGCGGCGGAAGTCAGCGCATTGGCCCAAGCAAACCCAAGCAATGCGACGTTGCAAGCTCAAGCTGCACAAGTATTTGAAGCCACGACGACGAAAGGTCTTCTCTTGACGTCGTCGGCATGGGCACATTTGGCTTCGCAATTATTCATTGGTGGCGTTGCTTTGCTCATCGGTGCGGTACTCATGCTTGGCGTCACCGTTCTCGACGTCATGACCAGGCAGCGTCGCACTCGCAGCTCTGTGACGGCGAAGCACTAACCCCACAACTCGGACTGACAGAGAGAGGTCACCTTTCATGGAGCACCGCTCGAGTCAGATTCGGATCAGCAGGTTGCCGCACGTTCTCGGCGAGTTCACCGCTCGTTCGGGAACTGCAGCGGTCGCTGTCTCTGTCGTAGTCATCTTCGGCGCGGTCATTGGGGTCTACGGAATTAGGTCAATTTGGGAAGGGATCTTTTCAACCATTGTCTCGTCGGTGGTGCTCGTGATGTTGTTCGTCATTCAGCACACCCAGAATCGACATCAGGTCGCCATTCAGTTGAAACTTGATGAACTCATTCGATCGTCGCCTCGAGCAGATGACTTTCTCGTTCACATTGAATCCGCCGAAGATGGCGAACTGATCGAGCGTGAACTTGACCAACTTGCCCACCACGAAGCTTTACGAGATAGCGAGAATGACGGCGAAGTTGGCGCTGGGTGAACGAACGGAACTTCGCGAACTTTTAGCGGCTGTCTCATTTCAAGGCCCCCCTCGGAGGCGCTAAGGTCACAAGGGATTTTGGCATCGAGTTCCGTTGATTGACGGTCCAATGATGAGGAAACCAAGCATTGAACTTCCTCAAACGACTCGGCCGGCAATCTGGGACCTCAACCAGTCGAGCTCCTTGGCCTTGAACCCTACGCGCGCTCTGCAACCGCCTTGACGTTTTCAAGGGTTCGAAGCATGTCGCGGGCATTTCGTCGCTCTCTGAGGGCTCCACCGAGTGGGCGCCACAACTTCGTAAGGAAATTGTCACCTAAGTCGAACGACTCGGTGACGTCAGTGCCACCGGACGGCGAGGCCTTGAACTCGTAACGCCAAGTGTTGACTGCCTTGTCGCCCATCATGACGGCGAACTCAAACACCTGACCCGGAACGCACTCAGTAACTTTGCACGTCGTCCAGTAAAGAACTGGCCAGTTCTCGTTCCGCTTCACATGACCTCGATAGAGCGCGCCAACGGCTGGACCAGTTGCTCCTTCTAGCCACTCTGCTTCAACCACCTCTGGGCTGTACTCGCCCATTTTGGTGATGTCACTGACGAGCCCCCAAACCTTCTGAGGTGAAGCGTTGATATGAAGATTGACCGATGCGCGCATACGCGAAGCCTAGGTCTGAATACCTGCAAGGTGCGTTGCCAGTTTTCGCCCCTTGCGACCTGGACTCCTTGACGAAATGTTTACTACGACACCGTCAGGGTCGATGCCACCGTCTTCACTGAAGTGCCCGACGCCGTCGTGACAAGAACGCCGTAGGAACCTTTGGGGAGGGCATTGATGCTGAAGGTGATGCTTGAAGCCGTTCCCCCGGCCTTGATCGTGCCAGAGATCGTGCCGATCTTGACCTTGGAGACGCCAAGGAAACCAGTTCCGGTGATCACGATGGTCTTGGCCGTCCCATGCGGGATCGACTTCGGGGACAACTTGGTCACCGTTGGTACGCCCTGATAGGTGAAGCCATTTGGCGGGTTTGGAGCGATCGACAGCGCCGAAGATCCCAGAGGTCCCGTGGCGACGAGTTGGACAAACCCCGCTCCATGCGCAGGCGATTTCACCACGATCTTCGTCGGGGTCTGAACCGTGAACGTCGACGGTCCTGTCGCAATCGTTCCGAATCGAATCTGTGTGACGCTGCTCAGGCCGACGCCGGTGATCGTCACGAGGTCGCCACCGACGCTTCGACCAAGAGACGGCGTCACGCCGGTGATCAATGGTCCCGTGTAGGTAAATCGGTCGAAGGCGACAATGCTCGAGGTGCCGCGAGCCGAAGTGACTCGAATGTCCACGGTCCCGCCAGTCGTTGATGCGGGAGCTACTGCAGTGATGGTATTTCCATTGTGAACACTGAAACTTGCAGCGGGGCGGCCTCCAAAGCTGACCGCGGTAACGCCGCTCAAGTACTGACCGTAGATAGTGACGCTCGTTCCACCGTTGATCGATCCACTGTTGGGATAGGAAGAATTGACGATCGGCGGTCCGGAAAGTTCAGTGAAGACAGAACTGTTCCCTGTTGCAGAAGGTCCACCTGGAGTGACGACGACGAGGTTGTACGTGCCTGGCGCAAGGTAGGTAGGCACCGAGACGGTAATCGTTGTCGAAGAGACAATCGTTGGTGGATTCCAGGAAGCAACCGAACCGTTCTGCATCCAGTCGACGACCAGTGCGTGGCTGAAACCAGAGCCCGTGATCGTGACGGTCGAGTTCACACCGGAAGTGCCGGTTGCGCTGACGAGCGAACTCACCGTGGGTGGAGCATCGACGGTCAGCGTGTTGACATCAAGTGAGTCAGCGATGAAGACGTGTCCGGTGGCGTCATTTGCGGTGCCGAGGTAGTTCTGCGTGTTGTCCAAGACAAAAGGAACAATCCCAGTTGCCGATGCTTCAACGAGGCCTTTGCTTGAGTCGGTGATGAAGATCCGACCGAGCGCGTCGCTTGAGATCGCTAGAGGTGTCGAGTTAGTCGGGAGGGAGAACATCTTGGCGTCACTACCATCAGCCGCATAGGACCACATTGTCGAGTCATAGGTCGTGGCGTACAGACGACCATCGGTGGCGAGGGTCATGGCAGAGACAGCACCTGGCGATGCCCAGGTCGCAAAATTCGTGCTCCCAATGGGAGCTGCGACGATGCCGGACGAATTCCCAAGGAGAAGCTGCGTACCAACGACGGCTAGTGAGGTGACGCCACTCGGGACGAGACCTCCGGTGAGGAGGGTTCCTTGGGCTTCGGTTCCTCCGCTGGCAGTGAAGGAACGCACGGTTCCATCAAGTGAACCAACGAAGATCGTCCCTGTCCCACTATCTACTGCGAGATCGGTGATGTAGTCGAGGCCGTCGTTGGACCAACCGGTAATGAGGGCAACTGGACTCGAACCATCGGGATTCTCTGCGTACACCGCACCGAGCCACTCGTCAGCGACGAGGAGCTTTCCCGATGCTCCGTCAAACGCGAGAGCAGAGAAGCGGGCGGTGTTTGACGTGCTGCCAATGGCAAGTTTGATTTGATTACTGCCGTCTGCATCGGCATGGAGCAGAACGCCCTCGCCAGTTGATTGTCCAAAGTTCAAGGGATCGCTGACGACAAGCTGTTCGCCGATGAAGAGCGATCCAGCGGTGACTCCCGAGGTCCCTGTCGGCACGACATCGAGGTCGGTATACGAACCTTGGGGCATGTCCGTCAGCGTTGTCGCAGTCCCATTCGAGAGGGCAAGAGACCTGATCTGGGGATTGTGAATTTGGTTGAACGAATCCCCAATGAGCAGGTTCGATCCAGAGATCGTTAAGGCATCAGGAAGATAGGTTCTCGCCCAATTGCTCATTGCCGCTGGGGGATTATTGCCTTGTCCGGGCAACGTGACGCGGTCAATCCAACTGTTCCACTGGTCACTGACGAAGACATCACCCGAAGCTGGATCAAACGTTACTGAATTGAGCGATGCTGAACTTGGGAATTGCTGGGAGGCGAGGGAGTTGACGGTTGCGAGTCCCCAACTATTGGTGAACGTCATTTGGAAGAGTTGGGAAGAGGCTGTTGCTGATCCAGTATCGGCAACGTAGACATTGCCGGTTGCATCAGTCGCGACATCTTGTGGATTAATCATTCCTGCATCAGAAAGATTGACTCGGCCGGTGCCATCAGCGTTGTAGCGGTACACCCCACCAAGTTGGGTGGAGCCGTTGCCAGCATGAGCAATGTAGATGAACTCTTGAAGCGGTGAGGCTTGGACGGTGAATGTGGCCATGCCTCCAAGCCCGAGGAGACCCGTATCCCAAATCTGTTGGTTCGTTCCATCAGCGTTCATTTCGATCACGGAGCCATCACGGCTGTTGTCGACCACAATCTGGCCAGTTGGCAGCACGATTGAATGGACTGACGTCCCTCCAAATGAAGGGTGAAACTTGAGTGAGGTAATCGAGGTCAAGGTCGGTGCAGCTCCGGCAATGTCGGTTTCGATTACGGGAAGGACAACCAACCCTGCGACCATCACTCCGGCGAGCAGCGCGCCGCGGGTTCGCCTCGCGAAGGTGTGCTGGGCGGCCCGACGTACCTTGTTTGATTTCACGATGACCACGCGCTCTTTCAACACTGGACCGAACGTTCGGCCCTCCGATGCTGCAGTTTGTTTAGCACTTCACGCTTGCATGGCCGGCGCAGGCTCGCACTTCGGCCTCAGGGAGTTGACTGGGCTGACCGATCAGCGAGTGCCTCGTCATAGGAACGGAGTGCTCGAGGGCCCCAAACAGTGCCTGGACCACCATTCATTGCGATGGCAACGCCGATTGCCTCCGCAACCTGCTGACGCGTCACGCCGTGGCGGACTGCCCCTCGCGAATGGGCGACAATACAGCCATCGCACTCTCTCGTTATGGCGATCACGAGTGCCAGGAGCTCTTTGGTGCCGACATCAAGATCCCCTGGAGCCATCGCTGCTGCCGTCACGCGTGCTTGACCCCGCATCACCTCAGGAATGAGTGCTTGAAGTGCAAGTGCAGGTTGGCGAAGCTCGTCTCGGACTTCGTGATTATGGTTCACGGCAATTCTCGATTCCCTCGTTCGAGAGAACTCCGAATCCGCGTGAACATTCCCAAGGGTCAAGCCACGCTCAATAACTCTTGGTCGAGAACGACGTCACCGCGTGGGCGCCAAGCGTCAACAGCTGCGGCGAGAATGAGCGCAACGGCTGCGAATCCAATGGCGTTTCGCGAAATGAATTCGTAGAACGCAATCCAAGGAGTAGTCGAAGGTTCGCGTCGAAAGAAGTTCCATGGAACGAGCCAGACAATCCCGGCGACGACTGCAGCCACTCGAAGACGGCTGCGACTACCTGCTTCAACGGCCACCCACCAGATAAGTGGTGCATAGGAGAAGTAGTGGTCCCACGCAACTGGACTACAGACCGAGGACGCCGTGAGGAGCACCACTGCCGAGGAGAGCCGAGCTCCTCGAAGCCAAAGGTGATGGGCTCCGTAGAGGGCGAAGAGTGCCAACACTCCAGCAGCAAAATACGCGGGCAGTTGGGCGTGAGGGGAGAGGCCTATTGGCGGACGGGTGAGCATGGCGGAAATGCTCTGACTAGCGACAAATGTCGCAACATTGTCGGACATGTGCTGCAAATCCTTGCCGTTCCAAAGCAAATCGACGAAGAAGCTTTGCGCGCTCTTTGGCCAAAGCAGCGATGCCAGCAACGTGACACTGAAGAAGGTCCCAAGAGCAGTTGCAACCTCTCTCCACTGTCGTCGGAAGGCCCAAGCCAGAACGAAGACCAAGGGGTACAACTTGATCGCACTTGCGATACCAACGGCTATGCCACGTTTGTTCCCGCGAGCTACCAATTCATCGAAGAGGACGAACGCGAGGATCATTGGGGCGAGTTGGCCGAATTCAATCCCCTCCGCAAAGGGTGGGTAGATAGCAAGGGTAAGCAGCGTCAACCAGCAAGCAAGAGTTAGTGCATTGACGACGTTGACTCGGTTGAACTTGTGAAGCACCATCGAGAATGACGCGACCATCGATCCAAGCGAGAGGACCGTCCACACGAGCGGGACCACCGAACTGCCGAACCAAGCCGTCCAGTAGAAGGCAAAGATCGCACCCGGTGGGTAGGTGAACGCTTGAGCCCCGAACGGCTCGTAGATATTTCCGGTGGTTTTCAGCGTCTGGATCTGCTGGCGGCGGGCTAGGAGATCATCGAAAACGTGGACGTAGCGGTTCTCAAAGAGCCAGGGGCGAAAACCGGTCGGTTGAGGGACGAGCCACGCAGTTGCCAGA
>CAIXCS010000194.1 GCA_903918025.1 uncultured Actinomycetes bacterium
GTCCTCAACTGTGACGTTCCAAACCGTCATTCTGAATGCCGTCAAGCATCACGGCTTCATGCTCCGGCTTGTCCCTCAGGCGACGTTGCACCCAGCCACCGTCACTGTTTCCATTAATGCTCCACAATGGTCGCCAACGATCACGTCGACGAGCGTGGTCCTCGACAAGACGAGGACCATCTCCCTCACGCTCTAGAACAGCGAGGCCAGATCGGTAGAAAGTCGTTCTACTTGTCGAAGCATGACGCGGTAGTCCTCCGCCGTCCCGCCGACAGGATCAGCAACGTCATCGGGATCAAAGTCACCGAGAACTTGGGTCCGCTTTCGGTCTCGGCCAATAGCGGCAAACCAGTGATCGAGTTGTTCGGTTGGCTTTCTTGGGCCAATGGCAGAGGCACGTCGAAGGAATTCCCTCATGGTGAACGCCTTTGGCCAAATCGTCGGAGCAAGGACCACCACTTCTCTGAGTAACTCACGAGTCATCGTGAGCACGAGATCTTGTCGCTCTAGGTCTTCAGTGGTGATGTGGTGACTGACGTGTTCAGAGAGATCGATCCCAGCCTCGGCCGCAATGGAAACGTAAGCGGGAGGGACGGTATTGCCTTCAGGGAGTATCCCGCCTGAGACCACCACTGCTTCAATACCTGCTTGACCGAATGCATCTGCGAGAAAAATCCGCGCGGCTGGTGACCTGTAGAGATTTGCTTTGCAAATTACTGCAACCTTCAGCACAGCCCCACCCCCTCGCTGGTCCTCTCCCTATCGTAGAGCCTCGGTTCCACCCCCACCATCGAGCCCTAGGGTGACTACGGCAACGAGGAGGGCTGTCTTGGGCGGAATGATGGGCCATATGAACCGATCAGGGATGATGTCGCTTCGCCGCGACCGTTCGGTGCTCGGAAAAAAGGTCACCAAAGGGACCGTCAAACGAATCTTGACGTTTGCCCGACCCTACCGCCGTTCCCTCTCGGTCTTCATGGTTGCCGTCGTTGCCGAATCGCTCGTCGGTGCGATTAGCCCTCTCCTGCTCCGATCAATCATCGACCGGGCAATCCCTGAGCACAACACCAGGTTGGTCATCATGCTGGCGCTCTTTGCCGCAGGACTCTCCATTCTTGATAGCGGGATCAGTCTTGCCAATCGATTCATTTCCGCTCGGATTGGAGAAGGACTCATCTTCGATATGCGATCGAAGATCTTTGCTCACGTTCAAGAAATGCCCATCTCCTTCTTCATGCGCACTCAAACCGGTGCCCTAGTTTCTCGACTCAACAACGACATCATTGGTGCCCAGCAAGCGTTCACTGATCTCTTGTCGAACATGGTCGGCAACGTCATTGGCGTGGGGGTCACGTTGACCCTCATGTTCTGGCTGTCTTGGCAGGTCACCATTGCGGGCCTCATTCTGCTGCCGTGCTTTCTTCTCCCAGCGAGAAGAGTCGGGGCAAAATTGGGCGCACTCACGAGGGAAGGAATGAACCTCAACGCAAAGATGAACAACACCATGCAGGAGCGGTTCAACGTTTCTGGTGCCTTGTTGGTGAAACTCTTTGGTAACGCGGGTGATGAGACGCAAAGTTTCGATCGGCGAGCTGGCCGTGTTCGAGACATTGGAATTCGAACGGCAATTTACTCTCGGACCTTCTTCATCGCGCTTGGTCTGACCGCTTCGCTAGCCACCGCGTTTGCCTACGGTTTTGGTGGAGTGTCCGTCATCAATGGCACACTCAAACTTGGAACCGTCGTTGCATTGACCGCGTACCTCGCTCGTCTCTTCGGACCTCTCACACAACTATCAAATCTCAATCTTGACGTGATGACCGCTCTGGTGAGTTTCGAACGAGTCTTTGAAGTCCTTGATCTCGAACCCGCTATCAAAGAGTCGCCAACGGCACTCGACTTGCCTGCTGGCCCATTGAGCGTTGAGTTCACCAACGTGAGGTTCACCTACCCAAGTGCAGAAGAAGTCTCGCTCGCGAGTCTTGAGTCAGTGGCGGTTCTCGAGACGACCAAACCCGTCGAAGTCCTCCACGGACTCAACCTCACGGTCCCCGCAGGCGCGCTCGTTGCCCTTGTTGGTCCATCGGGTGCAGGGAAGACCACCATCTCCCAACTCATTCCTCGTCTCTACGACGTCACGTCCGGTTCCGTTGAACTCGGTGGTCTTGATGTTCGAAACGTCACGCGTGCTTCATTGACGCAAGCCATTGGTGTCGTTAGTCAAGATCCCCACCTCTTCCATGACACCCTGCGGGCGAACTTGCTCTATGCAAAGCCAGATGCCTCTCCGGAAGAACTTCGAGATGCCCTGAGCAAGGCGCAAATCCTTCCACTCATTGATTCGCTCCCCGATGGTCTTGAAACGTTGGTTGGAGAGCGCGGGTACCGGCTCTCCGGAGGAGAGAAACAACGCATTGCACTCGCGCGCCTCTTGCTCAAGCAACCTCGAATTGTGGTGCTCGATGAAGCCACTGCGCATCTTGACTCTGAATCTGAAGCAGCGGTTCAAGCAGCGCTCGCCACCACGCTTGCGGGGCGGACGTCAATCGTCATTGCTCACCGTCTCTCGACCGTGCGCGACGCCGACATCATCGCGGTCGTTGATGCAGGCCAAATTGTTGAGTCCGGAACCCACGAATCACTGCTGGCAAAGAGTGGGCTCTATGCCGATCTCTACCGCACGCAATTTGCTTCTCAGGCGTAGGCGACTACTCGGGTCGCTTCAACACTGCACCGAGTTGCTCTGCCAGCGGAACAAATTCCGGCATGACGAAGTCGCGGCGTAGCCAATTGCCACCGTCGACAACCAATGTATGCCCGGTAATGAAGGCCGCGTACGGCGAACAGAGATAGGTAACCGCCCAGGCAATCTCCCGAAGGTCACCCGGCCTGCCTGCCGGAGCACGCCGAGCATCGACCTCAGGCCCAGTTGTTCTTAGGGCCTTCAAATCTTCTCGCATGTCGTCATGCGGAAAGAGACCCGGAGCCACGGCATTCACCCTGATTCCATCAACCGCCCATTCGACGGCGAGAGACTTGGTGAGATTCTCCACTCCAGCTTTCGCAGCAGCCGCATGCGCCATGCCTGGTCCGCCAGTCTTCGCTTGAGTCGCCACGATGTTGCAAATGGCACCAGGAAGTCCCGATGACGTTGCACTTGCATGAAGTGCCTGGGAGGCAAAGAACGTCCCATCAAGCACCGTCCGCTGGACGGCACGCCAACCATTCGGGCTCAACGTCGACGCGAGTACCGGAAAATTCGCCGCAGCGTTATTGACGAGAATCGAAGCCGGGCCAACTTCATTTGCCACTCGCTCGAAGGCAGCGGCCACTTGATCCGCCTCACGCAAATCAACTGGTGCCTCAACTGCTTGTCCCCCGAGCGCACGAATTTGTTCAACACCGCGAATCCGGTGCTCTTCGTTTCTGCTGAGGATCGCGATCGTCGCTCCCGCCCGCGCCAGTTCACGAGCGATCCCGAGTCCGAGTCCAGTTCCACCTCCAGTCACGACGGCAACACGACCCTCGAGCGTTGTTGGCGGAAGAAAGATGGCCCCAATCGGTGGCGGAGATTCAAGCGTCATTAGAACCCCTCGAAGGTGGCTTGCTCGCGCTTGGCCTTTGCGGCGTAGCCAGCAGGCATGTCCTCGGACACGAACTCGACCGATGAGGAGAGTGCTTCGAACTTCATGGCCTCGAGGAGCCCTCGGTACGCGAACGCATCAATAGACCGCTTGATGGACTGAACCGCGAGAGGAGCATTATTCGCAATCTCTCGAGCAATGCCAAGAGCGGTCGAATCTAGGTCTTCTCGTGAGGTGACCTCTTGGAGGATGCCAAGTCGGAATGCCTCGGCGGCATCAATTCTTCTCCCCGTCAACGCGAGGAGTTTTGCATAGCCAACGCCGACTTCTTGGGAGAGCCGGAGATCACCCCCGGCATCGACGCCAACCCCAATGGTTGCTTCAGGCAACGCAAACTTCGCGTCATCACTTGCCACCCGAATGTCCGCCATCAGCGCGAGTTCAAACCCAAAACCAAGGCAGTAGCCCTGAACCGCAGCAACGATCGGTTGCGGAAGCTCGGAGAACACTCGGAAACGTTCGTGCACCCATCGAATGCCTTCGTAGTAGTTCCGCACCTTCTCTGCGGGAGATCTGCCGGTAACGCGATCTTCTGGCATTCCAAGGTCAATGCCCGCGCAGAATGCCCGTCCTTCCGCTCGAAGGACGACGACTCGAATCGAATCGTCAAAACGGATTTGATCTGCCCGAACACCGAGTTGCCGTGATGCTTCCCAACTCCACGCATTGAGTTTTTCAGGGTGATTGAGCGTGAGGAGCGCTACCCCACCGTCAAGCACCTCAAGTTTGAGCAGCCATTCATCCTCTTCAACGACTGGCGATGTTCGAAATCCCATGGTCTCCCCCTCGTTCCCGCTGAGTCTCGCGCAACGACGAACAATGGACTTCACTTCAGCAGACTTGGTCAACTACAGGAGCAGTGACCTATGCTCCGCTTGCACCACATACGCCTGAGGGGGGCCAATGCATAACGAACTGTGTGAACGTCTAGGAATCGAATTTCCAATCTTCGCCTTTACCCACTGTCGCGACGTTGCGGCGGCTGTTTCAAACGCTGGTGGCCTCGGTGTCCTCGGAGCGGTTGGTTTCACTCCCGAAGAACTCGAGACGGAACTCCAGTGGCTCGATGAGCATGTTGGCGATCGACCCTACGGTGTCGACATTGTCATCCCTTCCAAGTACGAAGGAATGGACGAGTTGGACCCGGAGAAGCTCGAAGCCCAACTGAAGGAGATGGTTCCGCAAGGCCATCGCGACTTCGCCATGGATCTTCTCGCAAGCCACGGTGTCCCAGAACTTCCCGGTGGACCGAAGCGTGAACTCTTGGGCTGGACGTCCGCTACGGCGAATCCTCAGATCGACGTCATTCTCAATCACCCAAAGGCCCGCTTCGTCGCGAATGCCCTCGGGACGCCTCCTGACGACGTCATTGAGAAGATTCAATCTTCTGGCCGCTTGATCGCCGCACTTGCCGGTTCGGTGAAGCATGCAAAGAATCACAAGGCCGCTGGTGTTGACGTAGTCATCTGCCAAGGATCAGAAGGAGGCGGACACACCGGGGACGTTGGTTCCATTGTGTTGTGGCCAGAAGTGATTGACGCCGTCTACCCAACTCCAGTCTTGGCTGCCGGTGGCATCGGCAATGGTCGGCAAATGGCAGCGGCAATGGTCATGGGAGCAGCTGGAGTATGGACAGGCTCACTGTGGCTCACTGTCGAAGAGGCGGATATTCCTCCTGGTCAGATGGAGTTGTACCTCAAGGCGACGAGCCGGGACACGGTCCGGTCGAAGTCCTTTACGGGCAAGCCATGCCGCATGCTCCAGAACGAGTGGACCAAGGCCTGGGAACGCCCAGATACGCCTGACCCGCTTCCAATGCCGCTCCAAATGATGGTCGCCATCCAGGCAGTCAGCCGAGGACATGCCTATCCAGAACAGGCAAAAGATGTGAACTTCTGCCCGGCTGGTCAGGTTATTGGCCTCACCAACGAAGTCCGGAGAACTCGAGATGTTGTCCTCGGCATGGTTGAGGAGTACATCGACGCTGTTGGTCGCGTGAGTTTGGTTGACTAACGGTGGATCTCTACGAAGCGCTCTACACAACACGAGCAATGCGCAGGGTCAAGCCTGATCCCATTCCCCTTGACGTACAGCAACGCATCATGGATGCCGCTGTTCGTGCTCCTTCTGGCGGCAATCAACAGGGTTGGAGATTTCTGCTGGTCGATGACCAGGCCACCAAGGAGAAGTTGGCTCCGCTCTATAAGGATGCGGTGGGCAAGCTCTGGGAAACGTTCTACGCAGGGCAACTCGCCGAAGCAGAGGCACGCCCCAACGATCCAGACTCCATTTCCTTTCTCAAGGTACAGAAGTCAGCCAACTGGCTGGGCGACCACTTTGCAGAAGTCCCGTTGTTTCTCTTTCCGTTTACCCAATTCGACCCAACCGGAAGTTCGATCTACCCTGCCGTTTGGTCAGCAATGCTCGCTGCCCGGGCAGAGGGGATTGGAAGTTGCATCACCGTCATCCTCTCGTTCTTCTACCCGAATGAGGTCAATGAGATCTTGGGCGTTCCGACCGAGGAAGGTTGGGCCATGCAGGGGTGCATCTCTCTGGGCTACCCAACCGGAACGTGGGGAGTTGCCACGAGGCGTCCAGCCCATGAGGTGACCTACCGCAATCAATGGGCAACTGACGTTGGATTCGAGACTACCGAACCGCTCTGGCCGCCAAGGACGTAGCCAAGTCGATTTCGGTCAACGATTCGAGGAGACGCTGCGTCGACGTGGGGGTCTTCTAGCCTCTCGTCCGGTTCTTCGCGCCTTGGCAAAACGATCGTCGGTCGCCCATCGCTTCACCGGACGAGTACCCGCATGGTGATGGGTGACAGGGAGAGTCGAACCGTCGATGTCTAGACTTAACCGATGCGTCGACTCCCGCTTCTCGTCCTCGGTCTCTTGCCATTCGCACTCTCTGCTTGCGGAGGAAGCAGCGACCCGCTCGCTTCGGCACCAACGATCGCCAAGAGCTCTGCGCCAGCGCCAGTTACGGTTGAAACCAAAGACCTCATCATCGGGAAAGGGCCAACAGCAACGGCCAACTCCTATGTGGCCATCAACTATGTCGGAGCAAACTACGCGACCGGAAAAGTCTTTGATTCTTCTTGGATTAACAAGAAACCTGCGCACTTAGCGCTGGCTTCAGTCATTCCGGGAGTCCGCACGGGGATGCTTGGCATGCATGTTGGCAGCAGGCGTCAGATCATCGTTCCGGCCTCGCTCGGCTACGGGGCGACTGGCCAGAAGCCTCTCGTTGCACCAAATGAGACCTTGACGTTCGTCATCGACCTCCTCAGTACGACGAAACTTCGCCCTGCCCCTACCGTTACCGGAACGCCAGGACCCGCTCCTACCGCCCTCAAGATCACTGATGAAACCGTTGGAACAGGCCCCAAGGTCACGAGCAGCAACACCGTGACGGTCAACTATGCAGGTGCGAATTATCAAACCGGTGCCATCTTTGACTCTTCGTGGGCACGCTCGACGCCTGCTCAATTCATGCTGAGCGGCGTCATCCCTGGTTTCAAGCAAGGTCTTCTCGGGATGCAGGTTGGTGGTCGTCGGATCATTGTGATTCCGTCAAAGCTTGGCTATGGCTCTGCAGGACAGTCACCCGCGATCAAGCCAAATGAGCCGTTGGTCTTCGTTGTTGACCTCATCAACATCAACTAGTCCTGCGTGGATGGGTGCAACTTCAAACGAGGTCTCGTTCCTCCGCTGCCCAGTTGGAAGCCGTGGCTACCAACTGCGAATGCACGTCCATTGATGGCCACCGTCGTGGCTAGCATTACTCGGAGCGGCGCAGAAGCGGCGCTTCAGTCGACGGAGCCGACATGACCACCCCGCTCGAGACATTTCCGGAGGGCGACACCCTCACGGCGGTCGCGCTTGATCTACCGTTCGACGTCATTGTGTGGGATGACCCGGTCACTCTCATGACCGTCGTCACACGAGTTCTGATGAAGGTATTTGCCTATCCCAAGCAAAAGGCAAGTCGTCTCATGATGGCGGTTCACGAAGAAGGCAGAGCGGTCGTTTGGAGTGGTGAGCTCAACAAAGCGGAGTCCTACTGCGTTCGCCTTCACGCATCCGGGCTCCTCGCGTCGGTGGAGCCTTCATCATGAGCGCACCGTTCGATCGGACAATCGATGCGATTCGCGTGGATCTCAGTCGAGAGATCCGTCGCTACATCTCCGGACTTGCAGGTTCGGTCGTTCAAGGCACGAGAGATGGAACTCACCCCTTTGCACACCGACTCGCCGCGCCGATCACCGTGACGAAAGATCAAGATGATGCGTTCCTCGTTTTGGCTCGTTGTGACGTGATCGCCACAGCCGCCCAAATCACCCAAACAACAGCGTTCTCTGAAGAATTGACACTCGATGAGGCAGAGGCGTGGTTCGACACGCTCCAGGTTGGCTGTCAGGCGCTCGCAGGCTCGCTTCGGGTGACGATCCCGCAAGATCTCGACCGACTTGATCCAGACGATCGAGAGCGCCTTCGCCTTGCCCAAGACCTCCTGAGCTTTCTCGTCGACGCTCTCGATGAGCCGCTCTGCGACGAAGAGGACTAACGCTCGAAGTGATCGTCAGGTAGTTGCGGGCCGTCGAGAAGAAATGCCACGGTCGGTCGCTCCCATTCGGGATGCCGCAGCCCTCCCTCATGGAGTGCCTCGTCAACGTCCCAAGCGGTGACCTCCTCGCGCCGAAGCCTGCCGCGACCGATTACTCCCCACAGCACCGCCCACGTCCAGGGGCCATTGGGCTGTACTTCACGTCGAAACTCCACTCCCCCAGTTTGTCGCGTCACTCATGTTGGAGGCCACCGCAATAGGCTGAGGATCGTGAATGAGGAGACCCAGCCACTAGCGGACACCCCTGATGTTTCAGCCGAGCATCCAATCAGTGACAACTGGGTTTGGGTTGGCAAACACCGACCACCAATCCCTCGCGCTCTCGTTGACTTCATGACCAATCAATGGGAAGAGATTGTGATTGATGAAGGCACCCATCCCGCGGCCTCTTTTTGTGCGGAACGTCGGTCGCTTCTGACGACGACATTGAGCGGAACCAACCTGATTGTCCCAACGGGCAGTTTCAAAGTCCGATCCAATGACACCGACTTTCGATTTCGTCCTGGAACCGATTTCTTCTGGTTGACGGCGAGCCATGAACCTGATGGTGTCCTCCTCCTTGAAGCAAATGGAAGATCAACGTTGTTCGTCGAAGTCGGAGGAGACCACTCCTCACATCGGTTCTTCACCGATGCGCAGTATGGGGAACTTTGGACGGGGCGTCGACCAACACTCTCCGAGACCGAAGGACACCTCGGTATTGCGACCAAGTCCAAAGAGGAACTCGCAAAGACCCTTGCAGCCCTTCAAGGCCCGACGGCACTCCTTCGCGGCTTCGATTCGATATTGGACGAAACCTTCGAAGCACAAGAGTTGGATTCGGACCTTGAGCGAACCCTCAACGAGCTTCGGCTCGTGAAGGACGCCTATGAAATTGAACGGCTCGAA
>CAIXCS010000195.1 GCA_903918025.1 uncultured Actinomycetes bacterium
CGGCGAGAGCACTCTCTCGGTCAATGCCAATTGCCGTTGCTGCTGCAAGAGCCATTGCTGCATTGGATCGATTGAATGCTCCAGGTAGCTGGAACGTCGAACTGGATGCAACGCCATCAATGGTGAGTACGAGATTGTCCTCATCTTCCTCGACTTCAACCGTTGGTTTCGGCCGTGCGAAACCACAGGCAGCGCATGACCAGTTCTTCACCTGGTGGCCAAGGAGGCCATCACAGACTGGGCAGCCAACGGCGTCGAGTTGCCACGAACTCCCGCCCGATACCCATCGACAATTCTTTGCGGTTGCAGCAGCAAAGGCAACCAACGGGTCATCTGCATTGGCAATGACGGTCCCTTGAAAGTCATGAAGTGCGCTCCTCCAGCGCTCTGCCAACAAGCGGACCTCACTCGATCGGTCAAGTTGATCGCGGGAGAGGTTGAGGAGCACCACGAGTGTTGGGTTCATCGTGGCAATTGCTGAACTGAGATACGCCTCGTCGGTTTCAAGAACTACCGGCCCAAACCGCTCCCCGCTTGCCACCGCAGCAACAAACCCGGCGGGCATATTTGAGCCAGTGTCATTAGAAGTAACGAATCGATGCCCACCCCGAAGGGCTGCAGCAAGAAGTGCAGTCGTCGTCGTCTTCCCGTTGGTCCCCGTCACCAAGGAGACTTGACGTCCCTCAGTCAGGTGGGTGAGGAGATCAGGCGCAATGCGAAGTGCTACACGCCCTCCTGCGACGGTGCCGCTCCCCTGCCGAAAGAGCCGAGAGGCACCATTGACCGCCGCCATGGTCACCAATGCTCCGAACCGCCGAAGAGTCTGGAGGATTGCCATGATTGAGTCACGCTAGTCCGAGCACTCCTCTCGACCAAGGAAGCAACGATGCCCAGACGCGAAAGAAGACCTGCCGGGGGGTTGGCAGGCCTTCTCTCTGCAAGGAGATCCGAGGGGGGGTTCGGTCAATCCTTGTGTTGCTGCCCCTTGGGGCGATGAGACAACTATACCGTTTTTGTTCTATCAGGCAACTCGCTAGGACAAATACTTTCCATCTCAATTTGAGATAGGATAGCTGTCACGGAGGAAACATGGATTTACGACAGCTTCAAGCTTTGCAAGCAATCGCTGATCATGGGAGTTTCTCGACCGCCGCCGTCGCACTCGGGACGGTGCAGAGCAATATCTCCACCCGCATTAAGGGACTTGAAGTGGAACTCGATGCGACCATGGTCGACCGTTCCAATGGGCAGTTGACACCCATTGGTGAGGTTGTCGTCCGGCGTGCCCGACGAATCAACGCTGAACTGAACGCAATGGTTGACGATGTCATTGCCCTGTCATCGACGGTGACCGGCGTCGTTCGGGTGGGAATGATTGGTACGACGGGAAGGTGGCTCGTACCAACACTGTTTGCCACCCTTCACGACAGCCATCCTGAGGTGCATCTCCATGTGCTTGAAGGGACCAACTCAACGCTGGAGCTCCAGGTTGCCGCCGGGCAACTCGATGTAGCGATTCTCAATGTGCCGGTTCAATCTTCTGATATTGATACCTTCCCGTTGTTCACCGAGGCACTCGTGATTGTGGCTCCGGTCGATGGGGCACTCGCCTTGGCACACCGAGATCCTTCTGCACCGAATGGCTATCAACCAGTCGCATTGGTCGAACTCGCCACCCTTGACCTACTGCTCCCGCTTCAAGGCACGACACTTCGTGATCAGATCGACGCCTTCGTGAAGCCCGCTGGCATCGCACTCTCCCCCGCCATTGAACTCGAAGGTATTCGAATGTTGGCGAGTCTCGCATTCGATGGGTATGGTCCAGCGATTCTCCCGGCATCGGCAATACCAATCCACTTGAAATCAGGCTTTGCCTCGATCCCACTCGAAGGTGCTCCCTCTCGAACGGTTGGTGTGGCGATCAAGCGACGGGGATTTCCCTCAGCGCCGACGAGGGTCACGGTTGATGCCCTGAAGGAGTTGATCAGTTCGTCTGATGCACTTCCCCACGGAATTTCGCCAATCACGGTGACGGCATCGCTCTGAGCGAAGTACCGTTCCGGCCATGGAGCAACCAGCAGACATCGCACGAGCGCTTGTTCAAACCGACAAGAGGTTCAAGGCAGTGGTGGAACAATTCGGTCCGCCGCCAGCACGCAACGCCATCAAACCGGCACTCCGTTTTCCGCAGCTCTGTCGAGCGATCCTCCATCAACAGTTGGCAGGGAGTGCAGCAGCAGCGATCACCGGTCGCGTATGGGCCTTAGCGGGAGGTCCGCCAACTCCGGAGTTCCTTCTCGCAACTGACCCAGAATTGATCAGAGCCTGCGGGGTGAGCGGGGCGAAACTGAACTCGCTCCTTGATCTCGCACGCCACGTCGAGAGTGGGGCAATTGCCCTGCCAAAACTTGCTCGTCTTGACGATGCCACCGTGATCGAGCAACTGGTCGACGTCAAAGGAATTGGCCCGTGGACCGCACAAATGTTCCTCATGTCAGCACTTGCCCGTCACGATGTCTGGCCTGTCCTTGATTATGGCGTTCGGGCTGGGTGGTCAACCCTCACCCGTCATGACGGCTTGATTGCACCGAAGGCACTCGAGGCTGAAGGTGACCGATTCCGACCATGGAGAAGTTCGGTTGCCTGGTACTGCTGGCAAATCGCTGACGACGCAAAAATCAAGAAGTAAGGATCTGGAGCGGCAAGTTCCGAAGGTAGCGTCACTGCCATGAAGCCACTCACTCTTGACTTCCGACGCGACGCGTTACCGCTCCTCGAGCGCTACACCACCATTCCGTGCATCTCACCTGATTACGCACGAGATTGGGAGGACTCTGGTCACCTCGAGACCGCCGTCCAGTTGCTGGCGGACTTTGCCCGCTCACGAGCCATTGCCGGGCTTTCGGTTGACATCCATCGGCTGGAGGGCCGAACGCCCGTTCTGTTCTGCGAGATCCCTGCCACTGCAGACAGTGCCGAGGGCACGCTGCTGCTCTATGGGCACTTCGACAAGCAACCCCCTCTTGGTGCTTGGAGCGAGGGCCTTGACCCCTTCGTTCCCGTTCAGCGTGACGGCAAGCTCTTCGGAAGAGGAACTGCAGACGACGGCTATTCAACCTTTGCCGCCCTGTTGGCGCTTGAAGCCGTCGAACGAGCAGGCCTCCCCCACAGTCGAGTGCTCTTGCTCATTGAAGGAAGCGAAGAAAGTGGCAGCCCTGATCTCGATGCCCACATGGATGCGCTGTCCGAGCGCATGGGAGCCATTGACCTGCTCATCTGTCTCGATTCCGGTGCACATACCTACGACCGGCTTTGGCTCACCCAATCACTCCGCGGCAACCTCACTTGCACTGTCAAGGTTCAAGTCCTTGAGCAGGGCGTGCACTCCGGTGAAGCGGGAGGCGTCGTCCCGTCGAGTTTTCGGATTCTTCGCCACCTTCTCGACCGAGTAGAGGACGCTGCATCCGGCAAGATTCTCCTGCCCGAACTCCACGCTGACATTCCAGCACTGCATCAGCAGCGCTTCCATGCGCTGGCCGAAGAACTCGGTGACGCCGTTGGCGACGCACTCCCGACTGTTGATGGTCTTGTCCTCCATGGCGATGACGCTGTTGAGCGGATGATTGCCCAGGCGTGGTCACCAACGCTCGCGTTCACCGGTATCGATGGCGTTCCCGCAGTTGCCGACGGCGGCAATGTGCTCCGAGCATCGACCACGGCGAAGTTGTCATTCCGCCTCCCTCCAAGTATTGATGGTGCGGTTGCGGCCGAGGCAATCAAGCAAGCACTGGAGGCGGATCCTCCGCATGGTGCAACCGTCGGCGTCCAGATCGATGCACCGGTCGGTCGAGGTTGGGTCTGCCCTGAACCTGAGCCTTGGCTCACGAGAGCTCTAGATGAAGCATCGCTCAAGTCATTTGGCCATCTCCCGGCATGGTTGAGTGAGGGGGGTTCGATTCCGTTCCTTGCGCAATTAGGGATCCGATTTCCAGAGGTCACGATTCTCGCCACGGGTGTGCTCGGACCTCATTCCCATGCCCATGGTCCCGATGAGTCTCTCGATCTCGACTGCGCCCAACATGTGACGGAATCTGTGGCGCATCTGCTGACCGCCTTTGCACTTCGCTCCGTCTAACCCCCTTAGGGTCAAGAGCAACGACGAAGTTGGGAGCAGCGATGGAACGTGTGGACTTTTGGTATGACCCCTATTGCCCTTGGGCATGGATTACCTCGCGGTGGATGCTTGAAGTAGAGACCGTTCGTGATGTTGAGACCCACTTCCACGTCATGTCCTTGGCCGTCCTCAACGAAGATCGGGATCTTCCCGAGCAGTACATTGAATTCATGGCTCGCGCTTGGGCTGCAGTCAGAGTTGCCATCGCCGCAGAACAGCGTCACGGCAAGGACGTCCACCGTGCCCTCTATACCGGGCTTGGAACCGCGATCCACCTAGAAAAGCTTGAGGGAGATGCATGCATCGTCCGAGCGCTTGACCTAGCTGGGTTGGAACATGACCTTCTCGCCGCTGCGAGTGACCCGTCTTTCGATGAGGCGGTTCGTGCGTCGCATCTTGAGGGGATGAACCCAGTTGGCATGGATGTCGGTACTCCGGTCATTCGAATTGGTGAGACGTCAATCTTTGGTCCTGTCATCACGCCAGCGCCCAAGGGAGAGGCTGCTGGCGTGCTGTACGACGGCGTCAAAATGGTCTGTCAGACACCTGGGTTCTATGAACTCAAGCGCTCTCGAACCGATGGCCCAATTTTTGCCTGAGAGTTCTGCCAGCGTTGTTGAGTCATCACGATCTACGATGTCGACAACTTCCACCAACTGAAGTGAGGGAACTTGTGATGCGTCGAATTGCCACGGCACTTGCCGCAACAAGTCTGATTGTTTCGGGACTTGTTGTCGAGGCATCGAGCGCGGGAGCTGCGGCGAAGCCATTCACCTCGCTCACCCCCACACAGATGCTGCAAACATCGCTTGCTAATGCTCGAAAGGTGAGAAGCGGCACCGCTTCGGTGACCGCTTCGACGACCAAATTCAAGAACACCCAGGTCCTCAGTGTCGTGGCGGGTGGTGGAGAGCAACGATTCCACCAGGGACCCGTGGCGCTTGCCATTCGAGTCATTGGCAGCACGTGTTACGTCAGTTCGAATGCCGCTGGACTCGAGCTCATGTTTGGCGTTGCCAATTCCAATGCGGCAGATAAGTGGGTCGCCATTCCCTCGAGCAATGCTGCATTCGTTGATGTTGTCGTCGGCATTTCGTTCTCCGACCTTCTCGCCGCAATGACGCCACTCGGCAAGCTCACCGCATCGAAGCCAATGAAACTTGGTGGCCAAACGGTGATCGGTATCACCGGTGTCGTGAACCCAAAGGCGCAACTCACGAGCGGCAAAGAGACGGTGTACCTCTCAACCAAGGCGCCCTATCTCCCGGTGAAAGAAGTCGCCACGGGATCAGAAGCCTCATCTGGCGGCAACGGCACCGTTACCTATCTCGTCTCCAAATGGGGAGCAACCAAGGTTCCAGCGGTACCAACTCCGGTCACGCAAATCAACGCCACTGACCTCCAGGGCTAGCCCTGCAGTGAAGTAGTGCGCTGTCCGCCCAGAGTCCCCTACGATGCCGACCAGCCCCGAGAGTTGCTCTGGGTGAAGAGGAGGCACCAATGGACGTGGAATTCTCGACAGCCGATGACGTCATGGGCGGCTACTTAGCTGAGCCCGATGCGCAACCTCGCGGCGCCATCATCGTGATCCAAGAAGCATTTGGATTGACCGACCACATCGCCGCCATTTGCGATCGCCTGGCACTCGCTGGCTACGTGGCGATTGCTCCAGCCCTCTTTCACCGTGTGGGTTCCCTCGTGGCCGCCTACGACGACTTTGCCTCGGTCCTCCCCGCCATGGGGTCGTTGACCGCAGAGGGTATTGCCATGGATGTCGATGCCGTCATTGCCGAATTCGGTCGCCGAGGCTTCACCTCGGAGCGCATTGGCATCGTTGGCTTCTGCATGGGCGGCACCGTGGCACTCGCGACGGCCACCCGTGGGGTTGTTGGGGCTGCCGTCACCTTCTATGGCGGAGGCGTCGAGACCGGTCGATTTGGCTATGAGCCGCTGGTTGACTTGGCGCCGAAGCTCACGTGTCCTTGGCTGGGCCTCTATGGAGACCTCGATCAGTCAATCCCAGTCGACCAAGTCGAGAACCTTCGACAACGCGCGGCAGAAGCGGCAACGCCAACACAGGTCGTTCGCTATGCCAACGCCGAGCATGGCTTTAACTGCAATGACCGCTCGAGCTTCGATGCCGACTCCGCCTTTGACGCGTGGTCGAGGTGCTTGGCCTGGTTCGAAACGTCGCTGAGTTAAGAGAACGAACGGTCATTCCCTCAGCTTCGAGGGACGTCCTTCCAGGCAATGTCTTTGTCATTCCGCGGCTCACCTGGCAGACCAAGAACGCGCTCGCCAAGAATGTTTCGCATGACTTCGGACGTTCCGCCTTCGAGCGAGTTCGCCCGTGACCGAAGGAACGACTTCTGGAGGTCAGGAGAGTTCATGCCTGTTGCTTGCGGCCGAATCTTCTCGTATTCGGAGTAGAAGAGCTGGCCCTCGAGGCCCATCATCTCAACACAGAGTTCGTAGATCTCTTGGTTGAGTTCGGCGTGGGTGAGCTTGGCGACTGATCCTTCGGGACCGGGGGTGCCGACCTTGCGCGCTGCAGC
>CAIXCS010000196.1 GCA_903918025.1 uncultured Actinomycetes bacterium
CACTTGGTAGCCGAGCTCGCTGAGTGCTCGCCCAGCGCGGCGGACGCTCTCTGCGATGACGGGATTGGTGGAGCCACCAGGAGGTTCAGGAACGAGCGCCACCGCCCCGCGAGGAAAAGACCGCTCGATGGGGACGGTTGGAGCGCAAAGAGGATCGCGTGGATGAGCACCCGCCAAGAGATCGAACGCAAGGCGAACGTCCTCGACGCGACGAGCCATTGGTCCAGTGACCGCCATCATCTGAGAGGCCAAACTCGGGGGATCGACTGAAGTCGTGCTTGCGACAGGAATTCGATGTGGAGTGGGCTTGAGCGAAGTAATCCCGCAGCAATACGCAGGGTTACGGACCGAACCACCGATGTCGTTCCCGAGACCAAGCGGGCTCATGCCACTTGCAATCGCCGATGCTTCACCACCGGACGACCCAGCCGGTGTTCGGTCCTTATCGAACGGATTTCTCGTGAGGCCGTACAGCGAGGACCTCGTGTGGACGCGAAGTCCGAAATCGGGAAGGTTGGTCCTGGCAAAGGCAATGCCACCAGCGGCTCGAAGTCGCTCAACTGCCGGATCATCCAAGGTGGCGATCTTGTCGAGATAAGCAGGAACGCCATCGGTTGTCGGATACCCAGCAACATCGATGTTCTCTTTCACCGTGAAGGGGACCCCATGCAGCGCTCCGAGGGTGTCACCTCGAAGCACTGCTGCATCTGCAGCCTTTGCGTGACCCGTTGCCTCGTCGACCATTCGGACAATGGCGTTGAGTTCTCCGTTGACGGCAGCAATTCGGTCCAAATGGGCACACAGCACTTCTGACGGACTGAAGTGCTTTTCTCGAATACCTTGTGCAAGTTCTGACGCCGACTTGTTCCAGAGCTCGTCCACTCAACCACCTCTCGTCTCGCGTCAGAGATTAGGGGAGGTTCCGTGCTTCGTCCGATGTATGTGGTGACCTCGGTAGGGTGAAGAGGTGGACACCATTTCGCACCTGGAGATGGACGCATGAGTGCACTTCGTATTTCAGGGACGACCCCAGAAGAATCTCTCTATCGTCGCGTTGGAGGGATGGCCTTCTTTCGTCAACTCGTCGCCAATTTCTACGACGGCGTTGACGTTCGTCCAGTTCTTCGTCAGATGTACGACGAGGACCTCACCGAAGCAAAAGAGCACTTGGCCCTGTTCTTGGCGCAGTACTTCGGTGGACCAGAGACCTACAATGAGACGCGTGGGCACCCACGTCTCCGGATGCGGCATGCCCCCTACGTGATTGACGTGGCTGCACGAGACCTCTGGCTCGAGGCAATGCTCCTGGCTATTGATCGAAGTGGAGCGAGCGAACTTGATCGGGCCGAACTCGTTGCCTACGTCGATGTTGCTGCTCACTCACTGCGAAACGCCTGATCTCAGTCGGTGAAGTTGGGCTTTCGCTTATCCCGACGAGCCCGAATGGCCTCTTCAAAGTTCTTGGTGGTCAGGCGAATGAACAGTTGTCCGAGGCCTTCATGTTCCATGTGATTCTCAAGGCTTGATGCATCGAGAGACTGCCAGAGCGAACGCTTCGTCATTTCAATGCCGACTTGAGAGAATCCAGTGACTTGCTCAGCCAATTCGATGCAGCGCTCAACCAAATCTTGACCATCAACCACTCTGGAAATCATGCCAATAGCAAGGGCCTCATCTGCCGTGACGTCTCGACCCGTCAGCATGATCTCTGCCGCACGTCCCTGACCAATGGTCCGGGGGAGGAGGTAGCTGAGACCAAGTTCTGATGCCGTCAAACCATTGTTGATGCCCGCAGCTCTGAAGTACGCGGTGGTCGACGCAATGCGCAGATCGGTAGCAAGCGCGAGGCAGAATCCTCCGCCTATGGCTGCTCCGTTGACTGCGGCGATCACTGGCTGGTGCATCTTGCGGATCGTCGAAATGACGTTCTCGAGCAGCCCCATGGACCGCAGCGCGATGGTTGGAAGTCCCAGGCCGTCAATATTGGGCACCATTCCTGGATCTTCCAAATCCGCACCAGAACAGAAGCCGTGGCCGGCTCCCGTCAAAATAACGACCCGACAATCATTGTCGTCACTCAACGCTTCGAGCTGTTCTCGGAGTGGGATCATGACGTCAAAGGCCATGGCATTCATTCGCTCAGGACGATTGAGCGTCACGAGCCGAATATGTGGGCGAGGGGTCGATACCTGAAGGAATGCGTGGTCGTTTTCGGTCATTCGGCGTCCTGCATCCACGCCAGTGCGCCACCATCGAGGTTTACGACGTCGTAACCCGCTTCATCTAAGAGTGCAGCTGCTTTCATCGATCGTCCACCGGACCGACAGGCGCAGAGAATTTGTCGATCTTTCGGGAGCTCGCCAATTCGAGCTTCAAGTTCGCCGAGTGGGATGTGCACGTAGGTCGGATACGTCCATTCGGCAACTTCGTCATCTTCTCTGACGTCGAGCAGGAAGATCGTTTCTCCGCCTGCAAGACGTGCCTTGACTTCGACGGGGGTGGTGACGGCAATGGTCATGTTTCCTCCATGGTTAACGTCCAGCGAGCATAGGCAGGACTCAACCTGCTTGTCGGCGACGGCGCCCGAGGAGCAGCGCCAGGACACCCAAGAAGAAGAGCACAGCGCTCCAAAGCATCGCCATGAACAAACCCAACCCAGTCATCGGGAGCTCTGGTGAGTTCGGAATCTCTGGAATGGCCAGCGTGATTGCACTCGGACCAAGGTCGACATTGAGCGGTCCGGCCGTGCAGTGGAGTGCAGGGTCAAGCACATAACCAACCGGTGCAGTTCGCTCTCGAACACACCAGGTTTCGCCAGCAGGAACCCTGAAGTTGAGCACCCCGGAGGCGTTCGTCATTCCTCCGCCGAAGTAGGCATATCCATTTGGTAGACCGACGTTCGTTGGGAGGGGAGGGCCGTCGTAGCCAGGAGGAAGTGCTCCCTTGACGAAGAGATCAAACGTTGCATTGGGTACGCCGGTCCCAGGCGTTGCCGAGTTGTACTTCTCAATGGTGAACGTCACCAAGTGTTCGCGCTCATCAATTGCCAAGGGAACCGCCGAACCAACGAGCGGTCCGGCCGAACACCGAAGTGCGGGATCGAGCAGAAAACCTGGAGG
>CAIXCS010000197.1 GCA_903918025.1 uncultured Actinomycetes bacterium
ATCCAACGATGCCGTATGGACCTTGCGCTTGCTTCTTCTGACGCTTCGTGCGTGGTGCTGCAGTTGCGGTCATGGACGCTCCCAGTAGCCAGGTCCGACGGGTTCGTTGTAGCCAGCTGATGCAATCAGATGTCCATCGCCATCAATCGCAAGTGGCAACTGCGGCAATGGTCTCGGTGCTGGTCCGAAGGTCGGGATCGCACCTTTTCGAACATTGAACATCGATTGGTGGCAAGGGCAGACGAGCGCTTCCAACTGCTGTTCGTACAGACCAACAGGGCATCCAAGGTGGGTGCAGAGCTTTGAGTACGCCACGTAGCCATGTGGCGCCCATCCCTCTCGACCCTTCATGGTCGTGAAGTCAGCAGAGTCGACCCGGATAAGGAACGTCTGGTCAATGGCTTGGCCTTCGTCAGTGTCCTGAAGGCCCTCTGGGAACACCGTCACGAAGCCGCCGACGGTGATGTCATCAACGTGGATCTTCCGACCATTGATGTCGACCAAGTTCATGCCCGACTTCCAATTGGTTTTGGTAAGGGTATCGCTAGGAAGTGGTCCGAGCGATCGAACCAGCGGGAACAACGCAACAATCGAGAACACGCCGAGGCTTCCGCCGAGCAGCGTGCCAAGGACACTGCGACGCTTGATCTCGTTCGCTCCCCGTTCCATCAGGGCAGCGGAGAATGCCGACCGCTCTTGCTCGGTTGACGCAAGCGCGTGGCGCTCTTCAACAAAGGGGCCTCGGGGCAGCAGGTACTTTCCCCACGCAATGAAGCCTGCGCCCATGGCGACAAGGCCTGCACCGAGCAGCGTGCCATACAGCCAGAACGTGCCATTCTGCCAGTAGGCCACGCCAAACCCAATGAAGAAGGCCGTTCCGACAAGGAAGAGCAGGCCAATCCACCGTTCCATGCTGGCGACATCTTTCGCCAGGGGTTGCATTTGCGGCGCGTCCGCAGTCACCGTCGTGATATCAGCTGGTTCGTGGTGACTCGTCACTGGCGTTCTCCAACCCAGAAGGAAACAAGCATGAGGATTCCGACACCCAAGGCAAGACCGATGAAGCCTTCAGCAACTGGTCCAAGACCACCCATGCCGACTCCACCGATGTCCGTTGGTTTCGCGATGGACTCGGTCACGTAGGCAGCGATATCGCGAACCTGTTGGTCGCTGAGATTGCCACTGAACACGGGCATATTGCCGGGCCCAACCCGCATGGCCGCAGCAACTTGGGTCACCGTTGCGACGTGAAGTGAGGGAGCGTAGGTATTGCTTGCCAACGCATCTCCACCACCGGTAATCGTGTGACAGGCCGCACAGTTGAGCGCGAAGAGTGTCTGCCCGTTGGTCAGGTTCGCATTCTTGAGGTTGACCTCAGGATTCCCAGGTACAGCCGGTCCAAGCGAGTCGATGAAGGCCGCAATGGCATTGGATTGTGAGTCCGTCAATCGGGGCGGCTTCCTTGATGCCTGAATATCCTTGGCATCAGCTGCTGGCATGCGACCAGTCGTGATCCAGAAATTGATGGTGGCTGGTCCAAGATTTCCGAGGTCCGGGAACGCTCCCGTGGTGCCCTTCGGCAAGACACCGTCGGCATTCACACCATGACACGAGGCGCAATTCTGTTGGTACAACTTCTCACCCAGAGGAACCAGGCTTTCTGAAGGGTAAGTGTAGAGAATCGAGCTGTTTCCATAGGCCACCAGTCTCCCGGCGGAGTTGTAGCACTGGACCGAAGAGTAAGGAGTTCCAGAATTCTTCCGCTTCGTGGTGGCATCTTCGCCAATGAGCGATGCAGGCACACCATAGGGAACGTCGTACTTTGCCGTCGAGCCAGGAGGGCACGTCACGCCGGAGGTTTCGGCGAGGGTGCGGTGCAAGGTTGTTGCTCCGGCGGCAAACAGCGTTGCCAGCAAGGCGAGTGCCCCGACCCCAACCGCTCCGAGGCCGACGCGGGCTACCAATTTCGAGACATTTCCGAACATTCTCACCATCACTTGAGGAGGAACAAGCAGGAGTACAGGCCGATCCAGACAACATCGACAAAGTGCCAGTAGTAACTCACGCCTTGGAATGCAGCGAGTTCTCCTGGATCACCTTCGGTCTTGCCACGCATCCGGCCAAGAAGGAACACCATTGCCAAAATCCCGAGCATCACGTGGAGACCGTGGAGGCCAGTCGTGATGTAGAAGACCGATCCGAAGGAGTTCGTATACCAACGGGTCTCGAGGTTGATCCACTCGTAGACCTGGTTGCCAACGAACAACGTTCCGAGCACCATCGAGGCGTATATCCACAACTTGGCCGTGGCTCGGCGACGATTTTCAATCGCGAACACGCCCATTTGGTAGGTAAACGATGACGCAACCAGCAGAATCGTGAAGATTCCAGCCTGCAAGACGTCGAGCTTGGTCCCCACTGGTGGCCAAGCTGGTAGTTGGCCTCGAATGGTGAACAGCGCTGCGAAGAGGCCCGAGAAGAACATGACCTCGGATCCAAGCCAGATCATGACCCCAACCGCAATCATCGGCGGTCGGTCGTGCTTGATTTTTCCCAACTTCAACTCTGGAGCAGTGGCAGCTGTCACGGTGTCATTTCTAGTTGATGGAACGTTGGTGGGGCCAACTCGAACTCGCCCAGCATACCGTCCAGCGGGGAGGCCTTCGCAGACCCACTACTGCTCAGGAGGCCATGGCGAAAAGTCGACGGGACCGCGCTCGGTGCCAACGAGGGTAAGTCGTCGTGTCGGCCTCGTCATCGCCACGTACAAGGTGCGAAGTCCTCGAGTGGTGGCGTCCTTCGAGCCAGGAGCCGAACCCCTTCGTGCAACCAAAGCTGGCTCCACCACAACGACGGCGTCGAACTCAAGACCATTCGAATCATCGACCGGCACGACCACGATCTGCGCAGAAAGACCACGCGAACCAGCCGCTCGTGGATCGACCGCCGGAACGGACCGACGAGCAAAAGCGGCGAGGACCTCGTCATAGAGCTCTGAGGGGGCGAGCACGGCAACTCGTCCTTCGCCAACTGCTTCGACATGAGCAATCGTCGCATCGACCGTTGCATCAAGAAGTTGCTCTGGGGCAACCAGGCTCGCAACTGGTCGAATACCAGCCCGACGAACGGGGGTTGGCGGAACGATGAACGGGGCGCCAAGTGCAAGCACGGGGGTAGCCATCTCAATGACTTCTGCAGGCGTGCGATACGACACGGTGAGCTCGACCAATTTTGGAGACCGATCTGGCGTGAGGTGTCGCTCGATGTCCGCCCAACCACTCGGTGTCCACGGCGCTGTCGATTGCGCCACATCACCAACGACCGTCATTGATCCAGTCATGCTCCGTCGAGCCAGCATCCGAAGCTGCATTGGTGAGAGGTCCTGGACTTCATCGACAACCAGATGACCGAATGCTCGAATTTCATCTTCTGGCACTTCGTGGAACTCAACGGTTGCTCTCCCGTCGAGCCCTTCGGGCCAACTCATGCCATCGCGGTCCTTTTGGACATCGACTCGCCGCTTCGCTCCTTCATGACGTGGTCCGAGGAGCGCATGGGCTTCATCAATGAGCGCCACGTCACCCGACGTCCATCCGACCAAATCGAGAGAAGTGGACCGGGGGCGATGGAGCAACAGCAGCTCTTCATCTTTCAGGAGACCTTTCCCAACGGCCTTCAAGATTGGGAGTGACCCGAGGAGGTCGTGCACAAGTTCATGCGGAGACAGACGCGACCACATTCGGTCGAGCAGTTGAATGAACTCGGGAAGCTGTCGGAGTTGCGTCCGAAGTTCCTTGAGATCAAGTTCTCCATCTTCATCCTCGACAAACTCATCATCTCGTTCCCGGCGGCGCTTGATCGCTGCCGCGAAGAGTCGAACAATTTCGGCCTCGACGAATCGTCGGCGAAGATTGTGTGAACCGGGCCGCCGGCGAGCTCGCTCGATGATCTGCACGCTTTGGTCAGGCATCAGCCTGAGCACCATTGATCCGAAGGGAACTTCGAAGGGCTCTTTGAGCGCCCGCTGACGTAGGCGAATCGTTCGAGCAATGACCTGAGCCATGACCGGTGAACCTTTGACGATTGCCACCTCGCTCCGGTCAACTGCCTGCACCTTGACGAGCTTCACCAACCCAGAAACGGTCGAGAGCGTCACCCCGGTCTCACCCAGTGACGGGAGGACTTGTTCGATGTACCGCAAGAAGAGTGGATTCGGTCCAACGACCAGAACTCCTTGGGACTCCAACGGGAATCGATGGGTGTAGAGCAAGTACGCAGCGCGGTGAAGCGCCACGGCGGTTTTCCCCGTGCCTGGACCGCCTTGCACCATGAGCGGACCCGCGAGCGGTGCTCTGATGATCTCGTCCTGTTCGGCTTGAATCGTGGCGACGATGTCACCCATTTGGCCGGACCGAGCCCGCCCAAGTGCAGCGAAGAGCGCTCCTGGTCCGCCGATTGGCGCGTCACTCTTCACCAGTCCGTCGGGCTCCACCTGGCCGCTCGACGCTTCGTCGAGACCCTGGAAGGTTCCGTTCTCATCGGTGAAGTACTCGTCTTCAACGCCAAGGACTTGGCGCTGCTTGACGTTCAGATGGCGCCGCCGGGTGAGCCCAAGTGGGTCGCGTCCCGTCGCTCGGTAGAAGGGTTCAGCAATCGGCGCTCGCCAGTCGACGACCAAGGGTTCGCGCTCAGGACCTGAGATGGCGAGGCGGCCAATGTGAAAACTGTCGGGCTCGCCAGTGACTGGATCACGCGCCACATCAATCCGACCAAAGCACAGTGCCTGCTCGCCAATGTCGAGTTGAGCGAGGCGTCCGAGGGCATTGCGAATGACGATGTCACGTTCTGTTCTGCTCTGGAACGTCCCACCGCGTCCAAGATCAAGCACCGAGTCGCGTAGCGCCTCAGCTTCCAGGCGCATGGCGTCGAGACTCGCATGCGCGAGGTCGAGGAACTCCTGCTCCTGCTCAAGATCATGTCGGTTGCTCATTTGGCCCCTAGGAACCTCTCAGATAAGGCCACCCAGCCTAGGCCCCACGAGGGGACCCCGGAACCTCTGCCCTTGTGGGCCACCCCTCGACGCCACGCCCTACCATGGAGCGTGATGACGAACCCTGCTGACTCTCCCTATGTGAGGGCCTGCCGCCGGCTCTCCGTGCCTCACACTCCGGTGTGGTTCATGCGGCAAGCAGGTCGCTCGCTGCCTGAATACCGCGCCCTTCGAGGGACCGGATCCATCCTCGACGCAATTGCCGATCCGGCAATTGCTGCAGAGGTCACGATGCAGCCAGTTCGCAGGTACGGCGTTGACGCGGCCATCTTGTTCAGCGACATCGTCGTACCGGTCCACGCGATTGGATTTGGGATCGATGTGGTTCCTGGTCGCGGTCCCGTCGTTGCCGAACCATTCCGTGATGCAGCAGACCTCAGCCGCCTTCGAGATCTGAGTCCAGAGACCGACCTGCCCTACGTGCTTGAAACCGTCGACCGTGTCGTGGCCGAACTTGGTGGGACCCCACTCATTGGCTTTGCTGGCGCACCGTTCACGGTCGCGAGTTACCTCATTGAGGGCGGCCCCTCAAGAGAGTTCACCAAGGTCAAGGCACTCATGCACTCACAACCAGATCTCTGGGTGGCCTTGATGGAGCGCTTGACCGCCGGGTCAATTGCCTTCCTGCGTGCTCAAGTCGAACATGGGGCGTCTGCCCTCCAGCTCTTTGACTCCTGGGCTGGGTTCCTCAGCCCATCGGAGTACGAGTGCTTCGCACTCCCCGCCACCACTCGCATCATGGAGGAGACTGCCGACCTCGGCGTGCCGAGAACACTCTTCGGTGTCGGGACTGGAGAGTTGCTCAGTCTGATGGCCCAGTCAGGGGCCGAAGTTGTTGGTGTTGATTGGCGAGTGCCCATTGATGAGGCCCGCCGTCGAATCGGTCCTGGACTCGCGGTGCAAGGAAATCTCGATCCAGCATTGACCTTTGCCTCTCATGAGGTCCTCGTTGACGCCACGAGGCGCGTGCTCGAATCCGCTGGCACTGCTCCTGGCCACATCTTCAACTTGGGCCATGGCGTCTTGCCAACAACCAATCCAGACGCACTGCAGGTTGTGGTCGATCTCGTTCATGGTGAAGGAAGAGCAGGGGTTCTTCAATGACCAAGCCAATTGGTGTCCTCGTCATGGCCTACGGCACTCCTGGTGCGCCGGAGGAAATCGAGCCGTACTACACCCGAATTCGCCATGGTCATCCTCCAACGCCAGAACTCCTCGACGATCTCATCAGGAGATACGACGCCATTGGTGGCATCTCGCCCTTGGCGAAGTTGACGCGCGATCAAGTTGACGGCATCGAAGCTGCCCTAGAGGTCGAGTCTCCCGGCGGGTATCTCGTACGTTTCGGGGCGAAGTACACCGAGCCGTCTATCGAAGCTGCGGCGGCAGCGCTTGCGGCTTCTTGTGACCTCGTTGTTGGTTTGGTGTTGACGCCGCATCAGGCGAGTCTCGGCAGCATGCAGTACCACGAGCGAGCTGCGCTCGCCTTTGCAGAGACTGACGTCTCCTACGTTGCCATTCCTTCGTGGTACGACCTCCCGGCCTTCGCCGCCTTGCAAGGACAACGCCTCGAGGCGGCCCTTGGCAAGCTCACCCCGCACCAGCGCGACAACGCTCATGTCCTGTTCACTGCTCACTCGCTCCCGGAGAAGATTCTCGAAACTGGTGACCCCTACCCCGACCAAGTGAAGGAGTCCGGAGCACTCATTGCCGCAGCGGCAGGCGTCAGCACCTGGAGTGTCGCGTGGCAGAGCGCGGGACGAACGAGAGACCCATGGATTGGACCGTCCATTCTCGATGAACTCCCTCGCCTTCAATCCGACGGAGCAACTGCCGTCATTGCCTGTGCGGTTGGCTTCGTTTCGGATCACCTCGAGGTCCTCTTCGACCTCGACGTGGAGGCGCAGAAGGTTGCCGACGAACTGGGGTTGACCTTCGGTCGAACCGAATCGCTCAACGCCGATCCTGCCTTCATTGCGGTGCTCGTGAGCGCCATTGTTCGGGCGCAGCGTGGCAACTGAGGTGTCACGACCTCGGGTCCTCGTTCTTGGTGGAGGCATCTCGGGACTGACGGCGGCGTGGGCACTTTCTGGTGGGGAAACGCCCGACGACTCGCTCGAGGTTTGCCTCATCGAGGCGGCGCCAACCTTCGGAGGCAAGATTGCCTCGACGGTCATTGAAGGCCGAAGAGTCGATCTCGGACCTGATGGCTTCCTTGCTCGACGACCTGAAGCAGTTGCGCTCGCGACGCACCTCGGCCTCTCCGACCAACTTCGCGTTCCTGGCGCGAGCGGAGCAGGGATTTTCGCTCGCGGCAAGATCCGGCAAATGCCAGCAAAACTCAACCTTGGTATCCCAACGCAGTGGCGGGCCTTGGCCAAGTCCAGAGTGCTCGGACCCTGGGCGCTGTTTCGCGCAGGGATCGATGTCGTGGCACCACGACACGACCTTCGAGGAAAACTCGGTGACCGGGCGATCGGTCCACTCATTGAGAACAAACTTGGACGACGGGTCGTTGAGACCTTGGTTGACCCCATGATTGGTGGCATCCATGCAGGACGCGTCGCCGATATGTCGGCTGCTGCCACCTTTCCTCCGCTCCTGACCGCGGCAGGAACTTCCGGGTCACTCATGCACGCCCTGAGCGCATCCCTGCCGCCCAGCCCGAGTGACGGCGAGCCGGCTGCCCCAGTGTTCAATTCACTCGAAGGCTCGGTCTCGAGCCTCATCGATCGTCTCGTTGAAGTGGTTCGCGAACGCGGCGTCGAACTCCTCACGTCAACCGAAGCCACCGCACTTCACCATGACGGCGCGGGCTGGGAAATCACCACGACCTCGGACACCCTTCGTGCTGACGGGATCGTGCTCGCCGTCCCAACCGGACCTGCTGCGGACCTCGTGCGACCGCTTGATGAAGAGATGGCGGGCCTTCTCGAGACGATTGACTATGCCTCGGTCGGTCTCGTGACCTTTGTCCTCGACGAAGGCGCCCTGCCAGAAGATCTCTATGGGACTGGACTCCTCATTCCTTCGATTGCGCGTCGAGCCGATGGCAGTGCGTTTCTCACCACCGCGGTGACGTATCTCTCGTCGAAGTGGCCCCATCTCCAGACAGACGGCACCGTGTTGGTCCGAGTGTCAACAGGACGTATTGATGACCTTCGCTTCAGCGCCTTGGATGACCAGGCGCTCGTCGCTCAGTTGACGGGCGAACTCGAAGAACTGTTCGGCTGCGCGCTCCGCCCTCGAGCAACGACGGTCGCGCGCTGGATCGATGGACTCCCCCAGTATCGGGTCAACCATCAACTGCGTGTGGCAGGCATTGAGAGCGCAGCCGATCGCCAGCCAAACATGGTGGTCACAGGTGCCGCCTACCACGGCGTTGGCATTCCAGCCTGCATTGGTGCTGCTGCGTATGCCGCGGACCTGCTGCGGTCCAAGCTCCTCGAGACCTGAGCGCCCTACTCGTAGTAACCCGAGTGGATGTAGAGACACGGGATGCCTTCATTCATGTACATCGCGTGGTTCTCAGGATCATCATCAAGCGCAAGTCGAAGATCAAAGCCATACCGCCGCAGATCTTCAACCACGTCACACTTGAAAATTGAGACCTGGGAGTACTCACCCCAATCTCGCATCACGAGGACGTCCCACCGAAGTTCGTAGCGATGGAGCCATGCAAGCGTCTGAGGTGCCACTCGTGATGGCCGGCCAGTCAACAAGATGATTTGAAGGCTCGGATCGAGCAGATCGAGCAACCTCGCCTGTTCCGCAATAACTGGGTCATCGCCGCAGGCTTCGAAGAAGGCATTCCAGTCTCTTCGGCCGGATTCGATGTAGTGCTGGCGCCCCGCCGCATCGGAGAGCACGCCGTCAATATCGAAGATCACCGCAGACGTGGGTGCAACCAGTCCTTGCCGCCAATGCCACAGTCCTGTTCGTTCTCCGCCCCATGCCACTTGACCACTCTAGTGATGCCCCTCTCCGAGCAAAAAACCCCCTCTGCCGTCTGAGGTGGGAACATGGAGTGCCGTGCAGCTCACCTCCCCTTCACCAAACGAACTGACTGCCCTCGAGGTCGACGTCGCCCTTGGTCGACGTGTCATGGTGCTTGCCGACGTCTACCTCGATTTGACCGGAGATCGAGCGAACCTCGCGTCCCGCCAGGAACTGGTGAGCCGCCTCGATGGCTGGCAAGGACCTGGCATCGTCATCGTGGCCGGGAACCTCTTCGCGCAGTCCTCAGGGGACCCTGAAGCGCTCGTCGCCACCCATGCCGGCGCCTTCGAGGCATTGCAGCGCTTCACCGCTGCACCTGACCGGAGATGCATTGTGCTCCCAGGTTGGAGAGACACCGAGGTGTTGGCAGAGGGAGCGGTTCGCTCAGCACTGCAGTCCTCTGGAGTCGAACTCGCCAGCTCCGTTGATCTCTCCTGCACCACATCCAACGGTGTCGAACGAGTGCGGGTTGCTGCCGGTTCGCCAACCCATGCCGTCACGCTCGACGCAATCACCACCGAGGATCTTCCAAGTTTGGATGATGTTCGGCGTCTTGAAGACCCAGAACGGCTCCAATCCTTCGTTACCTCTCGTGTGCTCTACCGCCGGCTTGGTCGCTGGCTTTGGTTTCCCCCCACCCTCGCCGCACTGCTGATTGCGGTCATCTCCTTCACGCCGATCTTCCAGTCAATCGATCGGATTGTCCTTCGGAGCAAAGGTGTCGATCATGTGATCTCTCATGTTCGAAATGCTCCGTGGACGACGAGGCTTGCGTTTCTGATTGCGGTCATCGTGGTGACAGAAATCGCTGTCGGATTCACGGCCCGCAGTATCTCCCTCCGCCTCACGAGGCGAGAGCTCCACACCCTTGACCAAACTGAGGCGAGCATCGCCCTCACCGTTGACGGCGAGCCACCGCTCGACCTTGCCCGCCGTCTCATCAACAGCGGCTACCGAGGGCTCATTCTCGGCGGCAACCTCGCACCACAGTTGCGGCACCGTGATGATGCCTTCTACGCCGTCGTTGGTGGCCTCACCGAAGTGGTCCAATCTCGCCAAACTCGAGCAGGACTGCCGTCGGTCTACACCAATGTCCGACAAGTTTCTTGGGTTGAACTCGAGACGGGATGGGGCCTCAGTGTTCGTCTCGTTGCCGGGTGGGTTGATCTTCCAGGAGCGACCGCTTTGGAGCGACTCGCGGTTCGGCGTCCAATCGTGAAGGGCTACAAAGCAAGCGCAGAGATCCTTCCGAGAATCACTGCCTCGTGGCCGAATGGCGGGACTTGGCCTCAAGCAACCGACCCCGCAGCACGCCGTCGGAGGACTCGCAGAGTGCGACGAGTCATTGCGGCAGCCGTCTTTGTGACCGGTCTGTTGGACTTGCTCGTTGCGGTGTCTCCACCACTGCGAGGTCGACTCCAAACGTTGAATCAGTTTCTTCCCGTTGGCGTTGCCCAAGCCGCCGGCGCGCTCGTTGCCTTGACCGGCATTGTCCTCATGATGCTCGCTCGTGGCGTGCTTCGAGGTCAGTGGCGTCCGTGGTTGGTCGCGAGCCTCCTGCTTGCCGCCTCAACCATCCTTCACGTTGTCCACGCGGTCAGCTTTGGCGCCGTGGTCCTCTCCGCTGGGGTGCTCATTCTCTCGCTGACGGAGTGGCGCAACTTCCGGGGGGAGACCGATCGAATTTCGTCTCGTTCCGCCTTTGGCGTGCTGATCTTCGGTGGCATTGCGAGTCTCCTCATCGCCTTTGGCGTCGCGGAACTCACCAATGTTCATGGCACGCTTCCGGCGCCTGGAACCGTTCTGCTCGGCCTCATCGAGCGCTTTGCTGGCCTGACCAATATTGCACTTCCCGATCGAGTGAATGATTGGGTGACGCCGGTGCTCACGGTGATTGGTGTCGTGATTGCCTTGGCGACGCTCTACCTCATCACTCGGCCAGTCGTCGACCGACGACGAGCCGGCGACGATACGCCGGGACGACTGGCTGAAGTTGAGCGAGCTCGTGACATCGTTGCCCGCCACGGCCGGGGAACACTGGACTACTTCGCCCTCCGAGACGACAAGCAGTTCTTCTTCAGCCAAGACTCGCTCGTTGCCTATGCCGTCTTCGGAGGCATCTGTATTGCCTCCCCCGACCCCATTGGGCCACCAGCGGAACGCCAGCGGGTCATTGAAGACTTCTGGGCATTTGCTGACTCAAAGGGATGGGGATTCGGCGTCGTTGGAGCGGCAGAAGAGTGGCTGCCGATCTATATCGCCGCTGGCATGCGATCGGTCTACATCGGTGATGAAGCCGTCGTTGATCTCCAACACTTCAGCCTTGCTGGCAACAAGATGAAGGGGCTTCGACAGGCCGCTTCTCGAGTTGAACGCCAGGGCTACACGGTGGAGTTCCTCGACCCCGCCGTCGCCACTCCTGCACAAATTGCCGAACTCTCCCCGCTCCTCACGGCAAATCGACGAGGCGAGGAAGAAAAGGGCTTCTCAATGATGCTTGGGCGCATGTTCATGCACGAGGACCGCGGCCTTCTGCTCACCATTGTTCGCGGCCCTGAGGG
>CAIXCS010000198.1 GCA_903918025.1 uncultured Actinomycetes bacterium
CCCATGAGTGCGGAATGTGCTTGGGGCACGTTCCTTGCAATCGCAAGCATGAGGGCCATCGTCTGCTCCGCAGCGGAGACGATGTTTGACTGCGGGGCGTTGACCACCATGACGCCACGAGCGGTTGCCGCAGGGACATCAACATTGTCGAGTCCAATGCCAGCTCGACCAACAACGATCAAGTCGCTGGCCGCAGCAAGCACTGCCTCAGTGACCTGAGTTGCCGATCGAATGATGAGTGCGCTTGCACCGGGAATCGTTGCGATCAACTGCTCTTCAGTGAGCCCCTCTTGGACATCAACGTCATGGCCTGCTTCGGCCAAGAGGTCGAGGCCATTTTGTGCAATTTTCTCTGTCACGAGGACACGGGCCACTGAGGGTCCTTTCGGGTAGATCTGAGGGTAACTGGGGCGAAACGAAAGAACTACTCGCTGGCGCCGTCAAACAATGAGGCTAGGCGTCGAACACCTTCAACGAGGTCGTCGTCACCAAGCGCGTAACTGAGTCGGAAGTACCCAGGAGCACCGAATGCTTCGCCCGGCACGACCGCCACCTTCGCAACATCAATCGCCAACTCTGCGAGCTCAGCGCTCGTTTGGGGACGGCTTCCATCGATCTGCTTGCCCAAGAGGCCCGTGACGTTGGGGAAGGCGTAGAACGCCCCATCAGGCATTGAACATGACACGCCGTCAATGGCATTGAGCCCTTCAACCATGAGGTGGCGTCGTCGATCAAAGGCGGTGCGCATCTCCGCGACTGCGGTTAAATCTCCCGAGACCGCTGCGAGCGCAGCCCGCTGAGCGACGTTGTTGACGTTTGAAGTGGTCTGGGACTGATAGTTGATTGCTGCGTCAATGAGATCGCGTGGACCGAGCATCCAGCCAATGCGCCAACCAGTCATCGCATAGGTCTTCGCGACGCCGTTCACGACCACCCAGCGATCGGCGATCTCCGGGGCGACAACGGGAAGTGAATAGTGGCGAGCTTCTCCGTAGACGAGGTGCTCATAGATCTCATCGCACAAGACCCAAATTCCATGCTCTGCCGCCCAGCGGCCAATGGCTTCGATTTCTTCACGGTGATACACCGCACCAGTTGGGTTGGAAGGTGAGACGAAGACCAGCACCTTGGTTTTGGTGGTCCTCACTGCTTCGAGTTGCTCGACCGTGACCTTGAAGCCCGTCGACTCATTGGCGATCAGTTCAACCGGTATCGCTCCGCAGAGTGCAGCCGCTTCTGGGTAGGTAGTCCAGAACGGACCAGGAACGATGACTTCGTCACCTGGATCAATGAGCGCGGTGAAGGCATTGGTGATCGCATGCTTTCCGCCATTGGTGACGAGCACCTGGGTCGGTTCAATCACGAGACCAGAGTCCCTGAGCGTCTTTGCGGCAATCGCTTCACGAAGCTCCGGCAGACCTGCGGTTGGCGTGTAGCGGTGGTTCTTGGGATCACGTGCGGCAGCAACCGCAGCTTCGACGATGTGGTCGGGAGTTGCGAAGTCTGGCTCACCTGCTCCAAAGCCAATGACGTCGTGTCCAGCGGCCTTCAGTGCCTTGGCGCGAGCGTCAACCGCGAGGGTTGCCGACGGCGCAAGCGTCGCAAGTCGTCGAGAGATTCGGGCGGTTTCCTTACGTGAGGTCACTCTGTAATGATTACATACATGACCAATCCAGTCGACATTCAGATTCCCGAGCACCTCTTGCCCTCTGACGGACGCTTCGGCTGCGGTCCATCAAAGGTTCGCCCGGCTCAAACAAAGGCGCTCGAAGCAGTGACCACCTCGTTTCTCGGGACGTCGCACCGTCAAAACACGGTCAAAAATGTTGTTGGAGAGGTCCGTTCCGGATTGGCGGACTTCTTTCGCCTTCCCGATGGTTATGAAGTCCTTCTCGGCAATGGTGGCGCAACCGCGTTCTGGGACATCGCGACGTTTGGTCTGATTGAAGCGAAGTCCCAGCACCTCTCGTTCGGCGAGTTCTCTTCAAAGTTTGCGAGTGCTGCCAAGGCTGCACCGTGGCTTCAGGACCCTGAGATTCTGAAATCCGAACCCGGGACACGGCCCTATGCCGTTGCCAACCCTGAGATCGACCTCTACGGCTTCACCCATAACGAGACGTCGACCGGCGTCTCAATGCGAATTGAGCGTCCGAAGGGTGCACGTGGACTCGTCGCGGTCGACGCCACCTCGGGTGCCGGAGGCCTTGCGGTCGACCCGAATGAGTTCGACTGCTACTACTTCGCTCCACAGAAGTGCTTTGCGTCTGACGGAGGTCTTTGGCTTGCCCTCATGTCGCCAGCCGCCATTGAGCGCGTCGAGCAGATCGCCGCGACCGATCGATTCATTCCGGCGTTCTTCGACCTCAAGACTGCCCTTGATAACTCGCGTCTCAACCAGACCTACAACACGCCGGCGCTCGCGACCTTGTTTCTCTTGAACGAGCAGATCAAGTGGATGAACGACCAGGGTGGCCTCGAGTGGGCGTCCGCTCGAACCGACCGGTCAGCAGAAATTCTCTATAGCTGGGCTGACGAATCAGGATTTGCTCGACCCTTCGTCGACCATCCAGAAGACCGGAGTCATGTCGTTGGCACCATTGACTTCGACGACTCAATTGATGCAGCCGACGTTGCGAAGGTTCTTCGAGCAAACGGGATTCTCGACACCGAGCCCTACCGAAAACTCGGACGTAACCAACTACGAGTTGCGATGTTTCCTGCAATTGAGCCAGATGACATTGCGGTGCTCTGCGGTGCCATCAACCACGTCGTTGGCGCACTCGCGAACTAAGAACTCGAAAGAGAAGACTCCGGGCATCTGCACGATGCCCGGAGTCTGAACGTCTTCCCTGTTCAATGTGGCGTTGAGATCAGCCTCCGGAGGCGTCCTGGACCCGAGTCTTGCCGGCGGAAATGAACGGCATCATCGCTCGCAACTCTGCGCCAACTGACTCGATCTGATGCGCTGCGCCTTCGGCCTTCAAGCGCTCATAGTTCGGTCGCCCATTGCGGTTCTCCGCGATCCATTCTTCGGCAAAGGTGCCGTCTTGGATCTCGGTGAGCACCTTCTTCATTTCTGCCCGAACCGAGTCGTTGATGATTCGAGGGCCACGGGTGAGATCTCCGTACTCCGCGGTGTCAGAAATTGAGTAGCGCATGCCAGCAATGCCCTGCTCGTACATGAGGTCGACAATGAGCTTGAGTTCATGGAGGCACTCGAAGTAAGCAGACTCGGGCTGATAGCCGGCATCGACCAGCGTTTCAAAGCCAGCGCGAACGAGTTCCGTCATGCCACCACACAGCACCACCTGCTCACCGAAGAGGTCAGTTTCGGTTTCCTCGGTGAACGTGGTGTCGAGAACTCCTGCTCGAGTTCCGCCATTGGCGTGGGCATAGCTGAGCGCCAATGCATGGGCTGAGCCTGACGCATCTTGGTGAACGGCGATGAGGCTTGGAACGCCTCCCCCTTCGGTGTAGGTCCGGCGAACGAGGTGTCCGGGTCCCTTGGGGGCAACCATCGCAACGTCAACAAACTCTGGAGGGGTGATCTGACCAAAGCGAATGTTGAATCCGTGGGCGAAGAAGAGCGCATCGCCCTCTTTGAGACTCGGAGCAATGTAGGACTCGTAGGCGGCCTTCTGCTCAGTATCTGGCAGGAGCACCATGATGAGATCTGCCCAAGCAGCAGCCTCGGCAAGACCGAGAACCTTGAGGCCTGCCTCGGTTGCTTTGGCGACCGACGATGACCCTTCGCGAAGACCAACGCGGACGTCGACACCCGACTCCATCAAGTTGAGGGCATGAGCGTGGCCCTGTGAGCCATACCCAAGAATTGCGACCTTGCGTCCTGCAATGAGAGACGGATCAGCGTCACGCTCGTAGTACATCGTTGCCATTGTTGCTCCTTATTGTGAGAAGAGATTGATTGAATTGCTTGGCGAGTTCGAAGTCGCCGAGCTACTGGGCGGACAGTTTAGGCAGGGCGACTAGGCCAGTTCGGTGGAGCTCGTCAATCCGGAAGACTCCGAGCAATTCTTGGAAGGCATTGATCGAGTCTGGGTGATCAGCCAACATGACCGTCATCTCACCTGCGCCAGCGTCGACGACCTGGGCACCAACGTTGGCACAGAGGGCAATCGCCGCAGTCTGCTCTTCAGCGGAGACGGAGATCGTGGCGAGGAAGAGTTCCCGCTCGACGACCTGGCGTTCATTGACGTGATCGATTTCCACGACATTGATCAGCTTGTCGAGCTGGTTCACAATTTGTTCGAGTGGCGCCGATGCCGCATCGACGACGATCGTGATTCGGCTGAATTTGTGACTCGGATCGGTCGGTGCGACCGCCAAGGAGTAGATATTGAAGCCGCGTCTCGAGAAGAGTCCCGCCACACGGTGAAGGACACCGGCCTTGTTCTCAACGAGCACCGACAGGACGTGGTGGTGGATCTCTCCCGAGATTGGCTCATACTCAACGGGTTCTGGGGTCACTTCGTCACCTGCTGACTTGGATGGACGAGAATTTCATCATTGGTGCATCCAGCCGCAACCATTGGAAAC
>CAIXCS010000199.1 GCA_903918025.1 uncultured Actinomycetes bacterium
ATACCCCCGCACCAGCATGCCTGCGCACTTCTTCGCAACAGCACCGCTGACCGTCGTTCCGACCCCAAGTCCCACTACTAGGGCGATGGCAAGCGCTGCTGCACGGAACGACTTCGAGTTCATGCTGCGCTGCCTTTCCCGGTCGAAACGAGTCGCCGCCTCGCGCACGACTCTACCGTTTGCCCTTCGTGGACTCCCGATCACCTTTCGATGCAACTTTCACCATGTTCATCTCTCGCGTGAATCTTCGTGAGCCAGTGGAACCTTGGACAACGTGAGAGGACTTGCAGCGGCTCACTCAACGAGCTTGGCGGCAGGCCTCGTTTTCATGCAGTCCACGAATGGGGGCTTGGTGTGTATCTGCTACTCAAGATGGACATTCGTGGTCGCTCATGCCCAGTCCGATTCCCCGAACTCTTCGATTGAGCCGAGTAATTCTTCGAGTGCCTACGTCAGCTTCTTGAGCACCCGGAGTGACCCGGTGGCTGAGATCTCTCTGTAGGCACCGGAAGCAAGTGCATGACAGAACAGGTCATGCGGGGGGCGACCGCCATCTTCAGGGTTCTCGAACACGTCGTGGATTGCCAGGGTTCCCCCGAGCGCCAGGTGAGGAGTCCATCCATTCCAGTCAGCCCATGCAGGTTCTTCTCCGTGACCACCGTCGATGAAGAGAAACGACAGTGGCGTCGTCCACCAGGCGGCGACGTCAACCGAGTGGCCAACAATGCCGGTGACGCTTCGTTCAAGACCAGCGTCGGCAAGTTGCCGTTGGAAGTAGGGGAGGGTGTTGAGACGCCCGTCTGAAGGGTCGACGAGTTCACGTTCGAAGTAGTCCCAACCTTCCTGGTTTTCTTCGGAACCATGGTGATGATCAACCGAGACCAGCACTGAATGCGTTGCTTCAGCTGCAGCCCCGAGATAGGTGGCTGATTTTCCACACCAAGAACCAACCTCGAGAAGGACTGTCGGTGAGACTGCGGGCTCGGTCCCAGCACCGAGTGCAGCTTCGTAGAGAGCGAGCCCTTCGTCATCGGGCATGAAGCCTCGAGCCGATCGAGCCGAGGCAATGAGTTGAGCGAGTCGTGATGCTTCCACTAGCGCACAACTAACCAAAGTGAATAGAGGCCAAAGCCCAACAGCACGAGCGCTGAGCCTTTGCGAAGCAGTGCCAAAGGAAGCACCCGAAGAAGTGCCTTGCCTCCATAGGCACCAAGCCCGGCAACGATGACGAGTGCGATGGACGCACCGGCGAACGTCGCCCAAGGATCACCCGTCTTCGCCGTCAGGTTTGCCACCAGAATCTGGGAAAGGTCTCCGAACTCCGCAAGGAAGATGACCCAAAACGCTCCAAAGACCACCTTCAAACCGGTGCCGGGTTTTTCCGCCTCTGCTTCCTTTTCGCCCTTTTCTTCCTCCTCTTCCTCAGTAACGAAGAACAGGTAGGCAGCACCAGCGAAGAACAGAATCGTTACAACAATTTCAAGCGCCGTATGGGGAAGCAGGAGGAGGAGCTTTCCGGCGAGCACCGCAATCGCCATATGGACCACAAAGCCAATTGACGCGCCGATCCAGACGTAGAGCGGCCGAACTCTCGTCCCCATGATCAAGGTTGCGATCATGGTCTTGTCGGGGAGTTCCGCCAGCCCGACCGTCAGTCCAACGGTTGCCGCGACACCAAGGTTCATCTATGCGCCTTGATAGGGCGCCAGGACACTCTCGAGCTTCCCGGCAACACTCGTGCCGAAGGCAAGAGAGTTTTGTAGCCGCTCGAGTGACTGGCGAACCGTCAACTGGCCGGTCTTGATCGGGTTTGCCGTGAGGAACGCCGTCGCCCGTGCAGCTGCTTCTGGATCGCCGCAGAGCATGGAGACCGAACTCAGCATGCGTGAGTGCGAATTCTCTGGGAACTTCTCCAACAGCGACTCATAGTTCGACTCCACCAACGACCATGTTGCACCGCCGGTGATCCGGTTGGCCAGGAGTTGGGCAATGAGAAATGGTGCGTTCTGCGTTCGAACTTCATGCTTCGCCATCTCAAACGTGCTGGCTGATCGAGCAGAGTCGCCGAAATGGGCGAGCGCCATCAAATAGGTGACCTCTTGCTGGGGATTCGCAGGCTGGTGGTACCGCTCGAGGACCCGCTCGAAGGCACCGGGGCGGTTCTGCGCTCCGACAATTTCAAGGATCGACGGCTCAAGGTCTGGATTGAGCGTCGCCGAACCGTTGAAGCGCTCGATCGCTGCTTCGATCGTGGGTTGGTGGTGTCCAATGGTTCCGAGGGCTCCGAGCAGGAGTGCACGCATTCCTGGAACTCGCTCGCCTTCACCGGCATGTGGTTCCCAGCCAAGAGACTCGGCCTTGGCAGAAAGGAGGCTGACAGCGGCAGCTGCAACAAAATGCCGGTCGCTCGCTGCAGCAACACGATTGAGGAGAGCGAGGGCACGGACTACGGCACCCCAAGTCGCCGGCTCGTCGTCGTCGCCCAAATTTGAGGCGAGGTCAAAGAATGCAGAGAGTTCCATCTTCCCGGCAAGCGTTGTTGCCCAAGCGTCATTCATGAGTACGCCACGCTCAAGCGGAGCGAGACTCGAGAGTGACTTGGCAATCACCGCTGCGTCAGCAGTTGCGTAGGCAACGCGGTAGACGCCTGCACCGCCCGCATTGGCCAGCACCGAACCTGGGCCATTGCCAAGGTTGACGGGCTCGGCACCAAGTTGGGTTGCGGTGACGTCGTGGCTGGTGAGATTCCTGGTCAGGAGTGGAACTTGCCACGTGGTGCCGATGGCACTCGTGGCACCAGCTGGAACTTCTCCATAGGAGAAGGGGCTCTGGTGGACAATTCCACCATCAACCGTGATGAGCGGGTGTCCACCCTGAAGGATCCAGGTGTCCATGATTTGGCGCACCGGCTTGCCAGACGCTTCTTCAATGGCATCCCAAAGGTCGGTGGTCACGGTATTGGCATAGGCATGGCGCTTCAGGTAGAGCCGAACGCCATCTCGAAATGCCGTCTCGCCAATGAATTGCTGCAGCATTCGAAGGACGGAACCACCCTTTTCATACGTCAACAAGTCGAACATTCCGTTTGCTTCTTCAGGGGAACGAACCTCGTACTCAATTGGTCGGGTTGCGTGAAGGCCGTCGAGGGCAAGAGCCATTTCCTTCTCAAGCCCAAAACTGGTCCAGCGTTCCCATGTTGGCTTGAAGGCATCAGTGCAAAGGACTTCCATGAAGGTGGCGAAGGCCTCGTTGAGCCAAATGCCTTCCCACCAACCCATGGTGACCAGGTCGCCAAACCACATGTGGGCGATTTCATGGGCAACCACATCGACAATGCGCTCAAGGTTGAGACGGCTTGCATGCTCTGGGTCAACGAGAAGCGCGGTCTCTCGAAACGTGACGCAACCAAGGTTCTCCATTGCGCCGAAAGCGAAATCAGGGATGGCAATGAGATCAAGCTTGTCGCCCGGGTACGCAATGTCGAAGTATTCAGAGAAGAAGCGAAGGGAAAATGCGCCAATGTCGAGCGCAAAGGGTGCCAAGTGTGCCTTGCCCTTTGGATACACGATTCGGAGTGGCACGCCGTCAACCTCAACAACAGGCGTCTCTTCGAATGGTCCGACGACGAAGGCAACCAAGTAGGTCGACATCTTCATGGTTGGTCCATAGACAACTTCGCGGGTTCCGTCGCCGAGATCGCGCTCAAGCACGATTGGCGAGTTTGAGTAGGCGGCGAGTTCGGCAGGAACAACCAGGGTGACTTCAAAGACGGCCTTCCTGTCGGGCTCGTCCCAGCAGGGAAATGCGCGTCTGGCGTCAGTTGCTTCAAACTGCGTGGTGGCGATGGTCCGCGTCGTTCCCTCATCGTCGACGAAGGTTGAACGGTAGAAGCCATGCAATTGATCGTTCAGAATTCCAGTGAAGGCAAGGCGAAGTTCCCCTGTAGCCCCCGAGAGCGGCTCGGCAAAGGTAAAGGTTGCCCGCTCCATCTCAAGGTCGTATTCCCATGACGGTGCCATGGTTCGACCGTCATTTGTCATCAGGACGGCGCTCGTGATGTCGAGTTCGATCGAATTGAGCACGATCGTGGTGGTCTGCTCATTGATCTCAAGATCGATTTCAACGGTGCCGGCAAAGGTCGCCTGATCGAGATCCGGCGTGAGGCGGATTCGATAGAGCGTCGGAGTAACCGAGCGAGGGAGACGGTAGGGATTGTCCTGTGCAATTGGCATGTTGGAAGGCTAGTCCGCCCTCTCCACTAGCCTCTCGCCGTGACCATTGAGGGACAGCCGGTACTGCTCAGAACGAAGAGGGACGTCTTGGCCCTCGATGTCGTGGGCATTGGATTTCCGCTCGTCGACGTCCTTGGAGTTGTCGGTGATGCGCACCTGAGTGATCTTGGCCTTCCAAAGGGTTCCATGACCTTGGTCGACGCGCCTCGAGCTGAAGAAATCTGCTCGACGCTCGGCACGACCGTCGAAGTGTCGGGCGGTTCTGCCGCGAACACAATGGCGGGTATTGCCTCGCTTGGAGGGACGGCTGGATTCATTGGTCGGATTGCTGACGATGCTCCGGGCCGCCGGTTCGTTGAGGCGATCGGCGATGCCGGCGTGCTATTTGAGCCAGTGATCCTGACCGAGCTGCAACAAGGGGACTTGTCGTCAACCGAAACCGGACGCTGCGTGATTCTTGTCACTGAAGACCATGAGCGCACCATGGCAACTCACCTCGGTATTGGTGCGTTTTTGACCGAGCATCACGTTGACCCGGAATTTGTTGGGCGCGGAAGTGTCTTGTATATCGAGGGCTACCAGTACGACGAGCCTGTCGCGAAGGCAGCAATTGCGAAGGCAATTGAGGCCTCACACGAGGCAGGTGGGTCGGTTGCGATCTCACTGTCTGACTCGTTCTGCGTTGATCGGCACCGAGCTGATTTTCTTCATCTCGTCGAACAAGACATTGAAGTGCTCTTCGCCAATGCTGATGAAGCCATGGCGCTCTTCAATTCGCCGACCCTTGAAGCGGCACTCGATGCCCTCGAGGCGACGGGAATTTTGGCCGCCGTCACGAATGGGGCCGAGGGGTCCGTCATTGTGAGTCCTTCGGGCCGAATTGTTATTCCCGCAACGTTGGTTGGTGAGGTCGTCGAGACAACCGGGGCCGGCGACCTGTATGCCGCGGGCTTCCTCTTTGGTCTCACGCAAGGGTTCGACCTCGAGTCTTGCGGGGAACTTGGAAGTCTCTGTGCAGGTGAAGTGATCTCGCACATGGGTGGCCGTCCTGAGCAAGACCTCGAGGCGCTTGCGATTGAACACGGGCTCCTCTGACCCAACTTCAGAACCTCACTAGGCTTGAGCCGTGCGAGGTCGCTGGTTGTCAAAGAGAGCTCTCCTTGCCCATCTCTGTTTGGCACTGTGGATTCCTGCGTGCATCTGGCTTGCGGTCTGGCAGGCATCTCGGGCATCGGCGGGCAACTCACTCAGTTATGTCTACGCACTCGAGTGGCCTGCACTTGCGCTGTTTGGCCTCTGGGGTTGGTGGATGTTGCTCCATACCGAGAAGCCAACGCCCGAGCAGGTCGCCGAGCGGCAGGCAGAAGAGGCCAAGGCGAGAGCGGCAGCAAAGGCAGAGGCTGAAGCAAGAACGGCCGATGTCGATCCTGAAATGGCTGCATATAACGAGCATCTGAAGGCGCTTGATGAAAAAGGGAGATCAAAGTGGAGCCATTAGCCGCGGCAGTGCTGAAGCGGTACCAGGTCATGGCGCTCGTTGTTGGTGTTGCCTTGGCGATCCTGACGTTGCTCATTCTCATCTTTGGTTTCGGAGCTACTGCACCGAAGACCTTCTCGCCCTTTCACGGCGTGTTGTACGTCGCGTACCTCTTGACCTTGCCGGGACTCGTGAAACAGTTCGATCTTTCGAAGGGGAAGATTGCACTCCTCATTCTTTCTGGGATCATTCCGTTCTTGGCCTTCTACGTTGAAAAAGTCACGATGGCTGAACCACACGAGAAGCGAGCCAACTCGGGCTCGGAGGGCTAGGTTCAGCCCATGGTTTCAAATCCCTGGCTTGAACGTCGCACGATTGCCTTTGCCCACCAAGGCGGCGCCTATGAGGGTCCGTCATCGTGCCTCGGGACCATCGCCGAAGCATTACGTAGTGGTGCAACGGCTATTGAACTCGATGTCCATATGACCAAAGACGGCCACCTCATGGTTTGCCATGACGAAACTGTCGATCGAACGACCAATGCGGCCGGTCAAATCTGTGCGTTGACGCTCAAAGAACTTCAGGAGCTGGACAATGCCTATTGGTGGGCGCCTGGAGCCGACGTCAGCCCCGGACTTCCTGATGATGCCTATCCACTTCGGGGAAGGGCGCCGCAGGACCATGAGTACCGGATTGCCACCCTTCGTGAGGTGCTTGAGCGGTTTCCTGACACCGTGCTCAATATGGACATCAAACAAACCTCGCCTGAGGTCGTGCCCTACGAGCAGCCCCTGGCCGACCTGCTTCGGGAGTACGACCGGTCAGATTCGGTGATTGTGGCGTCTTTCAGCGACAAAGCGATCAAGGCGTTCCGCGAAATTGCGCCAGAGTTCTCAACGAGTGCGGCAACGGAAGAAACGACGGCCTTCTGGTCCGCCGTGCAAGCCGGGGCGGTTCCCGAAGAGACGCCATGGGTTGCACTGCAGGTGCCTGAGACCTTCGGCGACCTCGTGGTGGTCAACGAAGCATTCGTCGAAGTTGCCCACGAAACGTCAAAGGTTGTCCACGTATGGACCATCAACGATGCGCCGTCAATGGATCGGCTGCTGGGCTATGGCGTCGACGGACTGATCTCTGACGTTCCGAGCCTGATGGTTCGCCAGATAGACGACAAGGGTCTTTCTTGGCGGGGATGCTGAGTTAGCCGCGACCGCAGTTCGGCTTCTTGCCGTGGTTGGCCTTCTTCTTGGCTCGCAATTTCCGCTTTACAGTGCGCTTCGACATAAGACTGAAGATCCTAGCCCAAGGGGAGCACCCCAATTTCCGAGATTCTCGAACCCAGCCCTCAGCCACTTGGCGCAGCAATTGGGCGCCTCGTGCTCGTCGGCACGCCGATTGGGAACCTTGGAGACCTTTCTGACCGAGCACGGGAAGTTCTTCGAGATGCAGCGGTGATCTGCTGCGAGGACACGCGTCGAACGAGGGCGCTGTTGTCAGCAATGGAACTCAATGCGTCCCCAAAGCGTCTTTGGGCGGTGCACGACCACAATGAATCGGCCCAAGTAGAGGCAGTCTGCAATCTGGTCGCTGCCGGTCAACTCGTGGCAGTCGTGACCGATGCGGGGACGCCAGGTGTGGCAGACCCAGGGAGTCGACTCGTTGCCGCTGCGCATGATCGGGGTCTCAACGTTTCCATCGTTCCTGGACCGTCCGCTGCGATTGATGCATTGGTTGTCTCAGGTCAACCGACCGAACGCTTTGTGTTTGAAGGTTTTCTCCCGCGAAAGGGTCGAGCACGTGCGGTTCGGATTGCCTCACTGCTCCATGAAGAGCGAACCTCGATTCTGTTCGAGTCGCCAAATCGGACAGCTGAAACGTTGGGCGATCTCGCGGCTGCGCTTGGCGACTGGAGGTCTGCCACGGTTGTTCGGGAGCTCACGAAGGTTCACGAGACCATCACCCGAGCTCCGCTTGGTGACCTTGCCCGTCGGTTCGCTGACACCGAGGTGAAAGGTGAAGTCGTGCTCGTGATCGGCCCCGGCACGCCTGCAGAACTCGATACTGATGCGGTTGACGAAGCACTCCTCGCTGGACTTGAACGAGGAGAGCGAATGAAAGACGTGGCGCGTTCTGTGGCCACTGCGTTCCAGGTTGATCAACGTGCAACCTATGACCGGGCACTTGAGTTGCGAGAGTCGTCGCCCGGCTCCTGAAGTCCTCGGAACTACGCTGACGCTGTGGCCCGTTTCTACATTTCGACCCCAATCTTCTACGCGAATGACGCGCCGCATGTTGGCAGCGCCTATTGCACCGTGAATGCCGATGCCATTGCGCGCTTTCAACGCTTGCTCGGCAATGAGGTGTTCTCGTTGACGGGGACCGACGAACATGGTCAAAAAATCGCCGATGCTGCATCGTCGAATGACGTCAGCCCACAAGCGTGGACTGACCAAACGTCGAAGCTTTTTCGAGAGGCATGGAATGGGCTCGACATTGCCTATGACGACTTCATTCGAACAACGGAGCCTCGCCATCGTGAGACCGTGCAGGCGTTTCTCTCGGAGATTCACGATCGCGGGTTCATCTATAAGGGCATGTACTCGGGCCTCTACTGCGTGAGTTGCGAGGACTACTACACCGAAGACGCGCTCGTTGATGAGAAGTGCCCAGTCCACGGGAAGCCAGTGGTTGAGATGTCTGAAGACAACTACTTCTTCAAGCTCTCGGCATTCGAGGACCAGTTGCTTGCTTGGTATGAGGCAAATCCAACTGCTGTGCAACCAGCTACCAAGCGAAACGAAGCCCTGAGCTTTATTCGAGGTGGGCTGCAAGACATTTCGATTACCCGAACCTCGCTTACCTGGGGCGTTCCGGTTCCATGGGACGGCGACCACGTCTTCTACGTCTGGTATGACGCCCTGATCAACTACTTGACCGCCATTGGCTATGGCGTTGATCAAGAGCGGTTCAACGAGTGGTGGCCGTCCGTGCACCACTTGATTGGCAAGGAAATTCTTCGCTTCCACTGTGTTTGGTGGCCGGCAATGTGTATGGCGGCTGGCATTGACCCGCCCGCCAACATTTACGTGCACGGATGGCTGCTGGTCGGCGGCAAGAAGTTGTCGAAGTCAATGGCGAACGATGCGTCAGCTCCGGTGAAGTTGACCGACATCGCCCCGAAGGCGCTGACCGAGGATTTTGGTGTTGATCCAATTCGGTACTACCTCCTGCGAGAGACTGCCCTCGGCAATGACGGGGACTTTTCCCTTGAGGGAATCGTCAGCCGGTATAACGCAGACCTTGCGAACAATCTTGGAAATCTCGTTGCAAGAGTCGCGACCGTTGTTGGTTCGAAGTGCGGAGGAGTTGGTCCTGCTCCCGATCCGAAGAGTGTTATTGCAGCAATCTCCGCCGAAGTCGTTGGCGAGGCAGTCGCAGCGTGGAATGGTTTTCAACCAAGCGCCGCGCTTGAGGCAACGTGGCGGCTCATTGGGGCGGCGAACTCCGCGCTTGAGACTGTTGAGCCGTGGAAGCAAGAGCCCGGTCCCGCCGTTGATGCGGTCCTTGGAGACTGTCTCGAGGTTCTGCGTCTCGTTGCAATTTTGGCGAGCCCCGCCATGCCCTCGGTCACGAAGGAGATTTGGCGGAGGATTGGACTCTCTGGAGAACCAACCAATGGTCCGTTCGACGACGTAATGACCTGGGGAGGGTATCCAGGTGGGATTCCCGTCGAAAAGGGAGAACCGCTGTTCCCCCGACGAAAGCCATGAGCACGACCTGGATTGACTCGCACTGTCACCTCCAGGAGCGCTATCTCACCGATGGCGAGTTGGACGTAGAAGGTCCCCTTCGTCGAGCGGGAGAGCAGGGCATCAGTGCGCTTATTTGCGTTGGCACCGATGCCGACACCTCACGACAAGCAATCGCCCTTGCGAGCGATGTTTCGAAGGGAACCTTTGGAACACTTGTCCCAGTGGTTCGGGCGGTTGTTGGCCTGCACCCCCACGAAGCAACCTCTGGAACTGCTGAGATTGAAGAACTCCTTGCAACCGGGAGTGAGCACATTGCGGGAGTTGGCGAATGTGGTCTCGACTACTTCTACGAACACAGTCCAAGAGATGATCAGCAGAGGACCTTTGCCGCGCAAATTGGCCTTGCACACACCTACAAACTTCCTCTCGTCATTCACGCTCGAGATGCGTGGGACGACCTCTTCACCATTCTTGAAAGTGAGGGCGTCCCTCCATTGACCGTCCTCCATTGCTTCACCGGGGGACCAGCAGAAGCAGAACGGTGTCTCGCCGCGGGAATGACGGTTTCCTTCTCGGGGATCGTCTCGTTTCCCAAGGCTCCAGAAGTTCGGGAAGCTGCTGCGACTGTTCCCCTAGATCGCCTCCTCATTGAAACCGACAGTCCATTTCTTGCCCCGGTTCCTCATCGGGGAAAACAAAACGAACCGTCTTATGTTCCTTTCGTGGGCATGGCAGTGGCGCAAGCAAAGGGCCTGTTACTTGAAGAGGTCGCTGAAGCGACGACAAGAAATGCTCGCAAAATCTTTGGTTGCTGAGAAGCCGGTCGTTTCCTAGGTTGACCAAGTGGCGCCAAGTCCCTAGCGTTGAGGACTCGGGCGTGACAATGCCGTCCGACCCGCCCTCCCTTCTGAGGTTCGACCGTGCCCTTCCTTCACAACAATCTGCGACGCACGCTTCCTTTGGCGGCGCTCGTGAGCGTGGTCGTCCTCTCATCGTCGCTCTCGAGCGGGGCAACGACGACCTCGCACACGCCTACAACGGTGAAAACAACGACCACGCTCTCGACGACAACGACAACGACAACAACAACGACAACGAGTACCTCGACAACTACGACGTCAACACTTCCGCCCCGGACGCTTGTTGGCCTTGCGACGTACTACCGACCCCCGGCAAAGGGTGTCTACTTCGGCCCTTCAGTGGTGTGCGCCACCACGACGGCAATTCCACTTCGAGCGAAAGTGCGGATCACCAACCTCGCAAACGGAAAAGTGGCGACGTGCATGGTTGGTGATCGCAAGGGGCCGAGTCAGGTCAGGATCATTGACCTCAACGACACGGTCTTTCAACGACTGGCACCGCTGGCTCAGGGAGTTATCCGAGTCAAACTGACCTGGTGACCCATTCACGTCCAACAATTTTGCGGCTTCTTGAAGAACGGGGGCTCTCCCCGAGTAGAGCGCTCGGGCAAAACTTTGTTGCTGATCCGAATACGGTCCGAAAGATTGCACGGTTGGCCGAAATTGGCGAAGGTGATCTGGTCATCGAGATTGGCCCCGGTCTTGGTTCATTGACCCTGGCACTCGCGGAAACTGGAGCACGAGTGATAGCGATTGAAATCGATCGCCACCTCGTCGGTCCTCTTGAGGAAGTTCTTCTTGACACGACCGCCAGGGTCGTTCACGCCGATGCCATGACCGTTGACGTTGCTGACCTCTTGATGGGGGAGGAAGCGACCCTTGTCGCCAATCTTCCCTACAACGTGTCGGTCCCTTTGGTGATGCGAATTCTTGAGGAAGTCCCACAAATTTCGTCAATGGTGATCATGGTGCAGCGCGAAGTTGGTGAACGGTTGGTTGCTCCTCCAAGAGCAGAGGCGTATGGAGCAGTTTCGGCAAAAGTTGCCTACTTTGCCCATGGAAGTGTGGTTGGCAAGGTTCCAGCAGCCGTCTTTGTTCCGAAGCCAAATGTTGAGTCGGTGCTGATTCGACTTGTTCGACACACGCCTCCGGCTTCTTGTGAGGGAGTTGAACCGGAAGTGCTGTTTGATCTCATTCGTCGGGCCTTTGCGCAACGTCGAAAGATGCTCCGATCAACCCTCAAGCAACTGCTCGGTCCGGAGGACTTTCTTGCTGCTGGTGTCGAGGGTTCGAGGAGAGCCGAGGAATTGTCACTCGATGAGTTTGCAGCTTTGGCAAGGTGCCTTCCATGACCTCGAGGCATCTTGCACCAGCCAAACTCACGCGCTCGCTCGCAATCGTTGGCCTCCGTTCAGACGGCTACCACTTGCTTGAATCTGAAATGCTCTCAGTCAGTCTCGCTGACACCGTCGCTATTACCGAAGGTGGACATGGAACGACCGTCCATGCCCATCCAGGCAGCCGGGCAGAGATCCTCGACGGTGGCGGGGAAAATCTTTGCGATGCTGCACTCCGGTTGATAGATCGATCCGCCTCGGTCGAGATTGAGAAGTACATCCCCGTTGGTGGTGGCCTTGGAGGAGGTTCGTCAGATGCGGCTGCGGTTCTTCGGTGGGGAGGTGAGCTTGATCTTGATCGAGCTGCAAACCTCGGGGGAGATGTCCCGTTCTGTCTGGTGGGAGGGCGAGCACTAGTGAGCGGTATTGGTGAAGTTGTCGATCCAATGCCCTTCGAACGGCTCACCTTCACGCTCGTGGTGCCCGACTTCTCGGTCAATACCGCAGAGGTCTACCGAGCATTTGACGAGTGCGGTGCGGGAAGCATCCACGGTCATCATCGAAATGACCTTCGTCGTGCTGCACGAATGGTGGCTCCGGCGCTGAGCTCATTGATGGATGAACTGGAACGACGAACCGGCAGCGCTCCGTCATTGGCGGGCAGTGGTTCGACGCTGTTCTACGAAGGAAACATGAAGGACGTAGGCCTCGATGAGCACGTCGTGCTCGAAGGGGAAAGGCTTACCGTGATCGAAGTCGAGACTGTGCCACCTAGGTGGGACGGTCGACAGGAGTAGCTGCTGCTACTTACCCGCCCGACGACGTTGGTGCCTCGTTGCCTTGAGCATCTTCTTGTGCTTCTTCTTGCGCATGCGCTTACGGCGCTTTTTGATCAGAGAACCCATGAGGCTCGCCACCCTAGTTCGTTCCTAGGGGCCCCTCAAACCACCATTGCACGAGAGTTTGGACAACAATGAGTGTGATGGCACCGTTGATCCGCCGCCTTGATCACCTCCAGATTGCGATTCCTGCTGGAGGTGAACCGCTGGCACGCACGTTCTACTGCGAACTTTTGGGATTTATTGAAGAGCAAAAGCCAGAACCTCTTGCCCAGCGGGGCGGGTGCTGGCTTCGTTCCGGAGACGCGTTTGTCCATCTGGGTATTGACCAAGAGTTTCGACCTGCCACGAAAGCACATCCCGCTTTCGTGGTCGAAGATTTCCATGGACTCGAAGCCGTCCTCAACGCTGCGGGCTTTCCGGTGACGCCCGATCATGAGCTCGCTTCAGTGGTTCGTGGCTACGTTGCCGATCCGTTTGGAAATCGAATCGAACTCATCGCTTCCTAAGCTGTTGAACCAATGCCCTGAGAGCGTGTCGTAGGCTAGGAG